>JAILFK010000005.1 GCA_024697595.1 Lachnospiraceae bacterium | reverse complement strand
AGGCGCAGCGAATTTAGTACCGCTGGTGCGAATACGTAGCGGGAGCGTTCCCGCAAAGTTATTACGCTGATGAGAGGGCGGAAATAATAAATTAGAAGAATTAGTAAATTCTCGAGAAATAACAATGTTGAAATAAGAAAGGAAGTCAAAGAAATGGCAGAGAGTATGAGCGGTCTTCACCGCAGCCACCGTTGCGCTGAGGTTACCGAGAATGAAATTGGAAAGAAAGTCACACTTATGGGTTGGGTGCAGAAGCGCCGTAACCTCGGAAGCTTGATTTTTATTGACTTGAGAGATAGAAGCGGAATCATGCAGGTAGTATTTGATGAGCCTGTAGCAGGAAGCGAAGCATTTGCCAAGGCGGGAGAGTTGAGAAGCGAGTACGTAATCGCCATCACAGGAACTGTTGCCAAGAGAAGTGCTGCAGTAAATGAGAATCTCAAGACTGGTTCCATTGAGGTTTTGGCTGATTCCATTAGAGTGTTGTCAGAAGCTCAGACTCCACCTTTCCCAATTGAGGCAGGTATTAATACCAAGGAAGAAGTTAGATTGAAATATAGATACTTAGATTTGAGACGTCCTGATATTCAAAATAATCTTATGCTTAGAAGCAAGGTTACAAGTGCAATCAGAGCATTTCTCACAGAGGAAGGATTCCTTGAGATCGAGACTCCTATTTTACAGAAGTCTACACCGGAGGGCGCTAGAGATTATCTTGTACCTAGCCGCGTTCATCCAGGAAGCTTTTATGCACTTCCTCAGTCACCTCAGCTTTTCAAGCAGCTTTTGATGTGCTCTGGATATGACAGATATTTCCAAGTTGCAAAATGCTTTAGAGATGAGGATTTGAGAGCGGACAGACAGCCAGAGTTTACACAGGTGGATATGGAGATGTCCTTTGTTGATGTTGATGATGTGCTTGATGTAAATGAAAGATTGCTCGCTAGAGTTTTCAAGGATGCAATTGATGTTGATGTGAAGTTACCAATTCAGAGAATGACATGGCAAGAAGCTATGGATAGATTTGGTTCTGATAAACCAGACATTAGATTTGGTATGGAACTTACAGATGTTTCCGATGTGGTAAAGGGCTGCGGTTTTGGAGTCTTCAGTGGTGCTTTGGAAAATGGTGGTACTGTTCGCGGTATCAACGTAAAGGGCCATGGGGACATGCCACGTAAGAAGATTGATAAGTTGGTTGAGTTCGCCAAGGGCTACGGGGCCAAGGGCCTTGCCTATGTTTGTGTAAATGAGGATGGTTCAATCAAATCATCATTTGCCAAGTTTATGACAGAAGAAGAGATGGATAATCTTGTAAAGGCTATGGATGGTCAGCCAGGAGATTTACTTCTCTTTGCAGCAGATAGATACAAGACAGTTTGCGAGGTTTTAGGCGCTTTGAGATGTAACCTTGCCAAGGAATTTGAGATGTATGACCCATCTGAGTTTGCTTTCCTTTGGGTTGTTGATTTCCCTCAGTTTGAGTGGTCAGATGAGCAGGAGAGATTCCTTGCAATGCATCATCCATTTACAATGCCTTATGAGGAGGATATCGATAAGTTGGTATCTGATCCTGGTTCAGTTCGCGCCAAGGCATATGATATTGTGTTAAATGGTTGCGAGTTAGGTGGCGGAAGTATCCGTATTCACCAGAGTGATGTTCAGGAGAAGATGTTTGAGGCTCTTGGATTTACTAATGAGGAAGCTCATGAGAGATTTGGTTTCTTATTAGATGCATTTTCATACGGTGTTCCACCTCATGCAGGACTTGCCTTTGGTTTGGATAGAATGATTATGCTTATGACAGGAGCTGAGTCGATTCGTGACGTAATTGCCTTCCCTAAGGTAAAGGATGCCAGCGATCTTATGACAGAGGCACCAACACCTGTTGATGATAAGCAATTAGAAGAGTTGGCTTTAGATATTGTAAATGTAGAGCAAGAATAGTGATTTCACAATAAATTATTAACATAAAAAGCACCCACGCTAGAAAACAAACGAAGTATAGCGTGAGTGCTTATTTTTAAATATCTTTATAAAAAATATTAATATGAAGTTCTTCTTGTTATAAGTTATTTAATAAATTGTAAGTTATTGAGTAAACTATCTAGCCAACACCTCGACGATTTCACCAATGTACATAGTGTGGAAGTTTCCTTCTTCCTTGCCAGAATAAAAATTCTCTTTTAAATCTGGATCGATAAAGTCTTCCTCGTTGATCTTTGTGGCAGATAATTTCTTGCATAGGAATACGAAATTAGAAGTGTCTAAGAAGGCGATATCCTTGGCGTGATTTACTTCTAATCCAGCTGCGGCGATCTTGTTTTCGTTTCTTCCAGATGCCTTTCCTAAATACTGGAGTGTTGAATGCTTTTTCCCCTCGCCGAAGAAGCAGAGTGAAAATGTATCGCTTTTATCCAATAATTCCTTGGTGTATCTAGAATCTCTCACATATATAGTACAGGTGTTTTTGCCCCAGAGAACTCCGATTCCGCCCCAACTTACAGTCATGGCATTTACTTTGCCGTCGGCCTCAGTGACCAAAGCGGCCCACTCGTTACTTAATTTTGTAAATGGATTTATTTCCAATACATCTATTGGGTATGGTTGAAAGTCATGCATATTAAATTCTCCCTTTGTAATAATATAAAGTTAATGGTTATTTCTATTATATTATTGAAAATGGGACATATCAAGGACAAGATGAGTTGTTGACTTCTAACCAATGTTAGGATATACTAACTCACGTGTAAATTATTGTGAACTCCCGATATTATACGAAGGGCTAGCTACCCTTCAGGGGGTGTTCATAAAATCAGTAATAAGGAGAAATGCATATGAATTATTTAGAGATTGAAAAAGTTGTAGGAAGAGAGATTTTAGATTCTAGAGGAAATCCTACAGTTGAGGCGGAAGTATATCTTGTTGACGGTACAGTTGGTAGAGGGACAGCGCCTTCTGGTGCTTCAACTGGTGAGTTTGAGGCTCTTGAGTTACGCGACGGAGACAAGTCTAGATATTTAGGAAAGGGTGTTCAAAAAGCTGTTGAAAATATTAACACAGTTATCAATGACACTTTAATAGGAATGGATGCATCAGACATTTATGCGATTGATGGTGCTATGATTGCAGCGGATGGTACAAAGGGAAAGACAAAGCTTGGAGCTAATGCGATTCTTGCGGTTTCAATTGCTTGTTGCAGAGCAGCTAGTATTTCTCTTGATATTCCGCTATATAGATTTCTTGGTGGAGTCAGCGGAAATAAACTTCCTGTTCCAATGATGAATATTATAAATGGTGGTTGCCATGCTCTTTCATCAGGACTTGATGTTCAGGAATTTATGATTATGCCAGTTGGAGCTCCATCGTTTAAGGAGTGCTTAAGATGGTGCGCAGAGGTATTCCATGAACTTGCTTCTATATTAAAAGATAGAGGGCTAGCAACTTCAGTTGGAGATGAAGGTGGTTTTGCTCCAGCATTAAAATCAGATGAGGATGCGATTGAGACAATTTTGGAGGCTGTAAAGAAGGCTGGTTATGAGCCGGGACGCGATTTCAAGATTGCTATGGACGCTGCTTCTTCTGAGTGGAAGACAGGCAAGGTTGGAGAGTACAAGCTTCCAAAGGCTGGAACAGTTTATACATCAGAGGAATTGATCGAGCATTGGGCAGCGCTTTGTGAGAAATATCCTATTATATCTATCGAGGATGGCCTTGATGAGGAAGACTGGGAAGGATGGCAGAAACTTACGGCAAGACTTGGAGATAAGGTGCAGCTTGTTGGTGATGACTTATTCGTTACAAATACAGAGAGACTTGCCAAGGGAATTAAACTTGGAGCAGGAAATTCTATTTTGATTAAGCTTAATCAGATTGGATCAGTATCAGAGACATTAGAAGCAATTAAGATGGCTCATAAGGCAGGTTATACAGCTATTTCTTCACATCGTTCTGGAGAGACAGCGGATACAACAATTGCTGATTTAGCGGTTGCATTGAATACTTGCCAGATTAAGACTGGTGCGCCTTCTAGATCTGAGCGTGTTGCTAAATATAATCAATTACTTAGAATTGAAGAAGAACTGGGAGACTTTGCAGTTTACCCAGGCGTAGATGCATTTAATGTAAAATAGTAAGATAAACTGAAAGTAAAGTTTATGCTTTTATCTCTTTGGAATCTCTTGACATAGGTATATATGCTTGTTATAATGACATAGATGTAACAAATTTGTAATATTTTTAATTTAAATATTCGTTGGAGGGAAAAATGAAAGAGAAGAATTTAAAGATGGTCTCTTATGCAATGGCTGCAGGTGTTTTGGTATGTAGTGCTAGTTTTTCAGCTCAGGCTGCACCAGTAGCGGGAGCTGTAACTATGGCTTCGACAGATACAGAGGCTGCATCTTCGAGTTCATATTCAACTTTGTCAGGTATGCAACTTACAGTTGCCAATATATTATCAGATGCTTCAGCAGAAGCTAATGGTGAGAGCGTAGGAACTAGTTCAGGAGATAAGAATACAGTTGCTAATCAAGAATCTGAATACGCGAACGTTGCAATAGCACAGGTTGATAATTATGTAAATATTAGAACTACACCAAGTGAAGATGGCGAGGTTGTAGGAAAGCTGTACGATGATTCTGCAGCTACTGTCAATGGAACAGAGAATGGTTGGTACAACATTACATCTGGTAATTGTACTGGATATGTAAAATGTGAATTTGTTGTAGTAGGTGATGAGGAATTGGCTAAATCAGTTTCAACAAGACTTGCTACAGTTACAACAGAGACATTATATGTTAGAGAGCAGGCTTCAACTGATTCTAGTGTAATCGGAATGGTGCCTCAGACAGATGACCTTGTAGTAACAGATGAGTCAATGGCATCATCTGGTTGGGTTCAGGTTTCATATCAAAATGAGGCAGGATATGTTTCAACAGAGTTTGTAACATTATCAACTCAGTATGTGACAGCTGAATCAAAAGAGGAGGAAGCAGCTAGACTTGCAGCAGAGGAAGCTGAGCGTCAAGCGGCAGCAGCTGCAGCAGCAGCTAAGACAAAGTCTTCTTCAAGAAGCGGCGGCGGAAGCTCATCTAACTATGTTGCTCCATCAGGTGGAAGTGGTAGTTCAGTTGTTTCTTACGCTTCACAGTTTGTTGGAAATCCATATGTTTATGGTGGATCTTCATTGACAAATGGAACTGATTGTTCAGGATTTGTAATGAGTGTATACTCTGCTTACGGTGTTGGCCTTCCACATTCATCTAGTGCGATGAGAAGTGTAGGATATGGAGTTAGCACAAGCGAGATGCAAGCTGGAGATATTGTTTGCTACAGTGGACATGTAGGTATCTATACAGGAAATGGTACTATTGTAAATGCACTTAATTCTTCAAGCGGTATAACATATACAAATGTTAACTACAGCCCAATTCTTGCTGTAAGAAGAATATTCTAAGATTTAAAGATTCAAACCTCTGGGTTAATTCCCAGAGGTTTTTTTATTTTGGCTATATATTATATTTTTTTACAAAATTGTTTTAATTATGTAATAATGATAGAACTATGATTCATCTTTCAATTTGTTTTTTAAATTATTAGAAAATGGTTTTGTCAAGAGAAATGTGTTGGAAATGTGAATTTATTAAAATTGCACAAAAAAAATTCACAATTATGTAATTGTAGTAAAATAAAGTGGATAAACTCAAAAAGTTATCCACAAAAATAAGCCGTGAAACCCTTGTGAAACAAGTTGTAAACTAAATTATCAACATTATCCACAGAAAATGGGGGTGTCAATAGGACGGTTTAAACCATTGTAAGAACGTTTGTTTTGTATGTAACTCATAAAAAACAGCTTATTTTTGAAAAAATATTGACAATATAAATGCAAAACATATTTATGTATTTTCTGTGAATTGTTAGTCAATTTAATGAAATATCTATAAAATATTACGAAATTAATACATATTTATTACCCAAAGGGAAAAATGAACAAAAAATACAAGGATAATACTTCCTTTTTATGTCATTTTGTATTACAATGTCCCATAGGTATGTGTAAAAAGTATTAAAACTACATTGATGAATTGTGTAAAATGTATAAACGGGAGGAATACACATGATATCAAACCAGATATTGCAAAATACAATAGACGGCTTGCATCAGATATCAAAGGTTGAATTTGCGGTAATGGACAGTGAAGGTGGTGTCCTTGCAACTACGATTTCAGATGCAAAACAATATAAGGAGGCAGCAATTTCTTTTGCAGCATCAGAGGCGGAAAGCCAGGTTGTGGCTGGATGTCAGTTTTTTAAAGTATATGATGAACAGCAATTAGAATTTGTTATTCTTGCCATTGGAACAAACGAGGAGGAAACCCAGGTGATCGGTAAGATTGCCACTTTCCAGATTCAGGAACTGATGGTTGCCTACAAGGAGAGATTTGATAAGGATAACTTTATTAAGAACTTACTGTTGGACAATTTGCTTTTAGTGGACATTTACAACAGAGCCAAGAAACTTCATATAGATGTGGAAGCTAGAAGAGTTGTTATGATTGTTGAGACAGGAAGTAAAAAAGAAGGAGACGAGATCGATAGAATCAGAAGTGTCTTTAGTGGAAAGACTAGAGATTTCGTTACTGCTGTAGATGAGAACAACATCATTGTAGTGAAAGAATTGGGAGAAAACGAAACTTTACACGATATTCAAAAGATTGCAGCAGTTATTATAGACACCTTCAAGGACAGACGGGATGAAATTCGCGTGTCCTATGGAACTGTGGTGAATGAGATCAAGGAAGTTTCTCGTTCATATAAGGAAGCGGGACTTGCATTAGATGTAGGCAAGATCTTTATTGAGGAGAGAAATGTTGTGGCTTATTCAGAACTTGGAATTGGCCGTTTGATTTATCAGCTTCCTATTCCACTTTGCCGTATGTTTATAAAGGAGATATTTGATGGAAAATCTCTAGAGGACTTTGACGAGGAGACTTTGGTTACCATCAATAAGTTTTTTGAAAATAGTTTAAATGTCTCAGAGACATCAAGACAGTTATATATTCATAGAAATACTTTGGTTTATCGTCTGGATAAATTGGAGAAGACAACAGGGCTTGACCTTAGAGTGTTTGAGGATGCCATAACATTTAAAATCGCTCTTATGGTTGTCAAATATATGAAATATATGGAGAATCAGGAATTTTAGGTAGTTGTAAAGGAATGAAGTATGATTAAGCTAGAACATGTGAGCAAGACATATCAGGAAGGTGTACCTGCTCTAGATGACGTGAGCATAAATATTGAAAAGGGTGAATTTGTATTTGTAATGGGAAAGAGTGGATCAGGAAAATCTACTTTGATAAAGTTGCTTTTAAAAGAACTTAACCCAACAGAAGGCGAAATATATATATCTGGAAAGAATTTATCCAAGATTAATCACAAGAACATTCCAAATTTCAGAAGAAAAATTGGTGTTGTTTTTCAGAATTTTAGACTTCTTCAAGACAGAAATGTATATGAAAATGTTGCCTTTGCTTTAAAGGTTGTGGAGGCACCTACAAAAGAAATTAAACGAAAGGTTCCATTGATGTTATCGTTGGTAAACCTTGCAGCTAAATATAAATCTCTTCCGAGACAGTTGTCCGGTGGAGAGCAGCAGCGTGTAGCTATTGCTAGAGCTCTGGTAAATGAGCCGGATATTCTTTTGGCTGATGAGCCTACAGGAAACCTGGATGATACCAATGCTTGGGAGATAATGAAGCTCCTTGAGGAGATTAATGAGCGTGGAACAACGGTTGTGGTTGTAACACACAATACTGAGATTGTTAGAAAAATGAATAAGAGAGTCATCTACATTAAAAACGGGCGAGTTGTGACTGACGGAGAGTGGGGTGATATCAATGAAGCTTAATACATTTTTTTATAATTTTGGACAGGGATTAAAAAATATTTGGAGAAATAAGTTGTTTTCATTGGCATCAATCGCTACAATGACAGCTTGTATTTTCTTGTTTGGATTATTCTATTCTATAGGTTCGAACTTTAAGCAGATGGTTCGCACCGCAGAAGAAGGCGTGGCTATAACAGTATTCTTCGATCCAGGTGCAACACAGGATCAGATTGATAATATTGGAAATGAACTTTCAAAGCGTGGCGAGGTAAAGGAATATCATTTTGTCTCAGCTGACGAAGCGTGGGAGAGTTTTAAAACAGAGTATTTTAAGGGAAAAGAAGAGTTGGCAGAAGGATTTGCCAATGATAACCCTTTGGCCAACTCAGCCAATTATGAGGTGTATCTAAATGATATTTCTATGCAGGGAGAGTTGGTTACATACCTTGAGTCTTTAGATGGAGTGCGAGAGGTGAAGCAGTCGGAGGTGGCTGCTGATACACTGTCTGATATGAACAAACTGATAAGTGTTATTTTTATCGGTGTGATTGCAATATTGATTGCGGTGGCGGTGTTCCTTATAAGCAATACGATCACAGTGGGTATCTCTGTTAGAAAAGAAGAGATTGCTATTATGAAACTCATTGGTGCCAAGGATAGTTTTGTGCGAGCGCCATTTATCGTAGAGGGTGTAATAATCGGGTTTGTTGGTTCGGTTATACCCCTTGTATTACTATTTTTCATGTACCAGACAGTTATTGTGTATGTGGCTGAAAAATATAATATTTTAAATAACTTTATATCATTTTTACCAGTGGGTACTATATTCCATGTGTTGATTCCAGTTTCTTTATTATTAGGTATTGGAATTGGTTATGTTGGAAGTAGACTTACTATCAAGAAACATTTAAAAGTGTAAAATGTAGTTGTATTTAACAAAAAAGAGGACATCCCCTTGTAATATCTAGGGGATGTTTTTTGCGAAAATATAGTAATATATACATCAAGGAGAATTAAAAGATTATGTATGATAGAGAAATGTATAAAAAAGGACTAAGAAATGGAATAATTATCACATCCCTAGTGGCTATATTTGTGATAGGATGCATCTCGTTAATTTATTTAAATAGTTCGAAATCAGCTGCTATACTAGGAGCTGATCCTGTGAAAGTTCGCTTTATTCAGTCGGTTATTGATAAATATTATTATAATGAAGTTGATGACGAAGCTAGAGCTGAGGGAATCTACAAAGGTATGATTGCTGGCTTGGATGATGAATATGCTGAATATTTTACAGCCGAGGAATATAAGAAATTAAAAGAAACTACCAGCGGCAGCTTTAGTGGTGTTGGAATGGTTTTGTCCAGAGAGGAAGATGGCAGAATAATTGTTCAGTCAGTATACGAAGGATCGCCAGCTGAAAAGGCAGGTATGAAGGCGGAAGATATTTTAGTTGCTGCAGGTGATGTGAAGGCTTCAGAGTGTGAGACGGTATCAGATTTTGCCATGGCAGTAAGAGGAGAGATTGGTTCTGAACTTAAGCTTACCTATATAAGAGATGGCGAGGAACAAACTGTCACAATGGTAAGAGAAAATATTGATATCAAGAGTGTTGAATATGAGATGATGGATGATGGAATTGGTTATCTTTACATTACAGATTTTTCGGAAAATACTTTTGAACAGTTCAAGGCTGCTATGGAAGATTTAGAGTCTCAAGGCATGAAGGGCGTGATTTTTGATTTGAGATACAACGGCGGTGGAACAATGGATGCCGCAGTTGATATGTTAGATTATTTATTGCCAGAGGGACTAATTACTTATATAGAAGATAAAAATGGTAACAAGCAGGAATTTAAGTCAGATGCAGAGCATTATGTCGATATGCCAATGGTGGTTTTGACTACAGAAAATACTGCCAGTGCTTCTGAGATTTTTACTGCAGCACTGAGAGATTATGATTGTGCAACAATAGTTGGAACAAAAACTTATGGCAAGGGTGTTGTTCAGTCCCTTGTGGAGTTAAAAGACGGAAGTGCTGTGAAAGTTACCTCTGCTAAATATTTCACTCCAAAGGGTGAAAATATAGACAAGGTTGGTATTGAGCCAGACATTAAGCTGGAGTATGAGTATTTAGGTGATGATAACCAAGACTATGACGAGGCATATGATAACCAGATTCAAAAAGGCATCGAGGTCTTGCGCGAGGAAATCAATAAATAGTATTGTGTGAATTCTTATTGTGAGAAATGTTGTTGCGATTTGTGGGAGTTACAAATTAGATAAAGAAAAAGTGTGAGGGTAAAATTTTGATCGTAGAATTAGATGGATTTAAATTGACCATGCAGGGGTACGAGGGGCCTATGAACGAGGTGAAGGAATCCTTGGACCTGAATAATAAAACTAATCGAATACAGGAGATGGAGAGGGAGATGGAAGCACCTGATTTTTGGAATGATGCGGAAACTTCCAGTGCCAAGATGAAAGAGCTCAAAAGCCTCAAGGATGATGTGGCAATGTTTGCAAAACTTGAGGAAATTTATGATGAGATTTCGGAGTATATATCTTTAGCCGAGGAGGAAGATGATCAGGATTTGGTGCCTGAGATTCAAGATCTTATAGATGAGTTTGAGAGAGATTTTGATGATCTTCGAATGAAGACTCTTTTGTCTGAGGAATATGATGGCAATAATGCCATTGTTACCCTTCATTCTGGAGCCGGCGGAACAGAGGCTTGTGACTGGGTTTCTATGCTTTATCGAATGTATACTAGATGGGCCAATTCTAGAGGTTATGCCATTGAGGAGTTGGATTATTTAGATGGAGATGAGGCTGGAATTAAATCGGTAACATTTCAGGTGAATGGTGACAACGCATATGGTTATCTTAAATCTGAAAGTGGTGTTCATAGACTTGTTAGAATCAGCCCATTTAACGCGGCAGGCAAGAGGCAGACTTCCTTTGCATCCTGCGATGTGATGCCGGAGCTTGATGACAATATCGATATTGTGGTAAATGATGAGGATATCAGAATTGACACCTACAGAGCCAGCGGTGCAGGTGGACAGCATATCAATAAGACTTCCTCGGCCATTCGTATAACACATTTTCCAACAGGAATTGTGGTGCAGTGTCAGAATGAGAGATCTCAGTTTCAAAACAAGGACAAGGCTATGCAGATGTTAAAGGCTAAACTTTATCTTTTGGAGATGGAGAAGCAACAGCGCGAGGCTCAGGGAATTAGAGGCGAGGTTACTGAGATTGGCTGGGGTAATCAGATTCGCTCCTATGTATTGCAACCATATAAGATGGTAAAGGATTTGCGAACTGGTGAGGAAACTGGTAACGTGGATGCGGTTTTAGATGGAAGTATATCTCCGTTTATGAATGCCTATTTAAAATGGTGCTCGCTGGGATGCCCGGATAGACACACTGCCGATGCGGACTGATTTTCTAGGTAAAATGTGGTAAATTTTTTATAGAATTTAGTTCTTTTTGGTCATAATGTGAATCTTTTATAATAGAAAGAAAATCTACTTGATATAGGTAGTCTTGTTATGTTATATTATCTTTCGAGTAAAGACAAATGTATTTGACACAAATACACTCGGAGGGAATATGTCAGAGAAGACTACCTATTATGTTTTGAAGGAAAAAGCGGTGCCGGAGGTGCTGTTAAAAGTGGTTGAGGCCAAGAGATTATTGGACTCTGGAAAATGTTCATCCGTTCAGGAAGTCACTGAACTGGTGGGAATAAGTCGTAGTTCCTTCTATAAATATAAGGAAGATATTTTTCCTTTTTATAAAAATGACAAGGGTACAACAATAACATTGTTGGTTCAGTTAGATGATGAGCCGGGAATCCTGTCGGAAGTGTTGCGAACCATTGCGCGCTTCAAGGGCAATATCTTGACTATTCATCAGACTATTCCGGTAAATGGAATAGCTTCATTGACTCTCAGTGTGGATATCTTGCCACAATCGGGAGATATAGATGGTATGGTGGAGTCAATTGAAAAAATAAGTGGAATACATTTTGCAAAAATATTATCTAAGGAGTAAGAAAATGAAAGTAGCAATCATGGGATACGGAACAATCGGTTCCGGTGTGGCAGAAGTTTTAGAGGTAAATAAGGACGTTATTGCAAAGAGAGTTGGAGAGGTTTTAGAGCTTAAGTATGTACTTGACTTAAGAGATTTCGAGGGTGATCCAATTGCAGATAAGATTGTACATGATTACAAGACAATCGCTGAGGATCCAGAGGTCGATATTGTAGTGGAGACAATGGGAGGAGTTGAGCCAGCATTTACATTTGTTAAGGCAATGCTTGAGGCTGGCAAGAACGTGACAACTTCCAACAAGGCTTTAGTTGCTGACAAGGGCGCAGAGCTTATTGCTATTGCCAAGGCTAACAGCGTAAACTTCATGTTTGAGGCATCAGTAGGTGGCGGAATTCCAATTATTCGTGCTCTTCAGGAGTGCTTGACAGGTGATGTGGTAGAGGAAATCGCTGGTATCGTAAATGGTACAACAAACTACATGATGACAGAGATGAGTGAGAAGGGTTCTGAGTTCGAGGACGTATTGAAGGATGCTCAGGACAAGGGCTACGCAGAGAAGAATCCAACAGCTGATATCGAGGGATATGATGCATGCCGTAAAATTGCTATCTTGACTTCATTGGTGGCAGGACAGCATGTGGATTATAACGACATCCCAACAGAGGGTATCTCACATATCACTGCAACAGATATCAAGTATGCCAAGGCTATGGGCAGAAGCATCAAGCTTCTTGCAACAAGCAAGGAAGTTGGAGATACATATGTGGCTAGAGTAGCACCATTTTTGCTTGAGCCAACACATCCACTTTTCAATGTAAATGGAGTATTTAACGCTGTGTTCGTACATGGAAATATGCTTGGGGATGGAATGTTCTATGGTTCAGGAGCTGGTAAGCTTCCTACAGCAAGTGCCGTTGTAGGTGATGTTGTTAGAATGGCAAAGCATGTGGACAAGAATATCAAGATTGAGTGGAAGCCAGAGAAGTTAGAGCTTGCTGACGCTTCACAGATGGTAAATAGATTCTTTGTAAGAACAACAGCTGACAAGGCTGCAGTTGAGGCTGCCTTTGGTCAGGTTGAATATGTGGACGCTGGTGTTGCTGGAGAACTTGGATTTATCACATCTGAGATCAAAGAGTGCGAGTATGAGTCCAAGGCAGCAGCATTAGATGTTGTTCAGATGATCCGTTTGAAATAATTTGAGCCTTGGATAAATAATATTTACCAAAACAAAATTATATTTAATTAGAGAAATTTATGACTTCTGTCGAATATACACTAGGCCTGAAAAAATGTGGCTTAAAGCCTAGGATTATTGAATTATTATAGTTGTTAAATTATAATAAATGTACGTATATTTGACAGGAGTTTTTTGTATTTAAGGGGGTTAATATGGCTAAATATGTAATGGCTTTGGATGCAGGAACAACAAGTAATAGATGTATCCTTTTTGATCATGAGGGGAATGTATGTAGTGTGGCTCAAAAGGAGTTTCGACAGATGTTTCCAAACCCGGGTTGGGTGGAACATGACGCTAATGAAATCTGGTCTACAATGCTTGGGGTGGCAGTGGAGGCTATGCTAAAGATTGGTGCTACAGCAGAGGATATTGCAGGTATTGGAATCACCAATCAGCGTGAGACTACAATTGTCTGGGATAAAAATACTGGGGAGCCAGTTTACAATGCCATTGTGTGGCAGTGCCGTCGTACTTCAGAGATGGCGGATAAGCTTATTGAGAGAGGATTGGAGGATGAGGTGCGCTCCAAGACTGGTCTTCGAATAGATGCCTATTTTTCAGCTACCAAGATCAAGTGGATTTTAGATAATGTGGATGGTGTTAGAGCAAGAGCGGAAAATGGTGAACTTTTATTTGGAACAGTGGAGACTTGGCTGATTTGGAAATTGACCAAGGGGGCTGTTCATGTGACAGATTATTCCAATGCCAGCCGTACTATGTTATTTAACATAAATACTTTACAGTGGGATGAGGAAATTTTAAAAGAACTAGATATTCCTGCATCCATGCTGCCGGAGGCGAGACCTTCAAGTGAAGTTTATGGTCAGACGGATCCAAGCTTCTTTGGAGGAGAGATTCCTATATCTGGAGCGGCTGGAGATCAGCAGGCTGCACTTTTTGGTCAGGCATGTTTTTCGAAAGGTGAAGCGAAAAATACCTATGGTACAGGATGCTTCCTTCTTATGAACACAGGGGAAAAGCCAGTGTTCTCTCAAAATGGATTGGTCACAACCATTGCATGGGGACTGGATGGCAAAGTGAACTATGCCTTGGAAGGTTCGATCTTTGTGGCAGGAGCAGCCATTCAATGGTTGAGAGACCAGATGAAACTGATTGATTCAGCTGAGGATTCAGAATATATGGCCAAGAAAGCACATGGCACTCATGGTACTTATGTGGTTCCAGCATTTACCGGACTGGGAGCACCACACTGGGATCAGTATGCCAGAGGCACAATAGTCGGCATTACAAGAGGTACTAATAAAAATCATATTATCAGAGCTACACTTGAGTCCATCGCCTATCAGGTTTGCGATGTAATCGATGCCATGGAAGCGGATTCTAAAACAGAACTTAGATCCTTAAATGTGGATGGCGGAGCATCAGCCAACGACTTTTTGATGCAATTTCAGTCTGATATGTTGGATAAGCCGGTTAATAGACCAGCTTCAGTGGAGTCCACTGCTTTGGGAGCTGCCTATCTTGCAGGACTTGCAGTTGGATTTTGGGGAAGCAAGGAAGAGGTTATGAGAAATATTCAATACGATAGAGTATTTACTCCTTCTATTGATCCGCAAGAACGCGAGACTAAGCGTAAGGGTTGGGCCAAGGCTGTAAAATATGCTTACGGTTGGGCTCGCCAGGACGACTAATTTAAAAAAACTGGGGCGATGTTTTTGATAATCCAATTGAGAATGAGGATTACTAGAGCGAGCCACAAGGTGTAAGTTGGGAAATGATAGTTCTTATGCATTATTTTGCAAAATATAAAGTGAACAATTACATATATAAATGCAAGTAGCGAGTAGGGCACCAGAGGGTGGTAGATAAAAGATGTTATAAGTTTACCTTTTAAAAGGGCGATTACTGCTCTTGTTCCGCCGCAACCTGGACAATAATATCCGGTCACATGGTGAAACAGGCATATGTGATTTTGGGTTTTGTATTCTAACCAAAGGGCTATAGTTTCAAAAATATTCATAAGGAAGTTTTAACATTTTACAGAAGTTATGTAAATAGTGGAATGAGTGAAGAACTATTAATTTCATTATGAATAGGTGAGGCGTTGTTAAATTTATTTAGACTAAGTGAAGAACTATTAAATTCTTGTGAAAGGCGAAAAATCGTTGTATAATTATGATACTAGCTATGATTGAGACATTTATATAGAGCGGTTTTATGAGTATTATCTGAAGGGAGGAGTCGCTATGAGAATAGGAGCATTAGATGGAATATCAGCCTATTCTGCAATTTCTGGGCTAACTGGAAATTTTGCCTATGATGGAAGTCAAGGCGTGGGGGCTGCTTCAGATGGAGTTAAAACCACAGGAAGTGTTGGAAACGTAGAAGGCAATACTACGGTAGACGCCCAGATGAAATCATCACCTGTGGATTGTAAGACTTGTAGAGAACGGAAGTATATGGATGGTTCTGATGAGAATGTATCCTTTAAGGCTGCAGCACATATATCGCCTCAGGCAGCGCCGGCGGTGGTTAGAGGTCATGAGGGCGAGCATGTAAGCAATGCTTATGACAAAGCTGCGCAAAATAACGGTAAGGTTATAAATGCTAGTGTGGCAATTCACACTGCAGTTTGTCCAGAATGTGGAAGGACATATGTATCAGGTGGAACTACCACAACAACTATAAAGTACAGTAATGAAAGTAATCCATACCAACAGAATAAAAAGGCGGCGGATGCGGCTACACTGATTGGCGGTAAGATGGATTTCAGATTATAAAATAACAAGAAAAGGGAGACAACAGATGGATATCAACAGCACACTTGCCAAGGAACTTGGTATAAAGCCACAACAGGTGGAGGCTACAGTTCGATTAATTGACGAGGGTAACACGATTCCATTTATTGCCAGATATCGTAAAGAAGTTACCGGAGCACTCAATGATGAGGTGCTCCGTAATCTTTTTGATAGGCTAAATTATCTGCGCAATTTGGAAGAGAGAAAGGCAACAGTAATTGCTAGCATAGAGGAGCAGGGAAAACTTACAGATGAGTTGAAGCAGCAGATTTTGGCAGCTGAGACTTTGGTTGTGGTTGAGGATTTGTATAGACCTTATAAGCAAAAACGTCGTACTCGTGCCACAATTGCCAAGGAAAAAGGATTAGAGCCTCTTGCTGAGATTATCATTACTCAAAAGGCAGATAAAGCTATCGAAGATATAGCAGTAGATTATGTAAACGAGGAAAAGGAAGTTGCATCTGTAGATGATGCCATTGCTGGCGCCAAGGATATTATTGCAGAAATGGTCAGTGACGAGGCGGATTATAGAATTAGAATTCGTGATCTCACTGAGCAAAAGGGACATATTATTTCTAGTGCCAAGGATGCTGAGGCGGAGAGTGTATACGAGATGTATTACGATTTCAATGAGCCTATAGCAAAACTTCCAGGTCATAGAGTTCTCGCCCTAAATCGAGGGGAGAAGGAAAAGGTCTTGAGTGTAAAGATCGAGGCGCCTGTGGAGGATATTATCAAATATTTAAACAAGCAGGTGATTACGGAGGACAATGCATTTACCACACCAATTCTAGAAGATGTTGTGCAAGATGCATATGACAGATTAATTGCACCGGCTATTGAGCGTGAAATCAGAAGTTCACTAACTGAAGCTGCAGAGGATGGGGCCATTAAAGTATTTGGTAAGAATCTCAATCAGCTTCTTATGCAACCACCAATTGCTGGTAAGGTTGTACTGGGGTGGGACCCGGCTTTTAGAACAGGATGTAAGTTGGCTGTTGTTGACGAGACGGGCAAGGTTTTAGACACTACAGTTATCTTCCCTACAGCGCCACAAAACAAGGTGGCAGAATCTGAGATTGTGTTAAAGAGATTGATTTCTAAATACAATATTTCTCTTATCTCTGTGGGAAATGGTACCGCATCTCGCGAGTCAGAGCAGGTTATTGTAAATCTTTTAAAGGATATTCCTGTTCCAGTGCAGTATGTGATTACAAATGAGGCGGGAGCATCGGTTTACTCTGCTTCAAAACTTGCCACAGAGGAATTTCCTAATTTTGATGTAGGTCAGAGAAGTGCCACTTCGATTGCCAGACGTTTGCAAGATCCATTGGCTGAGCTTGTAAAGATTGATCCAAAGTCTATTGGTGTTGGACAGTATCAGCATGATATGAATCAAAAGAAACTTGGTGAGGCTTTAGGTGGCGTTGTTGAGGACTGTGTAAATAGAGTTGGAGTTGATGTAAATACTGCCTCTGCGTCATTGCTTGAATATGTATCTGGAATCAACAAGACTATTGCGAAAAATATTGTGGCTTATAGAGAGGAAAATGGTAAGTTTGCCTCAAGAGCACAGATTTTAAAAGTGCCAAAGCTTGGACCAAAAGCTTATGAGCAGTGTGCTGGATTCCTTCGAATTTTAGATGGCAAGAATCCTCTTGATGCAACTAGTGTGCATCCGGAGAGTTATAAGGTTACAACAGCTCTTCTTGAAAAGACAGGACATGAGGTGTCAGAGATTACATCTGGTGGAATGTCAGGAATTGAAAAAGAAATTAGCAGTGTAGAGTCCTTGGCTGAAGAACTTGGCGTTGGTGTCATGACTTTGGAGGATATTATCAAGGAGTTGGCGAAACCGGGACGTGATCCTCGTGAGGATATGCCAAAGCCGATTTTGAGAAGCGATGTACTCTCTATGGAGGATCTAAAGCCAGGAATGGTATTAAAGGGAACTGTGAGAAATGTTATCGATTTTGGTGCTTTTGTAGATATTGGTGTGCACCAGGATGGTTTGGTACATTTATCACAGATGAGTGATCGATATATTCAGCATCCACTGGATGTGGTTAGCGTTGGAGATATCGTTGATGTTGAAGTAATGGAAGTGGATTTGAAGAAGCAAAGAATTCAGCTTACCATGAAAATCGGTGGTGCAGCCGGAGATAACAAGGTTGCTGGTGCCACAGGGAAGAAACCAGAAGGTACAGATGGCCGCTTAGATAAGTCAAAGGGCGGAAGTCGTGGCAACGGTGGAAATAATCGCGGAAACAACCGCGGAAACAATCGTGGTGGTAATGGTGCTAATAATCGCGGCAACGGCTATGGCAATAATCGCGGTAATGGAAATAGGCGCGATGGTGGAAATTATCATGGAAATCACTTCTTCGACAATATTGTTATCCCACCAAAGAAATAATTCTTCATGTGAGATGACAATAGAAAATATTTAACATAGAAAACGATAGAAGAGAAAAATGATAGAAATAATATTTAATAGGAGTTAACAATGAGCGACAATAATATGTCAACTAATACAGGGAAGAAAAAGATGGGGGTTAGACAGCTTACAGTGACAGCTATGCTTTCGGCAGTGGCATTTGTGCTTATGTACATAGAATTTGCTATTCCGATTATGCCAAGTTTTATCAAGTTTGACTTGTCTGATTTGCCAGCTTTGTTAGGGGCTTTTGCCCTAGGACCGGTTTATGGTGTTTTGATTGAGCTTATCAAGAATTTATTACATCTAGTAGTTTCACAGAGTATGTTTATTGGAGAGTTGTCCAACTTTATTTTGGGAGCTACTTTTGTGTTCACTGCAGGCCTTATTTATAATAGAAACAAGTGCAAAAAGAGTGCTATCATCGGTGGTATTGTAGGAGCTGTTGTAATGGGACTTGTGAGTGTGCCTTCAAATTATTTTGTGGTATATCCAGTGTATGTCAAGGCGTACTTTGACGGAGCTCAGCAGGTTTGTATCGATATGTACTCTGCTATTTCATCAGGATTATTACATTTATCAGAGATGAAATCTCTGCTTCAATGCTTGGTGGTATTTAACTTACCATTTACCGTAGTGAAGGGATTGATATCTGTGCTTATTACAATGTTTATTTATAAACCACTGTCACCGATTTTACATGGTCGCAATTAAGGTTTTGTATTTGTGGTAAATGTGCTAAAATTAAATGAATTATATTAGTTAATTAGGAGAAATGGAATGTCTACAGAATTTGATATTAAGTTAACCGAAAGTGATATGTATGCATTTAACATGTATCACGCATATACTTCTATGCAGGGATTGTTACCAGTGATTTTGGGAATAGCGGTTTTAGCTATCTCTATTTTCTCAGGGAATTTTGAAGGACAGCAATCTAGATATTTATATATGCTAATTGGAATAGTTTTTCTTGTATATGTTCCTTTTTCATTGAGAATTCGTGCTAAACGAGTTATTCATATGGATCCAGTTTTGAGTAAAACTATTCATTATAATATCTGTGACGAAGGCGTTGTTGTGACAGCTGAGTCAGGGGAGAGTGCAACTCTAGAATGGCAGTATGTGTACAAGGCAATCTCTACTAAAAAACTTATTTTGATTTTTTCTAGTAGGGTAAATGCTTATATTATTCCGAAATGTCAGGTTGAGGACAAGATTCCAGAAATTTATGAGATCGTAAAGGCTAATGTGGCTGAGTATAGATTTAAGCTGAAATAATATTTTACACAGGCCGAGATTGGCAAGCGTAAATATGAGTTGAAATAATATTTTACACAGGCCGAGATGGACAAGCGTAAATATGAGTTGAAATAATTTTTGCAAAGAGGAATGTATGGTAATAGAAACTAATTCGCCGGAAGAGACTTTGGAGCTGGGCAGACAGCTGGGCGAAAAAGCCGAGGCTGGTCAAGTTTATACATTAATAGGTGATTTAGGTGTGGGCAAGACTGTTCTCACTCAAGGTATTGCTCAGGGGCTCGGAATTGAGGAGCCGATTTGCAGTCCCACATTTACGATAGTACAGGTCTATGAATCTGGTAGAATTCCTTTTTATCATTTTGATGTGTATCGCATCGGTGATGTGGAGGAGATGGATGAGATCGGTTTCGATGATTATGTCTACGGCGAAGGTCTTACTATGATAGAGTGGGCTAATTTAATAGAAGAGATTTTGCCAGAGCATTATTCTCAGATTACTATCGAGAAAGATTTAGAGCGTGGGTTTGATTATCGACGCATTACAATAGAGGAAATTTGATGAAGATACTTGGAATTGAAAGTTCAGGCCTTGTGGCTAGTGTGGCGGTGCTAGAAGAAGGCATTATACAGGGCGAGTTTACAACAAATTTTAAAAAGACACATTCCCAGACGCTTCTTCCAATGCTAGATATTTTAAAGGATACATTGGAATTGGATTTGGATACCGTAGATGCCATTGCAGTGGCAGCAGGCCCAGGTTCATTTACGGGACTTAGAATTGGATCTGCCACAGCCAAGGGAGTGGCTTTGGCTATGGACAAACCGATTATTGCTGTTCCTACACTTGAGGCTATGGCATGCAATTTTTATGGTAGTGACAAACTGATTTGTCCTATTATGGATGCCAGAAGAAATCAAGTGTTTACAGGACTATATAGATTTGAAAATGATGACCTTGATATAGTTATGGACCAGTGCCCTTTGGATATCAATGAACTTCTTGATAAAATCAATCAACTTTTAGGCGACGGAGAAAGTGCTGAAACCGATTTAGGTCAGATTAAAGAGGTGGTGTTCTTAGGCGATGGTGTAAATGTGCAGCGTCAAACCATTGAGGACAATTGCAAGGTGAAGTATTCTTTTGCTCCAGCGCATTTGGCATATCAAAGTGCATCTAGCCTGTGCGTCAGAGCTGTTACATATTATAATGAAGGAAAAGCTATAAATTCAGATGACTTCAGACCGGAATACTTGAGGGTTTCTCAAGCTGAGAGGGAGAGAACTAAGAAGTTGGCAGCTGAAGGCGGAAATTAAAAGATTAGTAATGATTCGATATGGTGAGCCGAGAGGTTGTTATGATTCGACGCGGAGAACTGAACGATTTTCAGAGAATAACTGAAATCCGAAAAAGTATATTTCACAAAGATTGGAAAGAAAAAGATTACGAAGATGTTTTAGCTGACGACAAAGCTATTGTTTTGGTAAATGTTGTTGATGGAGAAGTGGCTGGATTTGGAATTATGTATGTGGCTGCAGATGAGGCGGAATTGCCTGCCATCGGAACACATTTTTCATATAAAAAACGTGGTGTTGGATATGAGTTATTACAATCTCTTATGAATGAGGCTCATAATAGAGGCGCTAATAGATTTTTTCTAGAAGTCAGAAAGTCAAATGTGCCTGCTAAAAAATTGTATGAGAAGGCCGGCTTTGTAAATGTAGGGATGAGGAAAAACTTTTACCATTATCCTGATGAGGATGCCTGCGTGATGACGAAGACGTTGGGGTAGAAATGATATTACTTATATATACTTAAAGTAGAGGAAGAAATAGATGTTAGATGTATGCTTGCTAGGCACAGCTGGAATGATGCCTCAGCCTAATAGGTGGTTGACGGCACTTGTGACAAGATATAACGGAAGCAGTCTTTTGATAGACTGCGGTGAGGGTACACAGATAGCCATGAAGGAAGCGGGAATAAGCCCGAATCCCATAGATGTGATTTGCTTTACTCATTATCATGCGGATCATATAAGTGGCTTGCCTGGTTTATTGCTTTCTATGGGTAACTCGGACAGGTGTGAGCCGGTGACAATGATAGGGCCCAAGGGCCTTGAAAATGTGGTGAATTCCCTTAGAGTTATTGCGCCGGAATTACCATTTCCTCTAAAGTTTATCGAGCTTGATAAGAGCGAGGAGCAGATTGAGATAAATGGTTATCACATTACAGCTTATAAAGTGAGACACAACATTACATGTTATGGATATACAATTGACATTCCGCGAGCTGGAAAATTTTCAGTGGATGCGGCAAAAGGCTTTGGACTTCCTGTGCAGGTGTGGGGCAAATTGCAGCACGGAGAGACAGTGGAGTTCGAGGGCAAGACATTTACACCGGATATGGTGATGGGACCTGATAGAAAAGGTATTAGAGTATCTTATTGTACAGATTCTAGACCTTGTGACAATATCGTTTCCCATGTGCAAAATGCAGATTTGTTTATTTGCGAAGGCATGTATGCCGAGAAGGAAAAACTTGCCAAGGCAAAGCAGTATAAACATATGACATTTTACGAGGCGGCACAGATGGCCAAAGAGGCTCAGGTTAACGAGATGTGGTTGACACATTTCAGTCCGTCTTTAGTTAGACATAAATCTTATTTGCCAGCGGTGAGGAAAATATTTGCCAACTCATACTTAGGTGAGGACGGCAAAAAGGTTGAACTTGATTTTGCAGACGAGTGATGGGAGGAGTGCAGATGAAGAAGGCGATTAGAATAGGCCTTGTGGTAATTTTATCAGCGGTTTTGATAGTTGGATATTATTATCATTTGTCTCACAAAAATGATACGACGACAACAGAGAATAATGAAGAGATTACTGAGGTTGACAAGATTATAACCAAAGACTTCAAGAAGGACTATCCTGCAACACCTCGTGAGGTGGTGAAGTGGTACAATCGCATCACCACTGCTTTGTATGCTGAGGAATATAGCGACAAAGAGATGGACAAGATGGCAATGCAGATTCGTGAACTTCTCGATGATGAGTTGTTGGAGTACAATCCTGAGACTACATACATTGCGAGTCTGAAACAGGATGTAATTGACTACAATAACCGCGAGAAGGTTATTTTACAATCCAAGGTATGCGACAGTGCGGACATTACATATGCTATGGTAAATGGTTATCATTGCGCATATGTTGATGCTTATTATTTTACTCGGGAGGGAAGTACTTACTCGAGAACCTATGAGAAATTTGTTCTTCGACAGGCCAAAGACGGCAAGTGGAAGATTCTTACATTTAAAATGGTAGAAGGAGATGCAGATGACTGGAAATGATAAAGTGAGAATTCTGGCGATTGAGAGTTCTTGCGACGAGACGGCGGCAGCTGTTGTGGTAAATGGTCGTGAAGTTTTGAGCAACGTTATATCCACACAGATTCCGATTCATACTTTGTATGGAGGCGTTGTCCCTGAGATTGCATCTAGAAAACATATTGAGAGAGTGAACCAGGTGGTTAGGGAGGCTTTGAAGGAAGCGGATGTAACCCTTGATGATATTGATGCGATTGGTGTAACTTATGGCCCTGGCTTAGTCGGGGCTCTTTTGGTTGGATTGTCGGAGGCCAAGGCCATTGCATGGGCCAAGGGGATACCTCTTGTGGGCGTCCACCATATAGAGGGACATATTTGTGCTAATTATATAGAAGATACTCAACTAGAACCACCATTTATGTGCTTGGTGGTGTCAGGTGGCCATACTCATTTGGTAAATGTATCTGATTATGGAAAATATGAAATCCTAGGGCGCACCAGAGATGATGCGGCGGGGGAAGCATTTGACAAGGTTGCCAGAGCTATAGGTTTGGGATATCCAGGGGGACCAAAGGTGGAACAAAAGGCCAAGGAGGGTGATCCTCATGCCATAAAGTTCCCTGTGGCGAAAGTGGATGATGGAGTCTATGATTTTAGTTTTAGTGGCTTAAAGTCGGCGGTGCTGAATTATATCAACGGCGCTGAGATGAAAGGCGAGGAGATAAATGAGGCAGATATTGCAGCGTCTTTTCAGCAGGCTGTGATCGATGCTCTTGTGGGCAATGCTATGAATGCCATTGATGAGTACAAGGTGACCAAGTTTGCTATAGCAGGCGGCGTGGCTTCCAATAAGACTCTTAGCGAGGCTATGAAGGCGGCTTGCGAGGCTAAAGGTGTGAAGTTCTATCATCCATCTCCGATTTTATGTACAGACAATGCTGCTATGATTGGAGCAGCAGCTTATTACGAGTATATAAATGGTAGAAGAGATGGTTGGGATCTAAACGCTATTCCAAATTTGGTTTTAGGCGAGAGATAGATGCGTAATTGAACTTCTGCGAGTGATAGAGGTTGGACGTGCAATTGAAGTTGTATGAGTGATTGAAGTTGGATGTGCAACTGAGTTTGGCTTGTGATTGAGGTCGGATGTGCAACTGAGTTTGGCTTGTGATTGAGGTCGGATCCGCAACTGAGTTGGCGTGAGTGATTATAGGTGGAATGAAATGGGTGAAAAGATTAGCGCGGTTGTGTTAGCCGCAGGCGCAGGCAGGCGAATGAATTCTGAAATACCAAAACAATACATGCCAGTGGCGAATAAGCCACTGGTTGTTTATTCTTTGGAAATATTTGACCGAAGTGCAGTGGATGAAATTGTTTTGGTGGTGGCAGCTGGCGATGAGCAGTTTTGTCAGAAGGAAATTGTTGACAAATATAATATAGGAAAGGTTACATCAATTGTGGCAGGTGGAGCGGAGCGATATGATTCGGTTTACGCGGGCTTGAAGGCTGTTACAGGTGACTATGTGTTGATACATGATTGCGCTAGGGCTTTTGTGACAAATGATGTGATTGACAATGCCATTTTAAATGTAAAGCGACACAAGGCTTGTGTTATAGCCGTGCCTAGTAAGGATACTGTGAAGATTGCAGATGAAAATGGTTATGTGGCAAACACGCCAAAGAGAGATCAGGTGTGGTCGGTGCAGACACCCCAGTGTTTTGAATATGCATTAATAAAGGAAGCATATGATAAAATGCAGGAGCTAAATCTGGAAAATATTACTGATGATGCCATGGTGGTGGAGCAGGTTATGGGCCGTAAGGTGAAATTGGTTATGGGAGACTATAATAATGTCAAAGTGACCACACCGGAAGACATTGGATTGGCGCTAAATATTTTAAAGTCTCAGGGGCGAATATAAGTTTTGATAAATGTATAATTGTCATAATGAGAAGTGGCTTGAATATATATTGTGATGCATCATAATATACTGTTAAATGATTGGGGAAAATGAGTGTGAAAACAAACTTTAACTGAAAGGTTAAAATGTGTTAAAAGGTGATAGAAATATGGCGTGAAAATAAACTTTAAAAAAAGATGAAAAAAAGTGAAAAAAGTTGTGTCAAGCATTTTTGAAAATGTCCCAAAAATCTAAAAACATTAGCACCGTGTAAATCGGTGCTTTTGTTATACTTGGGGCTCTGCCCCAACCCCCGCTCCCTATGCAGGGATGTCATCCAAAAGATGATGTTCCTGACT
>JAILFK010000037.1 GCA_024697595.1 Lachnospiraceae bacterium | reverse complement strand
AGTTATTTGCCCAATAATCGGTGGTATTCCAATGATGCTCTTTTACACAAAGGTGAAAAAGTTTGGAATGATCACAGTCATGACTATAATTATAGGATTGTATCTATGGATTACAGGAATGGGATATTGGCCATTTATATTGGGTATTGTATGTGGTTTGATTGCTGACTTGATTGCCAAGAGCGGTAATTACAGTGATTTCAAGAAAATCGCATTGAGTCATGGTGCGTTGAATGTGACAATATTCGGATGCTTTTTACCTTTATACCTCAATATCGATGCATATTTTGCAACAAGAAGTTCATATGGAACAGAGTATGTTGATGCTTTGAAAAATATTTTCCAACCTTGGATAATGCCAGTTCTTTTCGTGGCTGCATTTGTTTGTGGAATTATAGGAGCAATACTTGGTAAGGCATTAATGAAGAAGCATTTCGAAAAAGCAGGTATTGTTTAATGAAAGTGTGCAACACAAAAAAAGCAACAATAAAACGTGGACTAATTTTAGATCCACGAACCAAGATGTTGTTTTTGATTACGATTACGACGTTTGCTCTTGGGGGAGCAGGTGGTGAAAGAACAACTTACACTGTACCCGTATTGTGCATGTTTCCATTTTTCTTGTTACTCACAGCAAGAAGGGTGAAAACAGCCTTTATAGGCGTGGCACTTTATTGGGGTGTAAATATTTTGATGACATTTGGTAATGCAATTTATTTAACAGGAGTATTGTATTTCCTTGTTCTGGGGTCCTGTGGAATCCTCGGAAGATTTTTGCCAGTTATTATGATGGGCAGATATCTAATGGAGTCGACTACGGTTAGTGAATTTACAGCTGCCATGCAAAAAATGAAAATAAGTGAAAAAATAATTATTCCATTATCGGTTATGTTTAGATTTTTTCCAACAGTTTTTGATGAGGCAAATTCTATCAATAGTGCAATGCGCATGAGAGGAATTGGTTTAGGTGGTAAACATTTTACAAAGATGATTGAATATCGCATGGTGCCGTTGATGGCATGTTGTGTAAATATAGGGGATGAACTCTCGGCGGCCGCTTTGACACGTGGCCTTGGCGGAACCGTCAAAAGGACAAATATATGTAAAATAGGATTTCATATCCAAGATTTCATAGCCATTGGCATATGTGTGATTCCTTGGATACTTTTAATTATGGATGTGTTGAAATGGTAAATATTGAAAATGTAAGTTTTAGTTATCAAAATTCAAACGAGGCTTCTGTGCATAATGTGTCGCTGTCAATTAAGAAGGGGGAGTCAGTTTTATTATGTGGCGAGTCTGGTTGTGGCAAGACAACTTTGATTCGTATGATAAATGGGCTGATTCCCCATTTTTATGAAGGCGAAATGAGTGGGAAGGTGCTATTGGGCGAAGATGAGAAATGTCAAATGGATGTATCTGACTCAGAACTTTATGATATTGCGAGAAATGTTGGCTCGGTATTTCAGAATCCAAGAAGCCAGTTTTTCTGCGTCGACAGTACAAGTGAGCTCGCTTTCGGCCCGGAAAATATGGGATTGCCGGAGGAAGAGATTTTATCAAGAATAGATAAAACAGTTGCCGAGATGAAAATAGAAGATTTGGTTGACAGGGATATTTTCGCGATGTCAGGTGGCGAGAAGCAAAAATTAGCTTGTGCATCGGTGGATACCTTGAGCCCAGAAATATTTGCGTTAGACGAACCATCGTCAAATTTGAGTCTTGAGGCAATTGAGGAATTAAAAAATACTCTTTTGAAATGGAAAAAAGCAGGAAAAACCATCGTTGTGGCAGAGCATAGACTTTACTGGTTAAAGGACATATGTGATCGTGTAGTTTGCCTGAAAGATGGACGTATTACTTTTGATATGCCAATGGCCGAGTTTATCAAATTACAGGAGGATGAATTGCGAAAATATGGTCTTCGCTCTGTGAAGGAAAATCTCGATTTCACCCCTGTAGATGACATGGAAAATATTGAAGAAACCATAGTTTTAGAGAATTACAAATACAACTATGACGGATACGACGCTCTTGATATTGACCGTTTAGAAGTACCAAAGAATGAAGTGATTGCAATAGTTGGGCCTAATGGTGCAGGTAAATCAACATTTTCCAAATGCCTATGTGGACTTATGAAAAAATTCAAGGGATACATGACGGTTGACGGTCATAGATACAAGAACCGTGACATGTTGAAAAACACATACATGGTGATGCAGGACGTGAATCATCAGCTGTTTTGTGAAACGGTCAGAGAAGAAGTTTCACTGGGGATGGATGAAGAAGATGATGCCAAGATAGATGAGATTTTGGAGAAGTTTGGACTAAAAGAGTATGGTGAGAGACATCCGATGAGTCTATCAGGCGGTCAGAAACAACGAGTTGCAGTGGCAAGCGCGATACTGTCGAACAAGGAAATATTGATTTTTGATGAACCGACAAGCGGTCTAGATTTCTATAATATGGAGAGAGTGGCGGAGTTGATTCGCTCTCTTAAAAATGAGAAGACAGTATTTGTGGTTACTCACGATCCCGATTTGGTACGACGTTGTGCCAACGTTGTAATTTGTTTTGAAAATGGTGCTGTTAGAAGAGAGGAGAACTAAGTGAAAGAGAAAAAACCAAGTACAATATCTCAATTATTTAAGTACGCAGGCAATCATAAATATTTTTCAATATGTTCATGGATATTAGCAGTAATCAGCGCGATTATTGCATTGATGCCGTTTTATTATATTTGGGAAATCATAAAAGAAGTGGTGGAGGTGTCGCCAAACTTTGGCGAGGCCACACACATTGTCGATTACGGATGGAGCGCAGTGAAGTTCGCATTACTTGGAATGCTTATTTATATAGCAGCCTTGATGTGTTCGCATATCGCCGCATTTCGTGTGCAGGCAAATATGAGAACTGCCATGATGGAGCATGTGATGAAGCTTTCAATGGGATATATTGAGTCGGAGGGAAGCGGTAAAATTCGCAAGATTATAGCAGAGTCAAGTGCTGCTACAGAGACATATCTGGCCCATAGTCTTCCAGACAAGGCGGTGAGTATGGCTACTCCGGTAGGTCTTATTGCCATGCTTTTATTATTTGATTGGAAGATAGGTCTTATATGCCTGATTCCTGCAGTTATAGCATTTTTATTGATGGGTAGTATGATGGGTGAAAAGATGCAAAATGATATGAAGGAATATCAAAATGCATTGGGCGATATGTCATCAGAAGCAGTTGAGTACGTCAGGGGAATTCCTGTGGTGAAGACATTTGGTCAGTCTATTTTTTCTTTCAAGAGATTTAGAGAATCCATCGATCGTTATGAGAAATGGGTTATAACTTACACCATTGGTATGAGAATGCCTATGGTGGGATTTACTACTGCGGCAAATGCTGTTTTTGCGGCCCTTGTAGCTTGTAGTTTTATATTTGCAAGAAATGGTGTGACAGACACATTTCTTTACAACATTTTATTCTACATCATAATCACTCCAATTTTGACAGTTACACTTATGAAGGTGGCATATTCTGGCGAGAGTGAAATGGTGGTAATGGATGCCCTTGGTAGAATCGATTCTTTGCTTGGAGTAAAACCTCTGAAGGAAGCTGAGAATCCACAGATGCCAAAGGACAGTGGTATCTCTATGGAAAATGTTGTATTTACTTATGATGAGAATAAATCAAATGCCATTGATGGAATAACTCTCCATATCAAGCCAGGTGAACATGTGGCTTTCGTTGGGCCATCAGGTGGAGGAAAGACCACATTGGCATCTTTGGTTGCAAGATTTTGGGATGTGAAGGAAGGCTGTATCAAAATCGGAGGGGCAAATGTTCGAGATATCTCATCCAAGGAACTTATGAATCAAGTTTCCTATGTTTTCCAGGATAGTAAACTTTTAAAAATGTCCATTTTGGAAAATGTTAAAATGGGACGTTCTGACGCTACAGACGAGGAGGCAATACAGGCTCTAAAAGATGCCATGTGCTGGGACATTATCGAAAAATTCCCAGAAGGTGTCAACACAATTATAGGCAGCAAGGGAACTCATGTGTCAGGTGGTGAAGCTCAAAGAATTTCAATTGCCAGAGCATTTCTCAAAAATGCACCTGTATTGATTTTAGATGAGGCTACAGCTTTTGCGGATCCGGACAATGAGCTTATGGTGCAGCAAGCGTTTTCAAAACTTGCAAAAGACAAGACTGTAATTATGATAGCCCACAGGTTATCTACAGTGGTTGATGCAGACAAGATATGTGTCATTTCACAGGGTAAAATTGTAGAGAGTGGCAAGCACAAGGAGCTTATAAAACAAGATGGAACTTATAGTCACATGTGGAATGAATATCAGAAATCAGTAAATTGGAAGGTAGGTAGAGGCGCATGAAAATGGTAGAAAAACTTCAACACAAATATGCGCTTTCAGAAAATGGCGCAAAAGAAATGATCAAGGCATTTGTGGCATGTACCATTGCCAATTTAGCACAGATGATGCCAGTATCGATTTTATTTTTTATGACAAATGATTTGCTAAATGGCGGTATCCCAAAGGGGCATATTACATTGTTTGTCGTGGGCGGTGTGCTTTGTTTGATTTTGATAGCAGTTACAGAATACTTTCAATACAACGCAACATTTTTCTCAACATATGTAGAAAGTGGAGTTAGAAGACGTTCTTTAGCTGAGAAACTTAGAAAAATTCCGTTATCATTTTTCGGGAAAAAAGATTTAGCTGATTTGACCAACACCATAATGGCTGATTGTGCAAGAATTGAGACTGCATCGTCGCATTGGTTACCTGAGTTGGTGGGTGCGATGATTTCCACAACGATTGTGGTGGTCAGCTTATTTTTCTTTGATGTGAAGATGGCTGTTGCAGCTGTGTGGGTATTGCCGGTTGCATTTATCATCGTGTTCACTTCAAGAAATGTGATGCACAAGGTAAATAGAAGAGGTAGCAAATATAATGTAGAGTGTCTTGATGGAATTCAAGAGGGACTTGAGACAATCAGAGATTTAAAGGCCTACAACGCCCAGGAAAATTATTTAAAAGGTCTCAACAAAAAAATAAAGGCAGTTGAGTCGCACAACATTTTTTCAGAGTTTTTGAACGCAGCATTTGTGGTTAGTGCTCAGATGATTTTAAAACTTGGCATCGGAACTGTTGCAGTTGTGGGAGCAGCTTTGCTTATTAAAAATGAGATAAATGTGATTACATTTTTCATGTTCTTGCTAGTGGTATCAAGAATGTATGAGCCGCTTCAGGTGGCGTTACAAAACTTTTCGGCTCTTATTGCCACTGATACACAGTGCGAGAGAATGGACGAGATACTTTCTCATGAGGAGCAGACAGGTGAGGATTCTCTGTCAAATGATGGATACGATATCCAGTTTGAAAATGTAAGGTTTGCATATGAGGATGGGGAGACTGTCTTAGAAAATGTTAGCTTTACAGCAAAGCAAGGAGAAGTTACTGCGCTTATTGGACCTTCAGGTGGCGGTAAGACTACAGTGTCACGACTTGCAGCAAGATTTTGGGACATTGAAGATGGCAAGATTACAGTCGGTGGTATGGATGTATCAAAAATTGATCCGGAGACCTTGCTTTCAATGTATTCGATAGTGTTCCAGGATGTGACATTATTTAATAATACTGTTCTGGAAAATATTCGAATTGGTAAAAAGGATGCTACTGATGAGCAGGTTATGGCAGCAGCTAAACTTGCACATTGTGATGATTTTATTGAAAAACTTCCAGAGGGATTTAACACAATGATTGGTGAAAATGGTTCAGAGTTATCTGGCGGTGAACGACAGAGAATTTCTATTGCAAGAGCATTTTTAAAGGATGCCCCAATCATTTTGATGGATGAAGCAACAGCATCACTTGATGTGGATAATGAGTCTCTTATTCAAGAGGCTTTGAGCGATTTGATTAAAGACAAGACTGTGCTTATCATTGCCCATCGAATGAGAACAGTCGATGGTGCTGACAAGATTGTTGTGTTAAAAGATGGTCTTGTGGCAGAGCAGGGAACTCCTAGTGAATTAAAAGAAAAGGATGGAATTTATAATCATATGATTTCTGTTCAGATGAAGTCAGAAAATTGGAAGTTGGAGATGTAAGTCAGAAACTACGGTTGAATTGAAGGTAAATAAGGAAAACGGCCGTAGATAGGATTGATGCGTGGTATGGAAAGAAGAAACTATCTGCAATTAACAAGAAATGTCAAGGGTGTAACTTTTAGTTTGGCTTTATATAATATATAATTATGGAAAATAAAAACGAAGGAGAATAATAATATGAAACAACCGGTTATAGGTAAAGACGTATTTATCGCACCAGATGCAGATGTGCTTGATGATGTGAAATTGGGAGATAATGTCAGTATCTGGTATCACGCAGTAGTTCGTGGGGATAGAAATAGCATCATTATAGGAGATAATTCTAACATTCAGGACAACGCAGTGGTTCATGTATCAACAGTTGATCCTGTTGTAATTGGCAAAGGCGTAACAGTAGGCCATAGCGCTATCATCCATGGTTGTGAAATAGGAGACAATTCTCTTGTGGGAATGGGGGCTATTGTAATGAACGGCGCCAAGGTTGGAACTAATTGTATTATCGGCGCAGGAGCTCTCGTGACAGAAGGTAAAGAGATTCCAGATGGTTCACTTGTAGTAGGCGTTCCTGGTAAGATTATTGGCCAGGTAAGTGATGAGCAGATTGCTGCGAACAAGCGTAATGCCGACCTTTATGTTCAGGAAGCCCACGACAATCTGTCAAGATAAGTCTATATAGATTAAAAAAAGCCCTTCAATCATATTAAGGCGAGGTTAAGCGTTAGCCTCGAGCCGTATATGATTGAGGGGCTTTTTGCATTTAATGGTATTTATGTTTAATAGGCTATTTTGAGTTATGAATTCTTCCTATTATTAGCTCTCTTTCTCTCAAGAGGATCGAGAATTCTCTTGCGAATTCTGAGTGATTCAGGTGTAACCTCAAGCAACTCATCTGTATCGATGAAGTCAAGGGCCTGCTCAAGTGAGAGAATTCTAGGCGGTACAAGTGTAAGCGCTTCGTCAGCAGATGAAGAACGAGTATTTGTAAGATGCTTCTTCTTACATACATTAAGTTCGATATCTTCTGCTCTAGAGCAGCTACCGATAACCATTCCTGAGTAAACCTTCTCACCAGGTCCGATGAAGAGTGTACCTCTGTCCTGAGCTGAGAACAATCCGTAAGTTACAGACTCACCAGTTTCAAATGCGATAAGTGAACCAAGCTGTCTGTAAGAGATATCTCCCTTGTATGGAGCGTATCCTTCGAAGATAGTATTGATAATACCATTTCCCTTAGTATCAGTCATGAACTCTCCACGATAACCAATAAGTCCACGAGATGGTATGAGGAACTCAACTCTTGTGAAGCCACCAGCGATAGGTGTCATATTCTGAAGCTCACCCTTACGCATAGACAATTTCTCGATTACAGCACCTGTGAATTCTTCTGGAACATCCACATAAGCTCTTTCCATTGGCTCTAACTTGTTGCCATTTTCATCTTCCTTGTAGAGAACCTCTGCCTTGGATACAGCGAACTCATATCCTTCACGACGCATATTTTCAATAAGAACTGATAAATGTAATTCTCCACGGCCT
>JAILFK010000011.1 GCA_024697595.1 Lachnospiraceae bacterium | reverse complement strand
CCATTCCAACGTAAACTATAGTATTCATATGTGACCTCCTATTGTATGCGGTAATCCCTGTTACCATTAATCTTTCAATTAATAGATTACAGGTAAATCCACGAATCTACAATCTGGAGGTCACTTCATATTGTCTCCTTTTTCAGCCAATTAATAAAGTTATTTCTATTATATCTATAATTGGTTTAAGTTTCCATTGTGAATTTGTATAACATGAGATTAAAAAAATACTTTGTGATAAAATATTAATTAGAAATTTAGTATAATAAAAATTACAAGAATGAATGTAAAAATTGTATATGAAAAAGGAGGATATATAAAATGGATCAAAATTGTGGATACTGCGCAGGTGGCGAGGCACTTGCAGCATTTGGAATTAAGATTTGTGACTTGAGTGTAAGTCAGTTAATACTATTTAAGGAGCAGAGTCATAGAGGTAGAGTAATTGTTGCTTACAAGGATCATGTAAGTGAGATGGTGGATATCTCTGATGAGGATAGAAATGCATTTTTCGCAGATGTAAATAGAGCTGCAAAGGCTTTGCACAAAGCATTTAATCCTGACAAGGTAAATTATGGAGCTTACGGTGATGGCGGATGTCATTTACATTTCCATCTTGTTCCAAAGTACAAGGATGATGATTTCGAGTGGGGAAGCCCATTTGCGATGAATCCTGATAGAAAATATTTATCAGATGCTGAGTATGATGTGTTGATTGAACAGATTAAGGATGCGTTAGATTAATGATTGAAATCATTATATAGATTTATCTTTAAATACAAATAGAGAGAAAGTGTTAAATAGCTTCCTCTCTATTTTTTTATTAGGTCACTTAGATATTTATTATAGAAATAATCATGGGTTAGTTTGTCGTATTCCACCCAAAGAGGTAGAGTCTCGCACTCATCGGCTCTAGGACATGGCTCCTGATTTGCCACAAGACATGAGACAGGAGCGAGGGGACCATCCATGATTTCTATTACTTCACCAAGGCAGTAGTCCTCAGGTTTTCGACATAGTTTATATCCTCCGCCCCTGCCACTTATTCCTTGAAGTAGATTGGCAGTTACCATATCTTTTACTACAATCTCTAGATATTTTTTGGAAATATTTTGTCTTGCAGCAATATCCTTTAGAGGAATATAAGCACCTTCATCATGTTTTGCAATATCTAATAATACGCGTATGGCATAACGTCCTTTTGTTGTAATCATCAGTGTTTCTCCTTCCGTTTGTCCTATTATACTACTAGGTTGGTATGTAAAACAATACAATAACAAATTATTTACCTATTGACATAGTAGGTTGATAGAATTATAATGCCTCTAGATTCCAAAAGCAAGGAAAATATATAAAAAAATAGATGATAGGAGAATAATATGATATACGCAGATAACGCAGCTACAACCAAGATGAGTAGCAAAGCATTAGAAAAAATGACATCAGTCATGACTGATATATGGGGGAATCCATCTAGTTTGTATGCCCACGGACAAAACGCCAAGGAGGTGCTTGAGGACGCTCGAGCTGAGGTTGCCAGATTAATAGGAGCGGATGTTTCAGAAATATATTTTACATCCGGAGGAAGTGAGGCAGATAACCAGGCCATTAGATCCGCAGCATATGCCGGAAAAAGAAAGAACAAGATGCATATTATTTCTACAACCTTTGAGCATCATGCAGTGCTTCATACTCTAAATAAGTTGGAAAAGGAAGGATATGAGATCACTTTATTGGATGTTCATGAAAATGGAATTATTGATCTCGACGAATTGCGTCAGGCTATTCGAGAGGATACTTGCCTTGTGACAATAATGTACGCCAACAATGAGATAGGAACTATTCAGCCAATAAAAGAAATCGGAGAAATATGCCACGAACGTGGAGTGATATTCCATACAGATGCGGTTCAGGCTGTGGGACATATTCATATTGATGTGGTTGAGGATAATGTGGATATGCTATCGGCTTCAGGTCATAAGTTTAATGGACCAAAGGGTGTTGGCTTTTTGTACTGCAAGAAGAAGACACCGCTATATAATTTAATAGAAGGTGGAGCGCAGGAAAAGGGTAAGCGTGCCGGGACTGAAAATGTTGCTGCTATTGCAGCTATGGCAGAGGCGCTTCAAGAAAAAAGTGAGAATTTAGAAGAGAGTATAAGTTATATTTCCGGATTGAGAGATAGATTGATAAAGGGATTAAAGGAGATACCTCACAGTGTGTTAAATGGTGATGAGACTAGACGTCTTCCTGGAACAGTTAATTTCTGCTTCGAGGGAATTGAGGGTGAATCATTGCTACTATTGTTGGATGACAGAGGAATACAGGCATCTTCAGGAAGTGCATGTACTTCAGGATCCTTGGACCCTAGTCATGTTCTATTGGCAATTGGCAGGGTACATGATGTGGCTCATGGCTCCTTAAGACTTAGTATTGATGAAGAGTTAACAGAAGATGATGTGGATTACATCATTAAAAATGTAAAAGAAGTTGTAGAATATTTGAGAAATTTCTCGCCTGTTTGGAGAGATTTAGTTTCAGGAAAAAGAGAGTTTATATTATAGGAGGTAGCATTATGGCATTATATAGTGAAAAGGTAATGGATCATTTTAGAAATCCAAGAAATGTTGGAGTGATAGAGGATGCCAATGGAGTTGGAGAAGTTGGCAATGTAAAATGTGGTGACATCATGAAGATGTATCTCAAGATAGAAAATGATGTGGTGGAGGATGTAAAGTTTGAAACCTTTGGATGTGGAAGTGCAATTGCTTCTAGTTCAATGGCTACAGAGCTTATAAAAGGTCAGCCACTTGAAAAGGTAAAAGAATTGACAAACAAAGCAGTGGTTGAAGCATTAGATGGTTTGCCAACCCACAAGATACATTGTTCAGTTTTAGCTGAGGAAGCTATCAATGCAGCTATTGATGATTACGAGCAGCACAAGGATGAAAACAGGTAAGATATATGAATATTTCTCAGATTAAATATGTGTTAGAAGTAGCAAAATCATCTTCAATAAGTAAGGCGGCAACAAGGCTTTATATTTCACAGCCAGCTCTGTCTACAAGTATAAAAGAATTGGAAGATGAGTTGGGAATTCTTCTTTTTGAGAGGACGAGCAAGGGGATTCGTCTGACTGATGAAGGGCGTGAATTCGTCAGCTATGCAAAAAAAGTAAGCAGTCAGTTTGAACTCATGGAAGATAGATATTTATCACAAAATGATAATAAGGAGAGATTTTCTGTTTCAACTCAACATTATAATTTTGCAATCAAGGCATTCACAGATGTTATTAAGGATGCTGATCCACAGCGATATGAATTCTCAATACATGAAACCAAGACTATGAATGTGTTGGAGGATGTGAAAGAACTTAAAAGCCAGGTGGGTATAATATCATTTTCCGAGGACAACAAAGCAGTGCTCAAGAAACTTATGAAGGAGTATGGGTTAAAGTTTGTTCCGTTAATGGTTAGAGAAACATATATCTATGTGTGGAAAGATCATGAATTTGCAGGCAGAAAAGAGATATCCCTAGATGATTTGCGTGATTATCCATGTGTATTATTTGATCAAAGTGATGATAGCAATTTTTATCTCACAGAGGAAGCAATGGCAGATTATGATTTTGCAAAGCTGATAAAATCAGATGACAGAGCTACAACTATGGAGATAATTTCTGAATTACACGGCTATTCAATTGGTTCTGGGATGCTTTCGGAGGATAATGCAATTTTAAAAGGAATGATAGCTATAAAGTTAAAGGAAGAAGACCCATTGACTATTGGATATATTGTCAGGGAAAACAGTAAGCTTTCGAAATATGGTGAAGATTATATTGCCAGATTGATGGAATATAAGGAAGTGTAACTATAAGAAATGAAAAGAGGTGCGATATTTGTCCAGGGTTATTGTTGGAATGTCAGGTGGCGTGGATAGTGCGGTGGCAGCATATCTGTTAAAAGAAGCCGGATATGAGGTCCGGGGAGTGACTTTGCGTACATGGTTATCTCTTGATGGTACTGAAAGTAGATGTTGCGAAATCGACGACGCCAGGCGCGTGGCACAGAAATTGAATATTCCTTACCATCCTCAAAATTGTTCATTGGATTTTGAAAAATATATAATAGATGCATTTATTCAGGATTATATAGATGGTGTTACACCCAATCCCTGTGTTATATGCAATAAGCTTATTAAGTGGGATAGGTTAATATACACTGCGGATATAATGAAGGCTGATTATATTGCTACAGGCCATTACGCCAATGTGGTGAAAAATGAAAATGGAAGATATACATTAAAGAAAGCAGATGACGCCACCAAGGATCAGACCTATATGTTATATCGGTTAACACAGGAACAGCTGGCTAGAACAATTATGCCACTGGGGAATATGACCAAAAGTCAGGTGAGAAATATCGCAGTTGATGCAGGGCTTAAAATTGCGCATAAACCAGATTCCCAGGAAATCTGTTTTGTTACCCAGGGTACATATGCAGATTTTATACATGAAAATGCTAAGAAGCCGGTGCCGGGTGTTGGGAATTTTGTTGATGAAAATGGAAAAATATTGGGAAAGCATAAGGGGATAATCAATTATACAGTTGGACAGCGCAAGGGATTGGGATTGTCGCTGGGATATCCTGCATATGTAAAATATATTGATAGCGACAAAAATGAAGTTGTGCTAGGAACAGAAAAGTCTATTTATAGTAAAAAAATAATATGCAGGGACTTGAATTTTTTGAGTATAGATAGGTTAAAAGCATCTGAATATTTAAATGCAATTGTCAAGGTACGTTACCATCACCAAGGGCAGTTAGGGGTGGTGCATATGATAGATGATGACAGAGCAGAGATTATATTTGAAGAGGGTGTAAAGGCGGCAGCAAGAGGTCAGTCTGCTGTCTTTTATGATGAGCAGGACTGTGTTATAGGTGGTGGGATTATTGATCAGGTAATATATGATTAATATCTCAAGAGATTTTTGCTATAATATTTTTTGGTAAATGAAAAAACATTTATAATGATGTTTTTCATAGAAAGAAGGTAGTAAAAAATGATACAAGACATTGCTCCAAAGAAATTATATAACCAATATGATCCAATGAAATTACCGGATGCAGATTCTCTTGCAGTCTGTGTATATAACAACAGGATTTTATGCAAGTTGGAAGATGAGCTGGTTTTTCCTACTTGTAAAATGATAAAAAATATCATGGATCATACCATGCAAGATGTGGCAAAACCTATTTATCTATTTCGAATAGATGAGGTGGAATACTATTTGTATATGGATCTGGATGTGACTGTTAATGTTGATACATCCTTGGAGAAATATAGATATGTTGATTTACGCGAAGTGCGTGAAAAAAATATGGGACCTAGATATCAGGATATGGCTCTGTACACTGCAAAGCACATAGCTGACTGGTATAGAGACACGAAATTTTGCGGTAGATGTGGCAACAAGATGGTTCATTCTGAGTCTGAGAGAGCAATGGTATGTCCTGAGTGTAAAAACACAGTATACCCTAGGATTATGCCGGCAGTTATAGTTGGTGTGAGAAATGGTGACAAGATTTTATTGACTAAGTACAAGACTGGGTTTGCTCACAATGCACTAGTTGCAGGTTTTACCGAAATTGGTGAAACACTTGAGGAAACTGTGAGGCGAGAAGTGATGGAAGAGACTGGCCTTAAGGTAAAAAATATTACATATTATAAATCTCAGCCCTGGGGTGTGGCTAATGATATCCTGATGGGATTTTATTGTGATGTGGATGGTGATACAACCATCACAAGGGATGATAGCGAGTTAAAATATGCTGATTGGGTTGAAAGAGAAGATATAATTTTACAGCCTAATGATTATAGTCTCACCAATGAGATGATGACTATGTTCAAAGAAGGACGGATGTAAAATAATAAAGTGATAAAAGGTGAACTCTCTTTATTGGACAAATTAAAGTTCAGTAAGGAGAGTTTTTTTCGTGGGTTATCTACCTATAACTTTAACTTATGGCCATGGATAGAATTTACATATTTTTCATGTTTATCTTTTGGTAGTAATATGTATTCATACAAGAAAGGTCGACGTTTTTAAACAATATTTTTTTATGAAAGGCAGGTATTAAATATGAGCGAATATAAATTTGAAACACTACAATTACATGTAGGACAGGAGCAGGCAGATCCAACGACGGATTCAAGAGCCGTTCCAATATATCAGACAACATCTTATGTATTTCACAACAGTCAGCATGCAGCGGATAGATTTGGACTTGCAGATGCAGGAAATATTTATGGCAGACTTACCAATTCTACCCAGGATGTTTTAGAAAAGAGAATTGCAGCGTTAGAGGGAGGAAGCGCAGCTTTGGCAGTAGCTTCAGGATCAGCGGCTATTACATATACTATCGAGGCTTTAGCAGCAAATGGTGGACATATTGTTGCACAAAAAACAATTTATGGTGGCAGTTATAACTTATTGGGCAATACACTTCCTCAGTATGGAATTAGAACTACTTTTGTTGATGCTCACAATTTAGATGAGGTTGAAAATGCAATTGAAGAAGATACAAGAGCGATTTATCTTGAGACTCTTGGCAATCCAAACAGTGATATACCTGATATAGATGCAATTGCAAAGATTGCCCATAGCAGAGGAATCCCAGTGGTTGTAGACAATACATTTGGTACACCTTATCTTATAAGACCAATAGAGCATGGAGCGGACATTGTGGTTCATTCTGCAACCAAGTTTTTAGGAGGACATGGTACTACATTAGGAGGAATTATTGTAGAGTCTGGAAAGTTTGACTGGAAGGCCAGTGGAAAATATGCCAATATCGCAGAGCCTAATCCAAGCTACCACGGTGTATCATTCTATGATGCTGTAGGTCCAGCAGCTTTTGTGACATATATTAGAGCCATACTTCTTAGAGATACTGGTGCAACTATTTCACCTTTTAATGCATTTTTGTTGTTACAGGGAGTTGAAACCTTGTCTTTGAGATTGGATAGACATGTGGAAAATACAAAGCAAGTAATTGAGTTTTTGCAAAATCATCCGTTGGTGGAAAAAGTTAATCATCCTTCATTGCAAGAGCATCCAGATCATGAATTATACGAGAGATATTTCCCGAATGGGGGAGGATCAATATTTACTTTTGAGATAAAAGGTAGTCGTGAAGAAGCTTGGAGATTTATCGATAATTTAGAAATCTTTTCTTTGTTGGCCAATGTTGCTGATGTGAAAAGCTTGGTAATTCATCCTGCATCCACAACTCACTCTCAATTGTCAGAGGAGGAGTTGCTTGATCAGAATATCAAGGAAAATACAATTAGACTTTCCATTGGAACAGAACATATTGATGATATCATTGCTGATTTGCAAAAGGGGTTTGATGCTATATAAAATCATCTTTGATAGCATTGATTCCTGTGCAGAAAAATTTTTTTAGATAGATTATATCACTCTCGGATAGTTTACAACATTCAGTTTGGCATAGTCCCTGGAAAAATATTTGTAGAATAAGCGCCAGTTCTGTGTGGTTCGTGAAGTCAAAATTGTAATACGTAATCTTTTTGCCAAGAGCATCCTGGAGGTGCTCGGTGAATGTATTATTGGACTGAACAAGACGCAGCACATGGCGCTTTTGTGATTCCTGCATAATTTCCATAATCTGATCAAAGTAGTATTCAGGATTATCAAATAGGGATACATCTGAAACAATTTGATCTGTTAGATATGTTATAAAATCATCTTCAAGGGCTTGCATCAAATCATAGATAGAATCATAGTGTGCGTAAAAAGTAGATTTATTGATTTTGGCTTCCTCACAGAGTGCTTTTACTGAGATTTTCTCAATGGATACCTCTTTTACTAAGTTATAAAAGGAGTGCTTTATAGCCTCCTCAGTTTTTATAACTCTCAAATCTTTCTTTTGTTCTGAATTATTGTTTTTGGTCATAACTAGCTCCCTTTCAAATAGCGATATTTAAATTTGTTTTTATGATTTATAATAAATATATAAAAAAATTAACGGAAATCGTTGTTTATCCAACTAAATTATAACGACTAGTTGGATATCCGACGATTAGTTAATAAATTGATGATTGATAATGATATATCTGCTTGTTATTATAACAACGAAAAGGAGTTTAAACAACTATTAGTTGGTTATTTTTAGGAGGAATATATGAACAAGAACGAAGAATTAATGAGAAATGGATCGGTATGGAAGGCGATATTTACCATGGCAATTCCATCTGTTGTCATTGTTCTCGTAATGATTTTTTACAATATAGCGGATATGTTTTTTATTGGACAGCTAGGTGATGCAAAACTAGTGGCATCAATTTCCGTTGTGGGACCACTTTTTTCTATAGTTGCAGCTGTTGCAATGATGCTTGGAAATGGTGGTTGCTCACTTATATCAGCAGCATTTGGAGCCAAGGATTACAAGAGAGGCAAGAACATCTCTAGTTTATGTTTTTGGACAGCAGTCTTTGGTGGTGTCATAATTAGTGCGTTGTTGATTCTTTTTTCAACACCTATGCTTCACTTCCTAGGAGCTAATGAAGAACTGTTTGCCAGCAGTAAACAATACTATATTGGACTGAGTATTGGTGCACCATTTATGATGCTTTCAAATATGTTATCTCTCATCTTGAAATCAGAGGGAGCCGTAAAAGAAAGTTTTATGGGAAACATTATCGGAACAGTTTTAAACTTGATCTTGGATCCTATATTTATTATGAGCTTTAAAATGGGTGTGACTGGTGCTGCCTTGGCCAGCGTGTTGGGAAATTTTGCAGCTACTATATACTATATTTACTATGTAAATAAGAAATCTAATATATTGTCATTGGATATACATTATGCAATGAAAAAGCCAGTTATAATCTTGAGTGTTATATCCCTTGGACTTCCAAATGCAATCGGTAGTCTCTTGTCTGGTTTTGCAGGAACATTTAGTAATCAATTGTTGGGAAAACATGGAACAATGTCCATTGCTGCAATGGCAGCAGCCAATAAATGTACAATGATTACAGGCATGACTATGATGGGAATAGTTATGGGATGTCAGGCCTTAATTGCCTTCTGTTACGGTGCACAAGATGAGGCTAGATTAAAGGAAGTTATGAGAAAACTTACCATATTAACGGTGTCTGCTAGTACAATCCTGGGCATAATTTGTATGATGGCAAGAAGAAATATAATTCAGTTGTTTATTCAGGAAACTTCTGTCCTAGACTTAGGAGTAGATTTTGTATCCGTATTGTTATTGTCTTGTCCAATAATTGGAATTGGATATATTGTGACAGGATATTTTCAGGGAACTAATCGACCAGCCCAGGCTATTGCCATATCAATTTTGCGACAGGGCGCTGTGCTTATTGTAAGTTTATATGTGTTAGAGCATTTTATGGGATTAAATGGAATTCCAATCGCCTATGTGGTGGCGGATGTAACTTCTGCAGTTGTGGCGTCTGTAGTATATTTTGCCTGTAGGAAAAATGTATATTCCCAAGGGGAATTTGACGCTACAAATGATTTAAAAGAAGTTTGCTAAATAACATGTAGATAAAATTTACCTCTTATATAAATATTTGTTTTCCAATCATTTTATAAATGATATAGTTAAATCAAGTATTTTATATAGGAGGTTTTCTTATGGGAGAGAAGTATTTTGCCGAGGTGAAAAAGAACTTCGGTTTTGGCTGCATGAGATTACCAATGGGTGTGGGAGTAAATAAAAAGGAATTCTCCAAGATGGTAGATTATTTTATCGATCATGGATTTAATTATTTTGACACAGCTCATGGTTATCTGGCGGGGCTTAGTGAGAAGGCTATTAGAGATTGCCTTGTAAAAAGATATGACAGATCAGAATATACTCTGACAGATAAGCTGACAGGCACATATTTCAAGAAGCAGGAGGACATACGACCATTTTTTGAAAAACAGTTGAAAGCTTGCGGAGTGGATTATTTTGACTTTTATCTGATGCATGCCCAGGATAAAAATATTTATAAAAAATTCAAGGCTTGCAATGCATATGAGGAGGCTTTGAAATTTAAGGACGAGGGACTTATTAAGCACTTTGGAATATCTTTCCATGACAAGGCCGAGGTGTTGGATGAAATTTTATCGGATTATCCTCAGATAGAAGTGGTTCAGATACAATTTAATTACTTAGACTATGAGAATCCATCTGTGGAGAGTAGAAAAGTCTATGAGGTTTGTGAGAAATATAATAAACCTGTAATTGTGATGGAACCTGTAAAGGGTGGTAGCTTGGTGAATTTACCAGATGATGCCAAAAAGATTTTGGATGAGGAAAATGCCAAGAGTAGTACAGATTACAGTTATGCAAGTTATGCTATTCGCTTTGCTGCTAGTTTTCCTAATATGTTTATGGTGTTATCAGGTATGAGCAATATGGAGCAGATGGTGGACAATGTCAGCTTCATGGAAGATTTTGAGCCACTAAATGATTCGGAGAAGAAAGCAGTGGAAAATGTTTGCAAGGTCTTTGATGATTTGCAGATGATAGCTTGTACATCTTGTCATTACTGTGTGCTTGACAATGATTGCCCCAAAAATATTCAGATACCAGAACTCTTTGCTTGTTATAATGACAAGAAGATGTTTAAAGATTGGAATCAAAATATGTATTATGGTTTGATGACCAAGGATCATGGCAAGGCATCGGATTGTATCGGTTGTGGTAAATGTGAACAGGTATGTCCACAACATTTACCAATTAGAGATTTGCTAAAAGATGTGTCTAGAACTTTTCATGGGTAAGTTTTATAAATAAAGAATACGGAAATAATTTAATGATAAATAAGGAGAAAGCGTTTAATGAAATTGTTAGATGCTTTCTTTTTATATTATGAATTATTAATTTTAAATAATGAAAACATTTTTTAAAATACAAAAAAATACATGAAAGTTTACTTTAAATTTACCAATCGAAATGATATTTTAATTATTGATATAAATATCATTTAATGTATGAGGAGGTTTATAAATGGCAAAGGAAAAGACAAAGAAAAGAAAGGGCATAAAAATTGTTTTCACAGTGCTTTTATGTGTTGTGGCATTTTGCGTAATTGCTGCAATTGTGGGGCTGAATCGTGCCAGCAAGGGCGGAAAGGAATATTTATATACTGATGAGGTTATAAAATTATCAGATGATACAATAGGTGATGTGGAAGTATCTACAGTACCTATAAAAAATGGAACAAAATTACAGAGAGGTTCATATACTTTTTCTGGAAGAGTGATTTATTCAACTAGAGAGGAAAACGGAATTTCATATTATACATGTAATGATGATGGTACTGGGGCAATAAAATTATGTACTGTGAATGGAAATAGTGGAAGTAGATTATTACCTTTTAAGGATAATAGACGAGTGCTATTGGGAGATTATGTGTTGGAATGTCCAGAGGGACAGACGTTAGATAACTGTGAAGAGGGGAAAGCGAAACTTATACCTATTGAGTTTCCAGAGGAATTTTCTTCAGATAGTGCTGTGGTAGATGAGTGGACCGAGGTTATTATCGCACCAGATTGTAAGCATTTTGCATGGACTATTAGAAGAAGTGATTGTGGTGCGGTAAATGCAATGGGTGAATTGGTTCGTGGTAAAGATTCTTATACAATAGAGAATCCAGAGTATATCAGCAATATGAATTCATTTGAGAAAAATGGAGATTATTTAACATATACACCAGAGATTGGTGGAGAGGTAAAACAGTTTGTTGAAGGTGGAAAGGGAATTTCTCTTGTAGGTTCTGCACCTTGTGGAATGGGAGATTCTATTGTGCAGGATGTGGCTACGGGAAAGGTTACTCAGATTACAAAAACCCCAGGATATGATGAGACAACTATTTTTTCTCCTGATGAAAAATTGGGTATTGTAATGACGTCTAGATTTTCAGAGAAATCTGATCTAGGAGTAATGGGATTGGTTGATAGACCTTATGGTCAGCCACTTCATAATATTATGGGACAGGTATATATGTATTCTGTAACTGGTGTTAGAGGAGAAAGAGAAGGAAATATTGGTCCAGCACTTATTGATATAGAAAAATCTATGGAAGATGAAGAATATACAGGAATCAATTTATCTGATCCAAAGGAGGAGTGGGTATATAATTCTCCAATGTCCTGGAATAATGACGGTACCAAAGCTATGTGGATGGAACGCGATAGAGATGGTAATCATGTTCGTCTAAGAATTGTTAAGTTAAAGGATTATAATCCTGATAGAGAAGTTGAGACAGTTGAAACTCCAGAAGTAGGCGATTATGCAGCTGCTCCAAAGGAAAATATGGATTATAGTGGCAAGATTCAGGGAAAGAAATCAGGATATGTTGAGGTTGAAAAGAAGTCTGGATTTATGAGCAAAGCTACTGTCACTGTTAAATATCACGATTATAGTGACGATGGTAAATATTTCTATAATGGAATAGAGACGTCATCTGGATCTATTATGTCTAAAACTACATATACATCTGATGTAAAGGTTACAGATAAGTCAGGTAAGGAAGTCGGTTCTATGGATGTGGATATGAAGTTTAGTGCAGCGTATAAGCTTACATCAGCTTTTACAGGCTCAACAAGTCCACAACTGGATTTATCAGGTAGTGAGGCTGTAGCTACATGGAAGGGCAGAACTGCTGACATTTCTCAAAATGTAAAATAATATAGGTATAAATCTTATAGGACGATCATTTTATGGTCGTCCTTTTTTTGGTGTGCGCCTAGCGGCGCACGTTTCTAACGGGTTCAAGTCCCGAACATACCCAGATAGTAAGAAATGTGGAGATGCCAACGACTGATGGTGGTGTGAGAGGTCGGGAGATTTTCTTAGAGAATTTACAGATAAATCAATGACATATTTACAAATTCAATAACAAATGTATAAGATGAGCTCTTTTTATCATGGTAATCTATATTATCATGCAGGCAATGTTTATATATGTAAAAAATGTATATATATATAAACAACACTTCAAGATGTGTAGGAGAAACAAAGAGACTAAAAGAAGGAACGTATATGATAGGAGGGCTTTAAGATGAGCAAGAAGGATAACACAAAACGGCGCGTAAAAGTAAGCAAGGATGCTAAGCCAAAGATTTATAACAGAATTTCATTTCAGGTTATTATATTGAATATCTGGATTCTTTTTTCTTTTGTTTTGACGGTTGGTTTAATATTAAATACCACATCAGATATGATGGAGCAGGTTAATAATGTAAATGCCATGTCACTTAGCATGCAAGAATCGGTAGGTAAAATTAGTGCAGATGTAAAGCAATTAAATCTTTATATTTCTACAGATTTAACTTCATTTTCATTTGAACAGCCTGTTGAAGAGTCAGTTTTAGATGATGTGGCGTCAACAGGAGAAGATCTGATGACCAATCTGGATAATCTGGACAATTGTTTTACTGCTATGGACAATGCAGAAGCATTAGAAATTGTCAAAGGGATGAGAACTAATTCTCAGAGTTTGATTGAGATAGCGACAGTTGCTACAAAGGGCGTAGTTACAGGCGAGATGGACGAAGTATGGGGAATTTTAGCAGGCGATTATCAGGTTCTCGCAGAAGGAATAGCAGACAATATACTTATTGTGCAGAATCAGGTGGATGTTATGGCTGATTCGATGGAAGCATACGAGGCATCTTTGGAGAAGAAGGTTATTCAAACTACAATTAGCGGCATGATTAGTGTAACAATCGTAATCGGAATCAATCTGGTACTTACATATTTACTTATTACTAGTAACATTACCAAGATTGCAGCAGAGGTAAATGTGTTGGTTGATAATATAAAAACTGGCAAGGGTGACTTGACAGCACGTGTACAGAATCGACCATCCAATGACCTGATGTATATGACAGATGGATACAATACATTTATAGAGACATTACAGAGTGTAATTAAAGAAGTAAGAGAAGGCACCGTGGTCTTAACGGAGTCCTCTGATAACATGACTCTTCGTGTGCAGAAGGCTAATGAAAATGTTACCAATACATCAGCTGCTCTGGAAGAGCTTGCAGCATCTATGGATACAGTGGCTGGTACAACAGAGGTTATGAATGAGAAGGTTACGATGGTAAGAAATGCAGCAGATTCAATCAAGCTGGAAGTTGATAATGGTAAGGATACAGCTACAACAATTCAGCGTGAGGCTTTACAGATTAAAGAAGAAGCTACCATGAAGAAGGAAAATACTGGTGCTAAGATGCAGGAATTATCTGCGGTTCTTGAGAAATCTGTTAGAGATTCAGAGCAGGTTAAGCAGATTAATGATTTAACTAATGATATTCTTGACATTGCTTCGCAGACTAATCTTCTTGCGTTGAATGCTTCTATTGAGGCTGCCCGTGCCGGAGAGGCAGGAAAGGGATTTGCTGTTGTTGCTGATGAGATTTCTGCATTGGCAGCTAATAGCCGTGATACAGCTGGTAATATTCAGGATATTTCAAATAGTGTAACAGCGGCAGTAAAAACTCTTTCCGACAACGCCATGGAAGTGCTTACATTTATTAATGAAGTTGTATTGTGTGATTATGATTCATTTGTTGAGACAGGTGATAAGTATGAGAATACAGCGGATGTTATTGAAAATATGCTTGAAGATTTTGCTAAAAAGGCAGACAACTTGAATATGATTATGGGCGAGATGGAAGACGCTGTCACATCAATTACGTCTTCTGTGGAAGAAAGCAGTAGTGCTATTAATATGTCCGCAGAAAATTCAACAGAGATTGTTGAAGAGATTCAGGGTATTGGAGATGCAATGGAGAGAAATAATGATGTTACTGGTCAATTATCTGCCAGCACACAGCGATTCATTAATCTATAAATGTACCATTTATACCAATACCAGACGAGATTGGGTTGAGTTATGCGAGGGTCACATGTGTGACCCTCGTATTTAGTAATGGGCACTAATATATTTTAAATGACATATAAGCTAAATAAAAATGAAAGGAATCATTATGAAATGCGAAATAGGTTAAAAATCGCAGTATGTGATGACAACAAACATACAATATCAATTCTATATAAGTCCATTGCGAGGGCATTTGACGAAAATCATGTCGATGTAATGATAGATATTTTTTTGTCTCCGAAGGAGCTTTTGAGTCAGTTAGAGGATGAGACTTATAATCTTATTTTTCTGGATATTAATATGCCGGAAATGGATGGGATTGAGGTTGGTCTGATGATAAATAAGTTGTGTAGAGCGACAGAAATTATATACGTATCTGCCAGTGAAGAGAGGGTGTATGATGTTTTTGAGGTGGGGCCTTTTGACTTTGTACGTAAGTCTAAGCTGATGCTAGACATGACCAAGACTATAAAACGGTATATACGGGATGTATTAAATGCCAAGGATTATTCGTCTATTATACAGTTTAAACAGCAAGGGGGAATACTTGGGATACGAGTATCTGATCTCAAATATGTCGAGTGTGTACGAAATATACAGATGCTTTATACTGAGGATGGAGGGGAGCCCAAAAGGATTTATTCGCGTATGAAACTGCTGGAAAATCAGCTGGTGCCACAGGGCTTTATCAGGGTTCATAAAGGATTCTTAATTAATTATCAATTTGTTAAAAGTTTTGGATTAAAAAATGTGATTCTTACAAGTGGTGAAGTAATCCCTGTAAGTCGTAATAAATCTCATATAGTAAGAGAGGAATACATGCAACTTATTTCTCATAATGTGAGCGCTAAAGTCGGATGCTAAAATAAGAACTCCTGCTGTAACAATTACAGCAGGACAGACTGAAGACAAAGGTCGTGTTATCACGGCCTTTTCTTTATGAAAAAAGTCGCAGAAAGCCCTTATTTTACAGGCAATTTAAGTCTATATTTGGTATAATTATAGTATCAAATAAGGCGGTGTTATATATGCTTACTGAACAAACTGAACGTATAAGAAAACAAATTCAATTAGTATCAATTGATGATCTTGTTCCACAGGATCATCTTCTTCGAATTATCGATAAAGCGATTGACTGGTCTTTCATTTATGACCTTGTTCGCGATAAATATTCATCCGACAACGGTCGACCAAGTATTGATCCTGTCGTTCTTATAAAAATCCCGTTTATCCAATATTTGTACGGAATAAAAAGTATGCGTCAAACCATCAAAGAGATTGATGTAAATATCGCATATCGTTGGTTTCTTGGTTTGGAACTCGGTGAGAAGGTTCCACACTTTACAACATTTGGAAAGAATTATAAACGTCGATTTGAAGGAACTGACCTATTTGAACAAATATTTCAGCATATCCTAGAGGAATGTTATAAGTTTAAACTCGTTGATTCGACCGAGGTTTTTGTTGATGCTACTCATGTAAAGGCACGTGCTAACAACAAGAAGATGCAACGTCGTATTGCAAAAGAAGAGGCATTATTTTATGCAGAGATGTTACGTAAAGATATAAATGCAGACCGCGAAGCACATGGCAAGAAGCCACTTAAAGATAAGGATGACGATCATCATTCAGGTGGTGGTTCTAATGATAAGTTTGAGGATTTTACAGATGATATTCCGCTAGATGGAAAGACCATCAAATGTAGCACCACAGATCCGGAAAGTGGATGGTTTCGCAAGGGTGAGCATAAACATGTTTTTGCCTATGGTATTGAAACAGCATGTGATAAAAACGGATGGATTCTTGGATTTACTGTCAATCCAGGAAATGAACATGATAGTCGCACCTTCAAGGGGCTTTATGATAAACTGCAGAACATTGGCATGAAACGTTGTGTTGCTGATGCGGGATATAAAACACCTGCCATTGCAAAGCTATTATTGGATGATGGCGTCGATCCGTTATTCCCATATAAGCGTCCAATGACAAAAGATGGATTCTTTAAGAAATATGAGTATGTATATGATGAATATAATGATTGCTATATATGCCCAAACAATCAGGTTTTAAAGTATTGCACTACAAATCGTGAAGGATATCGTGAATATAAGAGTTGCGGAAGTACATGTGAATCCTGCCCATATCTTAGCCAATGTACTGCAAGCAAAAATCATGTAAAACTTGTTACGAGACACGTATGGGAGGATTACATGGAAACATGCGAAGATATTCGTCAGACTACCGGGATGAAAGAAGTATACTCGCATCGAAAAGAAACCATAGAACGAATCTTTGGGACTGCAAAAGAAAACCATGGTTTCAGATATACACAGATGTATGGAAAAGCGCGAATGACAATGAAAGTCGCGCTTACTTATGCTGCCATGAATCTGAAAAAACTGGCAAAGATTAAGGAAGAATGGGGATTACAGCCTACATAAGGACATGAAATCCTCATATAGCTCATAAATATTAAATATCAAAACCTGAAAATACATCAAAAATCAAAAAGAAAATGAAAAAAGTCTCTTGTGACTTCATAAATCACAAGAGGCTTTTGTCTTCAGTCTGCAGGCACCGCATTCGCGGAGCCTTTTTTCTTGCATACAGGTCCCGTACATGCTATAATACAACAGTCTTTTAATGACAATTTTATAGAAAAGTTATAGGTGCCTGATTTGGCATTTCCGTTGTTGCATATAATTATGTGAAAACGGAAAAAGTTAGATTAGGTTAAAAGGGAAACAGGTGTAAATACTGTACGATCTCGTCACTGTGATGTGGAGTCTGCTATGGATAGCAAGCATTGGTCACTGGGCAGAAGCCTGGGAAGACGATAGCAGATGAGGAAGCTAAGTCAGGAAACCTGCCTATAGACTGGTACATAAGATCACGAGGAATTGATCGTGCCGTGAGAATGGGATTCATACCCATTTTATTTTTGTGTGCCCGTTATCTTCGTAGATAAGGGCATTTTTTATTTTACAGTTTTTTTAGAAGGAGATAGACAGATGAAGAAGAAATTTCTCGCAACAATGTTAGTTGCAATGCTTGCATTCTCTGTTGTTGGATGCGGTAACACAGAAAAGACAACAGATGATTCAACAGAAACAAAGACTACTGATGCAGACCAGGAAGCTGCGGATAAGGTGGCAGACCTTATCGATGCCATCTATGTTCAGGATTGGACAGAAGATACAGAGGAACAGTGTAAGGCAGCAAAAGAAGCTTGGGATGCGTTGACAGAGGAACAGAAGGAATTGGTTGAGGGTGAATTTGCAGATCCTGATTATTTCGGAGCAGATACAGGAGATGCCTCTTTGGATAATCCTTTGAATTCCGATGATATTGGTGAAAATGAAATCCTGGTAGTAAGTTTTGGTACATCTTTCAATGAAAGTAGAACTGAAGATATTGGTGGCATTGAAAGTGCAATTGCAGAAGCTTATCCGGATTATTCGGTAAGAAGAGCATTTACTTCTCAGATTATTATTAATCATATTTTTGCTCGTGATGGGGAGCAGATTGACAATGTAGAGCAGGCGCTAGACCGTGCTGTTGAGAATGGCGTTAAGAATCTTGTGGTTCAGCCTACACACTTAATGCAGGGTGCAGAATATGATGCTATGGTTGCTTCTGTCAATGAATATGCAGATCAGTTTGAATCAGTAAAAATTGCGGAACCACTGCTTGGTGAAGTTGGTGAAACAGGGACAGATATAAATGCAGATAAGGAAGCCGTAGCAAAGAGTGTTACAGCAGAAGCTGTTTCTACATCCGGTTATGAATCTATTGAAGCAGCAAAAGAAGATGGTGTTGCTTACGTGTTCATGGGGCATGGTACATCTCATACAGCAAAGGTGACTTATTTACAGATGCAGACACAGATGCAGGAACTAGGATATGACAATGTCTGGATTGGTACAGTAGAAGGGGAGCCAGAAGAAACTGCTTGTGAAAACATTATTAGCGATGTAAAAGAAGCTGGTTATACTAAGGTGGTACTTCGCCCACTCATGGTTGTTGCTGGGGATCATGCCAATAATGATATGGCTGGTTCCGACGAAGATTCCTGGGTGAGCCAGTTTAAGGCGCTTGGAAACTTTGATTCCATCGACACACAGATTCAGGGCTTAGGTCGAGTCGAAGATGTGCAGCAGTTATATGTACAGCATATTTCTGATGTAATTAATAAGTAAAAAACGAAATCTATATATTACAGAGCAGTAGGAGTAATACATGAAAAAGAGATTATTGAGTTTATATCTTGTCTTCATGATGTTAGTGGCTTTCACAGCTTGTGGAAACGCTCATTCATCCAAGGAAGCAGAGGGTACAAAGACAGAAGAGACAACAGAGACAGCGTCTCTCGATTTGAAAGATGGTACGTATACGGTTGATTTCACAACAGATTCAACGATGTTTCATATCAACGATGCTTATGATGGCAAGGCTACCCTTACGGTAGAAGATGGTCAGGGGACTGTACACATCGTTCTTGCATCTGCACGTATCGTAAATCTGTATTTAGGTACCGCAGAAGATGCGCAGAAGGAAGGCGCAGAGCTGATTGAGCCTACAGAGGAATCCGTAACCTATTCTGACGGTCTTACAGAAGATGTGCATGCATTTGATGTACCGGTACCAGTAATTGATAAAGAATTCGACCTCGCTTTGGTTGGAACTAAGGGGACCTGGTATGATCACAAGGTTCGCGTTTCCAATCCGGTGGCTTCGGAAGGAGCTACCATGACTGCCGGAAATGATACTTCTTCTTTTGCTGAGGGTGACTATACAGTCGAAGTTGCCTTGGAGGGTGGCTCCGGTCGTTCGACTATTACTTCTCCTGCGCCGGTCAAGGTTGGCGCGGATGGTACTTACACCGTGACAATCGAGTGGAGCAGTCCGTATTACGATTACATGATCGTCGATGGTGTGAAGTATAAGCCGGTGAATACAGAGGGAAATTCCGTATTTGAGATTCCTTTTTCGGATATCTCTGCGCCTGTAACTGTTACAGCGGATACGGTTGCGATGAGCACACCTCATGAGATTGAATATTCATTGACTTTTGATTTGTCAACAATGCAATAAGAAGGAGAACAGCCCGTGGCATGCCAGGGGCTGTTTTGGTTATTTGGATGAAGAGATTTAGGAACGTCAGGAGATGGAACGGCACAGCGACATTACTTCTCGCTGCGTGTCTGTTATGCTGTAGTTTTGGCCTGTTTTTGGGAGGATGCGGACGAAATACAGCGGATGCGGATTTGCAACAGGAAACAGGAAGTAGGGACTATGCGCTGGTTGATTCTATGGAGTTATCATATGCGACACAGTTTTCTGTTGATTATTATGAAGAGGATTATGTGCATATACATATTGCGGATGGGCGAGATTATGTGCTGATTCCATCAGGTGGAGAAAAAAATAATCTGGGATTTTCAGATGCTACAATTATTTATGAGGAGGATGCCCGAAAGAGTATCTATCTCGCGGCTTCTTCGGCGATGGATTTATTTCTTCAGTTAGAGCAGTTGGATGTAATAAAAACTTGTAGTACAACAGAAGATGATTACAGCATGATAGAAGTGAAGCAAGCGATTAATGATGGTGACATCACATATGTTGGCAAGTATAGTGCACCGGATTATGAGATGCTTTTGGCTGCGAATACCGGTCTGGCCATTGAGTCGACGATGATTTATCATTCGCCAAAGATTCAGGAAGAACTGGAGAATGTAGGGATTCCGGTTTTGATTGAACGTTCCAGCTATGAAGAGTCGCCTCTGGGGCGTTTGGAGTGGATCAAGCTCTATGGTGTGCTGTTGGGATGTGAAGAAGAGGCAAATCAGTTTTTTGAAAAGCAGGCAGCGAAAGTGGAAGAATTGACAGCAAGCCTGAATACACAGATAGAAGAAGAAAAAACATCCCTAAAGGTTGCGTTCTTTTACATTTCCTCCAATGGCTATGTCAATGTGCGAAAGCCGGGAGACTATCTTAGTAAGATGGTGGAAATCGCTGGTGGAAGCTATGCATTTTCCAATTTGAATATCGAGGAAGACAATATGCTGTCAACACTGAATATCAATTGGGAAGACTTCTATAAAGAGGCGAAGGATGCCGATATTCTGATTTACAATGGCACGATTGATGGCGGCGTCAATTCCCTCGAGGAATTGGAAGAGAAGAATGCTTTGTTTGCGGATTTTAAAGCAGTGAAGGAAGGCAATGTGTACTGTACGAATTTAAATATGTTCCAGGAGAGTAGCAAGGTTGCAGATATTATTCTGGATTTTCATAACATAATCTGTGGAAATACGACGGATTTACAGTATCTTAAGGCGTTGGATTAAGAGATTTGAAGAAAGATGACGGAGGGAGAATATGACAAAGCGCTGTACCATTCTATTTGGAGTAGAGATACTTCTGATTATTATATTGGTAATGGTGAATATTCATACGGGAAGTACGGACGTGTCTTTGTCAGAAGCTTTGTCCATTATTTTTTCCGGTGGCAAGGGTGACGTGACAAGTACGATTATTCTGGATATTCGTTTGCCACGTATCATCGCGGCATTTTTGCTCGGAGGCGCATTGGCGCTTTCCGGTTATCTTCTGCAGTCGTTTTTTCATAATCCGATTGCAGGACCTTTCGTATTGGGAATTTCTTCCGGTGCGAAACTCGTCGTGGCACTTCTTATGGTTGTGGCTGTAGAGTATGAAATGGTTTTAAGTTCGGTATCTATGATTGTAGCTGCACTTTTCGGTTCACTGATGGCAACAGTATTTGTCATTCTTGTGGCAAAGAAAGTGCATAATATATCGATTTTGATTGTTTGTGGTGTCATGATTGGTTATATCTGTTCGGCGGTTACGGAGCTTGTGGTTTCCTTTGCAAGTGATTCAAATATTGTGAATTTGCACACCTGGTCGCTGGGTTCCTTTTCTTCGATTTCCTGGAGTCAGGTGTATACCTTCCTTCCGGTTGTCTTGATTGGACTGGTTGCGGCCATCTTTTTGTCAAAAGGAATCGAAGCATTTCTCTACGGAGAGCAGTATGCTTTTTCACTTGGTATGAATGTGCGGGTTTTTCGCCTGTTATTGATTGGCGTTTCGAGTCTGTTGTCTGCGACAGTGACAGCTTTTGCCGGTCCGATTTCCTTTGTGGGAATTGCGGTACCACATATCATCCGAAGTACCTTTCATACCGCTAAACCGCTAGTGATTATTTTAGCATCGTTCCTTGGCGGTGGGGCGTTTTGTCTGTTTTGTGACCTGTTGGCGCGCTATCTCTTCGCACCGACAGAACTCAGTATCAGCACAATTACAGCAATTTTTGGTGCACCGATTGTGATATCCCTTATGATGAAGAGAAAGAGAGGCTAGTTATGCTAGAATTACATACAAGTGAATTATCCGTTGGATATCATAAGAAGCCTCTGATTTCGGATATCTGTCTTCTGGTGAAGCAGGGCGGGATTGTGGCTCTGGTTGGTCCGAATGGCGCAGGGAAATCTACGATTCTAAAGACAGTTTCCGGGATATTAGAACCGTTGGATGGCGCGATTTATATCGATGAACAAGAACTTCGTAGTATTTCGAAGAGTCAGCGTGCAAAGTGGATGTCAGTGATGATGACGGGACGCCGCGATACGGAATATACCACTTGTTATGAAGTGGTTTCCATTGGACGGTATCCGTTTACTGGTCTTATGGGAACGCTTTCGGAAGCGGATCATAGAGCGATTGAAGAGGCGATGGATTTCGTTGGTGCGACGGAACTTCGGGATTTGGATTTTGACAAGATTAGTGACGGGCAGAAGCAACGTGTGCTCCTTGCTAGAGCACTGGTGCAGGAGCCGAAAATCCTGATTTTGGATGAGCCGACGAGCTTTCTGGATATCGGTTACAAGATTGAATTTATTGAGAATCTTCGAAAACTCGTGGAAGAAAAGCAGATCGGTGTGCTTCTCTCTATGCATGAATTAGAACTTGTTAGAAATGTTGCAGATCAGGTGATTTGTATCAATGATCATGGCGAGGTGGACTGTATGGGGCCGGTTTCAGATGTGTTCCAGACGTCGTATATCGAGCGGTTATTCCATATTGCTCCGGGCAGTTTTGAACGGATTTACGGAAGGGAAAGCACAGTTAAGAAACTCGAGGAGAACCTGGAGGTAAATCGTGAATACAGGGATGAAGATTGTGATTTGACGAGCAAACCAGAAAATTCCAAAAGACGGGCACATTTCCTGATGGTGCAGGGGACGATGTCTTCTGCCGGGAAATCTCTCGTTGTTGCAGGACTATGTCGTATCTTCAAGCAGGATGGCTATCGTGTGGTGCCATTTAAATCCCAGAATATGGCATTGAATTCGTATATTACAGAGGACGGCCTGGAAATGGGACGTGCCCAGGTGATGCAGGCGGAGGCGGCTGGTGTGAAGCCATCCGTTTATATGAATCCGATTCTTCTAAAACCTACGGATGACTGCGGTTCGCAGGTGATTGTGAATGGCAGGGTTGTGGGGAATATGCGCGCACGTGAATATTTCCAGTATAAGACGAAACTCATTCCGGATATTCTCGATGCGGTGGAAAAGTTGGAAGAAGATGCAGATATCATCGTGATTGAGGGTGCAGGTTCGCCGGCGGAAATTAATTTAAAGCAGAATGATATCGTAAATATGGGGATGGCGAAGCTTGTGGATGCGCCGGTCCTTTTGGTTGGAGATATTGACCGCGGCGGTGTATTTGCGCAGCTTCTTGGTACTTTAGAACTCTTAGAACCCGAAGAGAGAGACCGTGTGAAGGGGCTGATTATCAATAAATTCCGTGGGGACAAGACGATTTTGGACCCGGGAATCGAGATGTTAGAAGAGCGTGGCAAGATTCCGGTGACGGGCGTGCTCCCCTATATGAAGCTACATCTGGAAGATGAGGATTCTCTGACGGAGCGATTTGAGAGAAAGGCTAAGGGCGTCATTCAGATTTCTGTCATTCGTTTGCCACATATTTCGAATTTTACCGATTTTGATGTCTTTGAGCAGATTCCGGAAGTGGCATTGAATTATATCACGATGCCAAGAGAAATCGAGGATGCGGATCTATTGATTCTGCCGGGCACCAAAAATACGATTTCCGATATGAAGTGGCTCAAGGGGTCCGGAATGGAAACGGCGATTTTAAAATATGCTTCCAAGGGCAACCCGGTGATTGGAATTTGTGGTGGTTACCAGATGATGGGGCAGAGAATCACGGATCCAAGCGGCGTAGAATCCGGTGGAGAGATTACGGGGCTTGGTTTGCTTCCGGTGGAAACCGTATTAGAGGAACAGAAGTATCGTAGGCAGGTCCATGGACAAATTGTAGAAGTGACGGGCGTGCTGGATGGATGGCAGGGACTCGAGTATACCGGTTATGAGATTCATATGGGCGTCACAAAGCCGGTAGAGAAGCCGAAAGTGGTAGATGAAATGGACGTGGTTTATGACGGTCGTTCGAAACTCGTGGAGTTTACGGCTGACCAGTCTGGCTACGCATATGGAAATCTCTATGGAACCTATATTCATGGATTTTTTGATCGACATGAGATTGTGGAGGCGTTGCTTCATAGCATTGCAAAATCCAAGGGTATCACATTTGATTTGGATAAAATTGTAGATTATCAAGAATTAAAAGAGCAGGAATATGATAAGCTTGCGGAGGAGATGCGAAAGCATATGGATTTGAAGAAAATCTACGAGATGATGGAATTATAATATGACAAAACAAGAGCTTTTTGAATTAAAAATCGACCCGGTGGATGATGCGATTTATCAGAGCGTAAAGGAGAACTGGGATGCGCATTCCAAGCCGATTGACGGATTTGGTGATTTCGAGGATGCCATCTGTCGAATTGCCGCGGCATCCGGTACGAAAGAGTTGGAGATCAGTCGCCGTGCTGCTGTTATTATGATTGCAGATAATGGAATTGTCGAAGAGGGGATTTCGCAGAGCTCCAAGGAGATTACAAGGAGTGTTGCGAAAAACCTGGGCGATGGAATCAGTACCGTTTCTGTGCTGGGAGCGAGTGCCAAGGTCGATATCGTACCGGTGGATATCGGTATGGATTGCGAGGAAAGGATTCTAGGCGTGCAGGATAGGAAAGTCCGCTGCGGAACGAGAAATTTCTTAAAAGAGCCTGCCATGACGGAAGAGGAAGTACTTCTGGCGATTTCGCATGGAATCGATCTGGTGAAGAATTTGCGGGAACAGAGATATACGATTCTTGCAACTGGCGAGATGGGTATTGGAAATACGACAACTTCGACCGCTCTTCTCTGTGCAATTTTAGGATTGGATCCCAAAGATGTGACGGGACGTGGCGCCGGACTTTCAGATGCCGGACTTCTCCATAAGCAGGAAGTCATCCAAAAGGGACTATCACGCTATGCTTCCGTTTTGGAGGCTGCTTCAACATTGGACGGTTCACACGTAGACGGCGGGAGAGAAGTTATTTTGCAGATGCTTCGATGTCTTGGCGGTCTTGATATTGCAGGACTTGTGGGAATTTGTATTGGTGGCGCAATTTATCATGTGCCAATCGTTCTTGACGGACTAATCAGTTCTGTCTCTGCTCTTGTTGCAGAGCGCATTTGCCCGGGGGTGAAAGACTATATGCTTGCCAGTCACAAGGGCCGTGAAGGAGGCAATGCATTGGTCTTAGAGGAACTCGGCCTGCCTTATTATATACATGGAGACATGGCGCTGGGGGAAGGAACTGGAGCAGTATTATTATTCTCCTTATTAGATACGATTCTTTATTATTATAAACATGGTTCTTCTTTTACAAAGACGAGAATCGAAGCGTATAAGAGATTTGAATCCTAGGAAAATAGAAGTAGAGGATGTTGGATGATAACTTTAATTATCGGAGTTCCGGATAGTGGGAAGTCCAAACTCGCGGAACAGCTTGCGGTAGAGCTTGCGGGAAATCGAAGAAAATACTATATTGCGACGATGCTTCCGTTTGGGGAAGAAGGGAAGAGACGTATTCAGAAACATCGGGCGCAGCGTGAGGGAAAAGGCTTTCATACCATTGAGTGCCCGGTTTTTCTGCAAACAATAACGGAGAAAATCTCCCCCGATGCCACGGTTTTATTAGAATGTATGTCGAATCTGATTGGAAATGAAATTTATGCGGATGAAAATCAGGGGAGTAGCAAAGAGGAACTGCAGGACAAAATTCTGGGAGAGGTTTTGAGTTTACGGGATTGCTGTGAAAATCTTGTGATTGTAACGAACGAATTTGCTTTGCAGAATTCAAAATATGATGACGAAACATCTTATTATGTTTCGATGATCCATGAGATTAATTTGAAATTACGTAATGTAGCAGATGACATCTATGAATTTACAGAAGGAGAATGGAAACATCATGAAATACATTAGAAGCATGATTGTAGCTTTTTCTCTTTATTCCAAGATTCCCATGCCGATCTTTGAATGGAGAGAAGAGGATTTAAAACATAATTTGGTATTTTTACCTTGGGTCGGTGCAATCATTGGTCTTTTGGTATATGGAATCAGCTTACTGTTTGACCAGGCAAGCATTCCTTTGATTTTTGTTATGACTGTGTATTCGCTTGTTCCACTTGTTGTAACAGGCGGCTTTCATATGGATGGCTTTATGGATGTGCAGGATGCATTGAAATCCTATGGTTCGAAAGAGGAGAAATTGGCAATACTGAAGGACCCACATATCGGTGCTTTTGCCGTGATTCATCTATTGATCTATAGCTTATTTTGGGCATGCGGGATTTCGTTGGTAGCAGTCTCTACGAGAGAGTATGTGATTCTCTATGCATGTAGTTTTTATGTTGTCAGATGCGCGTGCGGTATTATCGCCTATATCGTTCCGCATGCAAAGCGTGAAGGTATGCTTCATATGGAGACAGAGCATATGGGATATACGGACCTGGTGATTCTTTTTATCCAATTGATTTTGGGATTGTCTGTCATGATTTGTATCAATCTTATGGTGGGACTTTGTTGTGTTGCCGGCTTTGCGATTTTTAGTCTGTATTTCTGTCGACTTTGTCGCCGTGAATTTGGAGGGGTAACAGGGGATACATCAGGCTTTTATATCGTAGTAGGGGAGTTGATTACCTTACTTTGTATTGGTGCCTGCGGTTATTTTGGAATATAGGAAGAGAATATGAAGAAGAGAAAGATTTATCTGATGCGACATGGTAAAACCCCTGGAAATCTGCGACACTCTTATGTGGGTCGAAAGACAGATGAAGGATTAAGTGAAGATGGAATTCTGGAGTTACAAGAGATACGACTACATCATGCTGAGGACGTTCAGAGTAGTTACGAAGCCATGCGGGAAAACCGTATGGATTATCTCTCATCTCCGATGAAACGCTGTATCGAGACGGGGGTTGTCTTATTTCCAAAGTTAACACCTTCGATTTTAATGGGGATGGAAGAGATGGATTTTGGAGATTTTGAGGGGAAGAATTATGAGGATTTGAATGGCAATTTGGAGTATCAAAGCTGGATTGATTCCGGGGGTATCAGTAAAATTCCAAATGGCGAATCGCGTGAGGAATTCATCGATCGGACGCGTGAGGCTTTTATGAACGCAGTACGAAATAGTGATAAAGAGGAGCTTTTTATCATCTGTCATGGCGGTAGTTTGATGGCGATTTTAAGCAGTTTGGGATTCGGTGATTATTTTGATTTTCAGGTTGGAAATGGAGAAGGTTACCGAATAGAAATAGAGATAGAAGGGGATAAGATTGATGCGATATCATATGACAGCCTTTTTCCTGGGTTACCTACTTGATCTTCTGGTGGGAGATCCATGGAACATACCGCATCCAATTCGTTGGATTGGAAGACTGATTGATAAATTTGATCATATATTTTTGGATTCGATTTTAAAAATTCATCATGTGAGAAATCCGAAAAGGGAAAGAACTTGCGGACTTCTCATCGTAGTACTGGTGGTTGGAATAACATCTGTTCTGACAGCGTTGATTCTTGGTTTAAGCTATGCGCTGCATCCATTTTTTGGAGTGTTTATGGAAATGATTCTTACTTGTTATATACTGGCAGCACGTTCTCTAGAGAGGGAAAGCCGGAAGGTGCAGGATGCGCTTTTGCATGGGACGCTGGTGGATGCAAGATATGCTGTATCTATGATTGTTGGTCGGGATACAGGAGCGCTGGATGCGGCTGGAGTTACCCGGGCTGCGGTGGAGACGGTTGCAGAGAATACTTCAGACGGTGTGATCGGTCCCCTTCTTTATACTTGTCTGGGTGGTCCGATTTTAGGAATGACGTATAAAGCAATCAATACGATGGATTCGATGATTGGTTATCACAGTGATCGTTATGAAAATTTTGGATTCTTTGCAGCAAAACTCGATGACGTAGTGAATTTTCTTCCAGCGAGACTCAGTGCCATCTTTATGGTGGTTGCCGCTGGAATTTTGGGAAAGGATTATTCTGCGAAAAATGCATGGAAGATCTATCTACGAGATCGCTATCATCATAAGAGTCCAAATTCCGCACAGACAGAGAGCGTATGTGCGGGTGCGCTGGGGCTTCGTCTCGCAGGAGATGCGAGTTATTTTGGGAAAATTGTTAAGAAACCATATATTGGAGATGCGATGAGAGAAATCGAGCCGGAAGATATTCGTAGGGCTTGTAAGTTGATGTTTGTTACCGAAGGTTTGACGGTTTTTCTTTGTATGCTGGCGATGGGAATAATCGTAATTGTATTTTAAATGTTTGGCGGAGCAAAGACTTCGTACGTGTTACGGAATAAAGGAGGATCCATGATACACGGAGGAGATATTTATACACAGAAAATTGAGCAGGACTTTTCCGTTAATATGAATCCTTATCCGGTTCCAAATAGCGTGCGAGAATGTCTGATGAGTAGCATTTCTAAGATTCAGCATTATCCGGATCCATCGCAGATGGAATTTCGGCGAAAGATTGCAGAAGTGGAACAGGTGGATGTTTCGCAAGTCATCGGTGGAAATGGTGCGTCAGAGCTACTTCTCGCAATCGCGCGAGCCTGGATGCCAAAGAAAGCACTATTGATTAGCCCAGGATTTTATGGATATCGACATGCCCAGCAGTCGATCGGTTGTGAGATTGTGGAATATCAATTAAAAGAGGAGTTGGATTTTCAGCTACAGGAAGATTATCTGGATCTTATTTCCGAAGAGGTGGATCTGTTATTCCTTACGAATCCGAATAATCCAACGGGTAGGAATATCGCGGAATCACTTTTAGAGCGGATTATGGAACGTTGTCATAAGACGAAGACCAGAGTGGTAATTGATGAATGTTTCTTACGGATGTCGGATGCCACCGGAAAAGCAAGTTGGAAAGATTGGATCGAGAAGTATGATAATCTCCTGATTGTAAATACTTTTACGAAATTATTTACCCTGCCGGGCGTTCGGACGGGATATCTGATTTCGAAGAAGGAGAATATTGAGCTGGTGGCGAGACAATTATCCGAATGGAATATGTCCGTTTTGGCACAGGATGTATCTGCACACTGTTGTGAAATTTTGTTACATACCGATTTTGAAGAGAAGTCGCTTGCAATGATACAGACAGAGCGAGAATATCTGTCACACGCGTTAAAGGATTTGGGATTTCGCGTGTATCCATCGGATACAAGTTATATTCTTTTTTATGTGAATGAAGAAGAGAAATCTCAAAAACAGAGGAACAAAGCAGATAGAAATCTATATGAAAGACTATTAGCGAAGAAAGTTTTGATTCGAGATTGTAGTAATTTTCAGGGATTAACACAGGGTTATTATCGAATTGCCGTTAAAAATCACGAAGATAATAAAGCATTGATAGAGAAGATAAGGAATTGTTATGAAGATTGAACATATTGCACCTATGGAAATTGAAGCCAAGAGTTTTGAAATCATTACGCAGGAATTAAAAGAGAGGAATCTTGATATTCCGGAAGAAGTTGCATTTCTTGTAAAGAGATGTATTCATACGACGGCGGATTTTGAATATGCTGAGACGATGCGCTTTTCCGAGGATGCGATTCCTAGGATGGCGAAGTTAATTCGCGAAGGGGCGCATATTGTGACCGATACGAATATGGCATTGTCCGGAATTAATAAAGGTGTCTTGGCGGAATTTGGCGGTGAAGTCCATTGTTTTATGGCGGATGCAGATGTTGCTGCCGAGGCAAAAAAACGTGCTGTGACGCGTGCGACTGTCAGTATGGAACGCGCGGCAAAACTCCCCAACAAGGTGATTTTTGCGATTGGAAATGCGCCGACAGCGCTGATGAATCTAAGAGAGATGTATGACCGTGGGGAATTTCGACCGGAATTTGTCATCGGTGTTCCCGTTGGATTTGTCAATGTCGTCGCGGCTAAAGAGAGAATTATGGAGACGGATATTCCCTATATTATTAATGAGGGAAGAAAAGGTGGAAGTAATGTAGCCGCAGCGATTTGTAATGCGGTTTTTTATGAGATGAAAAAGGGGAATCTATGAGAATTGGATTTACAACCGGAAGCTGCAGTGCAGCAGCTGCCAAGGCCGCAGCTTATATGCTGTTAAGCGGCAAGGAAAAACATGAGATTTCGATTCAGACACCGAAGGGACTGGAATATACACCGGAAATCCTCGATATCAAACGCTCGGAGAGAGAAGTGAGTTGTGCCGTTCGAAAGGATGGTGGCGATGATCCGGACGAAACGACGGGAGCGCTGATCTATGCGACGGTGTGTTTCCTTGAGGATGTGGAAATGTTGCCTTCTTCAGTATCAGAAAAACAGAAAGTAGGAAGTAGAATTATTCTTGAAGGAGGAGAAGGTGTCGGCTGCGTTACCAAGCCGGGACTCGATCAGCCAGTTGGAAATGCTGCGATTAACTCCGTTCCGAGACAGATGATTCTAGAGGAAGTTCAGGAAGTGATGGATATGCTGGATTATACGGGGATGCTTCGCGTAGTCATTTCCGTACCGGAGGGCAAAGCGATAGCCGAGAAGACCTTTAATCCCAGATTGGGAATCGTCGGTGGAATCTCGATTCTGGGGACTTCTGGTGTGGTGGAGCCGATGAGTAAGCAGGCGCTTCTTGATACAATTCAAGTGGAATTGAACCAGAAGAAGGCGCTTGGGATGGAGAATATCGTCATTGCGCCGGGAAATTATGGACTAGATTTTATGCGAGAGACATATGGATTTGATTTGAATCTTGCCGTGAAGTGTTCGAATTTTCTTGGAACTACACTGGATCAGATTGGAACTCTTGGATTTCAGAAGGTGTTATTATGCGGACATATTGGCAAGTTAATTAAAGTTTCTGGCGGCATTATGAATATGCATTCGCAGGAAGCAGATTGTAGAATCGAATTGATGATCAGTGCAGGATTACGATGTGGAATGAGCTTGGAATCACTACAAGAGATGCAGGAATGTATCTCGACGGATGCAGCTTACGAGATTGTGAAACGTGAGGGTGTCGAGACGGAATTTATGTCGATTGTGATGGAGAAAATCCAGGATTATCTCAAGAAACGTGCGGCAGGACGATTTGAAATCGAATGCATCGTTTTTTCGAATGAATATGGTCTGATGGGAAAGACCGATGGAGCAGAGGATTTAATATATGAAATTAAACAATTTGGATGAAAAAGATAAGATATGGGTACACTTTGTTGGAGCTGGATGTGGTGCGAAGGACTTGATTACGGTTCGCGGTGCAAGGCTTTTGGAGCAGGCGGATGTGGTAATCTATGCGGGTTCGCTTGTGAATCCCGAACTTCTGGAGTATTGCCCGGAGGCAGAGATTCATAACAGCGCTTATATGACACTCGAAGAAGTTTTGGATGTAATCTATCAGGCGGTAGATGAGAAGAAACAAGTGGTTCGTTTGCATACGGGGGATCCTAGTGTCTATGGAGCGATTCGGGAGCAGATGGATGCGCTCGATCTTAAGGGCATTCACTATGAAACATGTCCGGGGGTCAGTGCCTGCTTTGGCGCGGCGGCCAGTCTGGACCTCGAATTTACACTCCCAGGAATCTCGCAATCGCTGATTATCACAAGAATGGCAGGGAAGACGGATGTGCCGGAGCTCGAAAGTATCGAGCGCTTCGCGTCTCATCAGGCAACGATGGCGATTTATCTTAGCACATCCATGCTTGATAAATTGTCGGAAAAGCTGATGGCAGGCGGTTATCCGGCAGATACACCGGCAGCAATTGTATACAAGGCATCTTGGCCGGAAGAAGAGAAATATCTGACGACCGTATCTAGATTAGATGAGACAGCGAAAGCACATGGGATTACGAAGACAGCGTTAATTCTGGTGGGGGATGTGATTCAGACATCGAGCTATGAAAAGTCAAGACTTTATGCGGATGACTTTTCTACAGAATATAGGGGAGCGAAGAAATGATAGTTAGAATTGTTGCATTTACAAAGCGAGGATGGGAATTGGCAAAAGAGGTAGAAGATGCATTTCCAGAGCATATCTGGGAGAGGCGAGATGGCGAAGATCTCCATGAGTGGGTGCATGATTGTTTTTCCCTTCGCGCACCGATTCTTTTTATCGGTGCGGCAGGCATTGCAGTCCGTGCGATTGCATCATCGGTGTCGGATAAATGTAAGGATAGCCCGGTTCTCGTGATGGATGAAGCGGCGCAGTTTGTCATTCCCATCTTATCCGGTCATATGGGACGAGCGAATGCCTGGGCTTTAGAAATCGAACGGCGCTTTTATGAACGGACGATAAATGGACAAATAAGAGCGGAGAAAGTATATTCGCCAAAAGCCGTGATTACAACAGCAACAGATGTAAATCGGACATTCTCGGTAGATGTATTTGCCTGGGAAAATGGTTTGGAGATTTTGAATCGAAACGGGATTCAAGAAGTGTCTAAGCATGTGTTAGATGGGAAGAAAATCCGATTTATACTGGAACCGGGCATTGGTTTTACGGGTGAATTGCCATGTGACTATGGTGTTTCATATTTATCTTGTGATGAACAGGATAATCAAAATCTAGACTGTGATGTCCTTGTCATCCATCCGGATTCCAAGCGAGCGAGCTACGCCACCGCGGATGGGGACATTCTGGTTTTACGTGTGAAGCCTTATGTGATTGGTGTTGGCTGTAAGAAAGGAACGTCTGCAGAGAAATTAAGGACATTTATCGAAGCCCATGTGGAACTTTCGGAAGTATCTGCGGTGGCATCAATTGATCTGAAGGCAAGAGAATATGGGCTTGTTCAGTTTGCACAGCAGGTAGCGTTACCATTTCTAACCTATTCTCCCCGAATACTGGAGAACGTTTCGGGCAATTTTTCAGAATCTGATTTTGTGCAGGAAATTACTGGAGTTTCAAATGTCTGTGAACGGGCGGCGATGGTAGCAGCAGAGGATGGCGTTTTGGTACAGAAAAAGATTGCTAAAGATGGGATGACACTTGCAATCGCAAAAAGAAGGGTGAATTTGAGATGGCAAAGTTAATTTATATCGTTGGTATGGGCCCAGGCGATGAGAGTTTTTTTACTGGGCAGGCGAAAAATGCAATCGAACAGAGTGAGATTGTGATTGGTTATACAGTTTATGTTGAGCTTATGAAGAAGTTTTATCCCGAGAAATGTTACCGTACAACAGGGATGAAAAAAGAGGTGGAACGCTGTGAACTCTGCTTGAAACTGGCAGAGGAAGGCAGGACGGTGGCGCTGATTTGCAGTGGCGATGCCGGCGTTTATGGTCTGGCATCGTTGATGTACGAATTGCGTCCCGAAGATTCAGAAATCGAACTTGTGGTAGTTCCCGGTATCACAGCGGCGAATAGCGGTGCGGCAGTACTGGGGGCACCACTTAATCATGATTATTGCGTGATTAGTTTGAGTGATTTGATGACGCCTTGGGAAGTGATTGAAAAGAGAATCATCGCAGCTATTCAAGGCGATTTTTCAATGGCGCTCTATAATCCGTCCAGTCATAAACGTGTGGATTATCTACAGAAGGCTTGCGATATTATGCTATCGGCGGGCGCCTCACCGGAACGTGCCTGCGGTTATGTCGAAAATATTGGTCGGGAAGGAACGAGTGCGACGACTTGCACGTTGCAGGAACTTCGCGACTGCGAGGTCAATATGTTTACAACGGTGTTTATTGGAAATTCGATGACATTTATTAGAGAAAATCATCTCGTGACGCCGAGAGGATATTTAACCAAGACAGAGAGATAAAGAGGAAAGATATGGGTAACATACTGATTTTTTCAGGGACGACAGAAGGAAGAGAATTAGCAGAGGTTTTGGACCGAAATTCCATAGATTGTCATGTTTGTGTGGCTACGGAATACGGTTCTCTTGTGATGCCGGAACTTCCACATGTGACGATTCACGAAGGACGTTTGGATTGCAAGAAGATGCAAAAGTTATATAAAAAGGAGAAAATCTCGGTGATTGTGGATGCAACTCATCCCTATGCAAACCTTGTAACATCTATAATTCAGAAGAGCGTGGAAGATACGGATATCACCTATCTACGTTTACTCCGTCCCAATACGGATGCGGATATGACAAATCCCGAGGGAACAGCTTATTATGTATCTGCCGAGGAATGTGCAAATGCGCTGCTAGAAACGGAGGGAAACATTTTCCTGACGACCGGGTCGAAGGATTTAAAGATGTATTGTCAGGATTCTTCACTTCGTGAACGCCTGGTGGTACGCGTTCTCCCTGGACTGGAGAGTTTAGAATTATGCTATGAAAATGGACTAGAGGGTAAGCAGATTATTGCGATGCAGGGTCCATTTTCCAAGGAAATGAATCTGTCCCTGATGCAGGAATATAACATCCGTCATATGGTTACCAAGGAAAGTGGTCATACGGGCGGTGTGGAATCCAAGATTTCCGCTGCCGAAGAATGTGATGTGAAAACACATATTATTCGTCGTCCGGAGAGCAACTGTGAAGAGGCACTTTCCATGCAGGAAGTTTGTACTCGTCTAGAGGAGCTTTTAGAAGTATCGCTAGAACGCAGAAGTTTGCAGATTACCTTGGCCGGCATCGGCTGCGGAACAGCGGAATCGATGACGAAGGAGGTGCGAAGAGCTATAGAGAAGGCGGATTATGTATTTGGTGCTCCTCGCATGTTGGAAACGTGTGTATGCAATGGACAGAAGTATCCTTACTATTTGACAGAGGATATTCTGCCGGAGTTAGAGGAAATTCAAAGAGACCACTGCGGAGAAGCCCATGTCGTCATTCTGTTTTCCGGAGATTCCGGTTTTTATAGTGGAGCGTCTAAGATACGTGAAGCGCTGATGGAAAAATTCCCAGATGTTTCTTTGCAGATTCTTCCGGGGATTTCATCGATACAGATGCTCTCCGCACGGATTGGGATTCCATGGCAGGATGCGAAAATCCTAAGTTTCCATGGTGTTTCGGAAGAGCGCTGGATACCACAATTATTGGATGCTATTCGCTATGAAAAGAAAATGTTCTTTTTGACATCGGGATTAGATAATTTTAAGAAAATGGCCGAGTGTTTGCGCACGCTTGAATTTGCAGGGCAGATACATTTCTATTTAGGATATGCCTTATCGTATGATGAGGAAAAGGTGTATGATTTTTCGACAGATCAGCCGATAGAATTGGCAAAGCAGCTGGAATCGTTGGAAAAAGACGGTTTATATGTAGGTGCGATGGTACAGGATGCACCACATCGTAGACCGCTTGCTCCAGAGCTAAAGGATGAGGATTTCCTTCGAGATCAGGTTCCTATAACGAAGGAGGAAGTGCGAAAACTTGTGATTAGTCAATTAGAATTAGCGAACGATTCGATAGTCTATGATATTGGTGCCGGCACCGGTTCGATTGCTATTCAAGCCGCGATGATGTCTCCTGATATTACGGTCTATGCAGTAGATTGTAAGGAAAGTGCTGTGGATTTGATTCAACGGAATCTTTCTCATTTTAACATTAGAAATGTTCATGTAAGAAAGGCGTGTGCACCGAAGGGCTTTATGGATTTCCCGGCTGCTGACTGTGCATTTATCGGAGGAAATAAGGGACATTTAATCGATATATTATATGAGTTACAAAGGATCAATCCGAAGATGCGTGTTGTTATGACGGCGGTCAGTATGGAAAGCATTGTAGAAATGCAGAATGCCCTAAAGTTATTTTCGGTTACCGATGTAGCTGTAACGCAAGTTTCGGTAAGTAAGGTAAAGGAACTGGGATCTTATCATATGTTGCAGGCGAATAATCCGGTCTTTATTTTCGCGTTCCGTTTTTGTAAAAAAAATAAGTAGGATGATTGCAAAGGAGTTTAGAATGAATAGAGGATTCCTAATTGCTGCCACAGGTAGTGGATGTGGTAAAACAACGATTACATGCGGACTATTAATGGCTTTGAAGCAGAGCGGCCACGCGGTTCGTTCCTTTAAGTGCGGACCGGACTATATCGATCCGATGTTTCATAAGGAGGTGCTTGGAGTCCCTTCGAAAAATTTGGATTTGTTCTTTAGTGGTTCGGATGGAATTCGGGAAGTATTTTACCGTGAAAATGATAGCGAAATCTCGGTTGTGGAGGGCGTGATGGGACTTTATGATGGAATGAATCCTGTATCGAATGAGGGTTCCAGTTATGAAGTTGCATCTGTTTTGGATTTACCCATTGTTTTAGTGGTAGATGCGCATGGGATGGGACGTTCCATCCTCGCTGTAATATCCGGTTTTTTGCAGATGGATAGGGAACATCGGATCGCGGGCGTAATATTAAATAAGATTTCAAAATCTTATTATGGTTTGATTAAGCCGGTGATCGAAGAAGAGCTTGGAATAGCTGTTTTTGGTTATCTGCCAAAACAGACAGATGGTACGCTGGAGAGCCGGTATCTGGGACTGAAATTACCGGAGGAAGTAAAAAATTTGACAAAGCAGGCGGATACACTTGGTAAGCTATTGCAGGAAACCATGGATTTAGAGCGCTTGTTAGAAGAGAGTACGCTTTCGAATGACGATGTAGTAGCTGCGTTATCAAATACGAAAGAGAACGTCGGGATACATAATGAGCTGAAAGCTGGCGAGGGCCAGGATTTTCGCCCACGTATTGCGGTTGCTAGGGATGAAGCCTTTTGCTTTTATTATGACGAAAACCTTCGTTTATTAGAGAAAATGGGAGCGGATCTGATTTTCTTTTCGCCGCTTCATGACGCGCACCTTCCAGAAAACATCCAGGGTATTCTTCTAGGTGGCGGTTATCCGGAATTATTTGCTCAAAAATTGAGTGAAAACATTTCCATGCGAGAAGCGATTTCGAATGCGATAAAGGATGGGATGCCTTCCCTAGCGGAATGCGGTGGATTTATGTATTTACATGAATCTATAGAAGATGCATCGGGTGAGAAATATCCGATGTGTGGATTGATTCCGAGAAATTGTTATAACACCGGGAAGCTAGTTCGTTTTGGCTATATTACGATGAAAGAGAAGATGGCACGTTTTTTACCAATGGATGCTGGAAATATTCGTGCGCATGAATTTCATTATTATGATTGTGAGGAGAATGGCTCGGATGCCATCGCTACGAAACCCGTGACGGGGAGAAATTGGGAATCTGCATTGATTGGAGAGAATCATTGGTGGGGATTTGCGCATCTTTATTATGGTAGTAATGAAACATTTCCACGCGTATTCGTAGAGGCTTGTTGTCGCTTTGGAAATCATGATATGTATCCTGAACGGGTTGATAATAAATAGGAATATTTCCTATGAAATAATCAATATTCATGTTACAATTAGTGCTGCATAAATGCTTAGTAAATCTAAGTGTTTGTGCAGCATTTTTTATGAAAAATATCGGAAGCGGGTAAATTCAATGAATATATTTAGGGGAATAAAGAAAAAGTTTGAGGATTATTGCGAGAGGCAGTCTGTGAAATTAAAGAAGAAAAGACGCATCACAGCAGTGGTGTATGTGACTCTTCGAGTGCTGACATTTTTCTGCGCCATCGCAATGTTTATCACGGGAAGCTATAACAATGCGGTGTTATCAATATTTACACTGTTTTTGTTTACAATTCCTGACATTGTCACCAAGCAGCTGGGAATTCGATTTCCTACTGTGTTAGAGACGATAGTTTATTGCTTTATTTTTGCCGCAGAGGTGTTAGGCGAAATCAGCGAGTTCTACATCAAGATTCCTGGTTGGGACACTTTGCTTCACACCATTAATGGATTCCTGTGCGCCGCCATCGGATTTTGTTTGGTGGATTTGTTAAATAGGAATTCGAAGCATGTGAATTTGTCACCACTATTTGTCGCAATCACAGCTTGCTGTTTTTCCATGACAGTTGGCGTGTGTTGGGAGTTTATCGAGTACGCTGGCGATAAATATTTTGCAGTAGATATGCAAAAGGATTACCTAGTCACTGAAATCAAAAGTATATTGATCAATCCTGACGGGAAAAATGTACCTGTGATCATCCAGGATATCGATGGCATGACACTACATCTCGCAGACGGAAGTGAGTACGAGATTGAAGGCGGATATTTAGATATTGGTATCAACGATACCATGAAGGATTTGCTGGTAAATTTTGTGGGTGCACTTGTCTTTAGTACCTTTGGATATTTTTATATAAAAAATCGTGATAAGAATTCCTTCGCGGCGAAGTTTATTCCAATTGTGGACCCGCCAGATGAAGAGGATGAAGAAAAAGAAGAGTGATATTATATGAAGTCAAATAAAGAAATATTTATCGAGGAATTGAATCAGTTGTTGGCAGATGAGCACATCAAGCAGATGGGGACATTTGAGCAGCACGAGGGCAATACCACCTTGCAGCACGCCGTAAATGTGGCTTGGAACAGCTACTATTTATCAGAAAAGTTTCATGTGCAAGTCGATTACAAGGCGTTGGCCAGAGGTGCGATGCTACATGACTATTATCTTTACGACATAAAGGAAAGTGGCTTGAGCGATTACAGACACGGCATAAGCCATCCGGAGACTGCTTTGGTAAATGCTGAAAAAATATTTACCATAACAGAAAAAGAGAGAAATATAATTCGCAGTCATATGTGGCCGTTAACATTTTTTCACAAGCCAAAATGTAAGGAAGCCTGGTTGGTATGCTTGGCGGACAAATATTGTGCATTTAACGAGATGATTTTGCACAGGATGAATTTGGTGGAGGCGTGAGGGAAAATATTTTCCATAACTATAAACATTTTACAAAAGTCACCGATATATATGGTGTACAAATAGCTAAGGAGAGCACACTAATCAATGGAATGGTCTATTGAGTAGGAGTGCTCTTCTTTTGTGTTACTAAAAATGGGGGAATATGATTACAACTACCATCGCGGGAGTTTCGGACAAAGATGAGGATGACGATTGTTCTAGTGAGGATGAATTCGATCCAATGGAGTGGTCGCCATTACAAGAAATTATTGATGCAATGCCAACATTTAACATGCCGGCATAATATAAAGCAAACCCCTCGGACCTTTCGGGGAGGGGGCGACCTTGATTGACAGATAGGTTGCAGAAAGGAGAAAGTATGAATATTGGAGGAATTGGTTCAAGATCCGGAATGCCTTACTTTGTGCAGAGAACAAGAGAGGCAGGACAAGCAGAGGCTGTGGCTCAAACAAATGCGACAGAATCAGTACAAGCGACAGATACGTTTGCTGCTGCATTGGAAAATGCTGGAACAAGTGTAAGTGAGTTGGCTCAAAGTGATGCTATAGAAGAGACGAGTGAAGTGTCGCAGGTGGCTGAAGCTGGGCGCCCACTTATGGATTTGGGAATTGGATTTTTGTTTATTGGAGATTATGGAATCGGGTTACATGCAACACAGATAAGCAATCCAAATTCTGATGATGTAATTGTGCGTGTCAGCATGGCCCAGACGGATGAGACTATGGATGTAAATGTATCTAAAGTTGATCCGACTCAGGCATCTGCTGTGGAAATGTTTGCATTTTGTCAATATGCTGATGCCACCGGAACAGGTGTGGATGATAAGTGGGGAAGTTGGCATGCGTTGAAATTCTTTGCTTCGCCAATGGAGGCGTTAGAGTACAAATCTTATAATGATGCAATGTACAAGAAACAGGATTGGACCATGGCTCTTGCGGGAAATGCTGATTATTCTTTGAAAAGTCAAAGCACAGGTGAGATATTGGATGTATATGATGTATTTAAAATGTTGAAAAGCACTTTGGTGGAGCAGCATAAGCTTACTGCCAAGGATACCAAGGCTGAGGATGACTGGCGTGAGATGGAAGATGAAAAATGGAAGAAACTGATTGAGAGAATTGATGGATATATCAATAGTTCAATTGATGAGTTAAAGCAGATTAAAGAAGAGCAAGATGAAGCTGCAACCAAGGCGGCGATGGAAGCACCGGCAGATATGAAATCTCGGGCGGTTTCAAGAGCGCTGGCTCTTGGATTAAGTAATATTTGAAAATCTACCCTCATTACCGGACGATGTAAAGTTCAGTAATGGGGGTATTTTTATGCAGGTAGGTTTTATGCAGATACATGGCCTAAGGGGTTAGAAAATGGTGGGGTATATGTTAGAATATTTACCATAGAAAACTAAGGTGGAAATATGAGAAAACTAGAGATGGAATTTTTCGAGGAGTATAGGCTTGTGGACAACATTTGCAAGGATATGTTCCAGTCGAAAAAAGGAGTTACAGAATATATTGAGCAAATGGAGGCCCACGACGCAGAAGGCTTTCGACAGGTTGCAAATTGGAATGAAAAATACAAGATGTTAAAGCATCTGCGATGGTTAAGAAATCAAATTGCTCACGAGAATGGTGCGCCGGATTTGGAGGAACACGATTTGGGGGAATTGCAACGTTTTCACAAGCAGTTGCTAAACAGGCGCGATCCATTGTCTGCTTTGCGACAGGCGCGGGCGGGTGCGAAGCGAGTTGGCGGTAATCAAAAAAACAGCCGCGCTAGGACCCGGGCGGAATACGAGGTATATAACATCGAGGTGAGCGGAAAGAAAAAGATAAATCCGCTGGCACTACTACTGCTGATAGGAGTGCTGGCGTGTGTGGTTGTTTGGCTTATGGGATGATTGGCGGTCAGCCGAATGATGAAGGCACATACGATACATTTATTTGATTTGTGGGATTCGGTGGTCAGCGGCGATATAGTCGGATTTAAGACACACCATTTGAAGTAGAATAGAGGTAGGAAATAGGAGGTGGCAAAATGGCAGAGTTGAAATGTCCTCATTGCGGACAAGCATTTACAGTAGATGACACAGAACTTAGTTCTATTGTCCAACAGATTAGAGACAAGGAATTTGAAAAAGATTTGTCATCGCGAGTGACTGAGTTGAAAGAGCATTTACAGCATGAACATTTGCTGGAGTTGGATGCAAAGGAGAAGGAGTTGCAACTTCAAAATAAAGAGGCTCATGACAAGGCGATTCGTGACCTTGAAGAAAAACTTCGCAAGGCTGAGGAGAAGAACAAGGAATTGCAAAATGAGATTAGTCGAGCTGGTGATAAGCAAGAGATTGCCATTATGCAGGCCGTTCAAAAGGTTGAGGAAGCCAAGCGAGATGTGGAGAATCAGCTTACTAATGAGCGCGAGTTAAATGCTGAGAAGTTGAAGGAAAAAGATACACAGATTGAGTTTTATAAGGATTTAAAAACCAAGATGTCTACGAAGATGATTGGCGAGACCTTAGAGCAACATTGTGAGATTCAATTCAACCAACTTCGTGCTACTGCATTTCAAAATGCTTATTTTGAGAAGGATAATGATGCCCGCTCTGGAAGTAAGGGTGATTACATTTACCGCGAGACAGATGAGAATGGCACAGAGATTATCTCCATTATGTTTGAGATGAAAAATGAGGCCGACGAGACAGCGACAAAGCACAAGAACGAACATTTCTTCAAAGAGCTAGACAAGGATCGCAACGAGAAAAATTGTGAGTATGCAGTGCTAGTGTCATTGCTTGAGTCCGATAATGAACTTTATAATGCTGGTATTGTGGATGTGTCCTATAAATATGACAAGATGTATGTGGTTCGTCCGCAGTGCTTTATTCCTATTATTACTTTGCTTCGAAATGCTGCCCTCAACTCGCTTAAGTACAAGCAGGAGTTGGCTATTGTTAGAAATCAAAACATTGATATTTCCACTTTTGAGGATAGCTTGATGCAGTTTAAAAATGATTTTGGAAGAAATTATGAGATTGCCCATAATCATTTTGATAAAGCTATTGATGAGATTGACAAGACCATTTCTCACCTGGAGAAGGTGAAGAAAGAACTTCTCGGCTCAGACAATCAACTTCGTATTGCCAATAACAAAGTGGATGATGTTTCTGTCAAAAAGCTTACAAAAAATAATCCTACTATGCAAAAAATGTTTAATGACTTAAAATAGATTTTATGGTAGAAAATATTATGAAATAAAATTTGTCTACATACTAGATTATTATTTGGTTAAGGGGAATGGCATGAAAGGCGAATACAAGACAAAACCGAGAAATGCAATCATTGAATATTTAAAAGAAAATGCAGACACAAGATTTACAGCGCGAGACATATTAAATGCTGTTGATGTGGAGGGAGTGGAACTCGACAGATCCACAGTTTATAGAAATTTGGAGCGCCTATGTAAGGAGGGCTGCCTTGTAAAATACAAGGAGACCGGAGTGAATGCAACTTGCTATCAGTATTCAGAAGGACATGGTTCATGTCATGATCATATGCATGCTCAGTGTTCGGTCTGCGGTAAGATTTTTCATCTGGATAATTCTATCTTAGAGGATGCCTCTGCTAAGATAAAAAAGGAATATGGCATTGAGATAGATTATGGCAAGACAGTTTTGATGTGCATTTGCCAAGAGTGCAAGAAGAAGTAGAATTAAGATAGTCGGATACCTGGATAGGTATTCGACTTTTTCGTTGTAAAATTTTTGGTGGGGTTTTATTTAGGAGTGTAGCTGTTTTTGAATAGCTGTTTTGGCAAAAATGCAACAGTGTTGAAAATTCTATTGACATGAGTCTGCTATGGGCATATAATAATTTGCGACCGTGTTGCAAATTGTGGACAGATACTATACATTTAATCACGCGATAAACTCACAATTTGCAATGGGCACGGTTGAATGCGATGACGAAATGTTGCAAGTGCATTTCACATAAATGCGATGATGAAATGTTGCGAATACATTTCACAGGAAAATGAGAGGAATTTATCATGTCAAAAAGAGAAGTACCTATAGTTGTAATTACTGGATATTTAGGTTCGGGAAAGACCACACTTATGCAAAACATTTTACAGCAGGAGAAAAGAAAGGTCGCCCTTATCGTAAATGATATGGGAAGCATCAATATCGATGCCAGCATATTGAATAAATCGGGGAATCAAGTGGCCCAGATCGAAATGGTGGAGATGCAAAATGGTTGTATCTGTTGCACACTTCGCGATGAGTTTATGGCGGAGATAGAGAGATTGTCGCAGGACCACAGTATCGAGGCGATTTTCGTGGAGGCGTCTGGGATAAGCGAGCCTTCGTCAATTGCTGGGGCATTTGTAAATTATGAGGAGATGACTGAGGATACTAGAGTGTACTTAAAGTCAGTGGTTTCTGTGGTTGACGTGGATAGAATCTATCGTGAGTTTTTAAATAGTTTGTCTCCGGAGGAGGACACAGAGGATGGTGATATCATCAATCTCATCATCGATCAGATTGAGTTTTGCAACTTGATGATTCTCAACAAGACTGACCTTTTATCGGCTGAGCAGCTAGAGGAGGTTAAGCAGGGGCTTCGTAATTTGCAGCAGGAGGCAGAGATGATTCCTTGTGTAAATGGTGATGTGGACTTGGACTTATTGCTTGATTGTCCGGACTTTGATTATGATGAGGTGGAGGCTTTCAGTGCAGTTCAGCGCGCGCTAAATAATTGCGAGCATGACGATGATGAAGCTTGCGTTGATGAGTATGGAATTTCATCATTTGTGTTCGAGGAGATGAAACCATTTGACAGAGATAAGTTCAATAAATTTTTGGAAGATTACCCAGAGGAGTTGATCCGTACCAAGGGTTATATTTGGTTTGATGATGATTGGAAACACATCCAGCTTTTTGAGCAGGCAGGTCGCAACGCATCTATCACAGAGGTGTCGGAGTGGGTGTCAGCTTGGCCGAAAAGAGAGTTGAAACCATTGTTGCGCGACTTCCCGGATTTAGATGAGGATTGGGACGAAGTCTACGGTGACAGAAGCAACCAGGTGGTGTTCATCGGCAAGGGCTATGAGAAGTCTGAAATCGTAAGCCAGTTGTATGATTGCATTGTGTCGTGATACTTACCCTTGCAATGCGACTGTGAGGCGGTAGCATTACCTGATTTTGGGTTTTGCTACCGCCTTTGTCGTGAAACTTCCCCCTGCAATGTGAACAGTGAGGCGGTAGCAGAAGATAGAATTCTCTTTTCCTACCGTCGCTCAGGAGTTGCGGAGGTCGGTTTTGACCTGATTCAGCTATGGTTTAATCTGATTTTACCCCAAACAGGCGGTAGTATTACTCGATTTGGGGTTTTGCTACCGCCTTTGTCGTGAGACTCATGGTCTCGTAGCGAACAGTGAGGCGGTAGCAGAAGATAGAATTCTCTTTTCCTACCGTCGCTCAGGAATTGCGGGGGTGGTTTTGAACTGATTCAGCCACAGTTTGATCTGGTTTTAGGCATGAATTGATCTGGTTTTAGCAAGGCAGGCGGTAGCATTACCTGATTTTGGGTTTTGCTACCGCCTTTGTCGTGAGACTCATCCTCTCGTAGCGAACAGTGAGGCGGTAGCAGAAGATAGAATTCTCTTTTCCTACCGTCGATCAGGAACTGCGGGGGTCGGATTTGACCTGGAGTAGCGAACACGGTGGCGGACTTCCACCGAAATGCTATAATAAATTCCATAGACAAATCAGAAAGAGAAAACTATGGATAACTATAGAGCGATAAGAGAATTATTTGACCAATTGAAGAAGAAGCAAATCGTATGTTTTGGGGTGGGAAAACATTTTAAAAATATTACCTACCCTTTTTTGCGTGATAGTGGTTTGATCAAGAATCTTGTGGCATTTACCGGAACAAATTCTAATAAAACCATAACTCTTGATGGCGAGGTTTATCCGGCAATTCCCATGGAGGATGTGGCAACATTTATCAGAGAAGACATGGAGGAAGTGGCAACATTTACCAGAGAAGACATGGAGGAAGTGGCAACATTTACCAGGGAAGACACCTTGATTTTGGTGGCAGTGACCGGGTACAAGGAAATCATTTCACAGATCCGCGCGAATGATAAGCTGAGTCAGATTGAGGCGATTCCTTCTATATATATTGAGGCGCTTTACGAGGATATGTTGATGCTTTCGGCGGACAAGCCGCCTGCGAATTTTCGAAAAAATGATAGAGAAGTGATTCCGAGGGTTATACATACATTTTGGTTTTCGGGAGAACATTTACCAGAAAAATATCAGAAATGCTTGGACTCGTGGAGGAAGTATGCGCCGGATTTTGAGATAAAGATTTGGAATTTGGATTCGTATAAGCCGAAGGGGTGCACATTTTTTGATCAGGCGATTGAGTGTGAAAATTGGGCATTTGCCTCTGATTATGCCAGGGCGGATGTGCTTCGAAAATTTGGCGGAGTATACATGGATTTGGATGTGGAGATGCTTCGTCCGATTGACGATTTGCTGTACAACGATGCATATATGAGCTTTGAGTCCTTGAGCAGAATCGAGTGCGGTTCGGGAATGGGGGCGAAGCCGGGGAATAAAATTCTTGATGAGATTTGCAAGAGTTATGAGGCCAGGCCTTATTTGAAGGCGGATGGATCCTGGGATAATTCAACATGTCCCGTCAGGTACACGCAGGTCATTGAGAAACATGGTCTTGTGAAAAATGGTGGATTTCAATTTGTGAATGACATTACCATTTATCCATTTGAAGTTTTGACGGGTAAGAGTTTTGATTCGGGAATCATTTATCAGACCGATTTGAGCTACACCACCCATCATCATAATGGCAACTGGGTGCCGGAATCGGCGTGGCAGGCAATGGACCAGCGATATCGGGAAATCCGGGAATTTATGGCGGGGCGTGAGTGAGGCGTTCGGGAATATGGGGATTTATGGCGAGTCGTGAATGAGGCGTTCAGGGAAATTCGGATTTTGAATCAGGAGTTTAGGAAAATTGACTGTTTTGAACTGATGGTTTAGTCAAATTCTACATTTAGCAGGATATAATGATAATGCGAGGGCATGTGGGAATGTGGCTCGCGAAAAAAGCGACCATATGAAAGGGTGGTCGTGTGATATAAGACATATCGATTGTAGAATTTGGAGGAGAATTTATGATTTACTTAACTGGTGACACACATGCAGATTTTAGCAGAAGATTTAGCACAAAACAGTTTCCGGAGCAAAAGAATATGACCAAGGATGACTATCTGATAATATGTGGCGACTTTGGCGGAATTTGGCAGTTGGCCATGGAGAGCAAGAATGAGCGTCATTGGTTGAATTGGTTTGAGGAGCGGCCGTACACTTTGCTTTTTGTGGATGGTAATCATGAAAATTTTGATAGGCTTAGCGAATATCCTGTGATGAAGTGGAAGGGTGGCAAGGTTCATCAAATTCGCCCGCACATTTACCATCTAATGAGAGGGCAGGTATTCGAGATTGATGGAAAGAAAATATTTACCTTTGGCGGGGCGAGCAGCCACGATATCCAAGGTGGAATATTGGATGTGGATGATCCGAACTATCATGAAAAGAAGCGCCAATTGGAGCGGGATTGGATTCCGTATCGAGTAAACCATTTATCATGGTGGGCCGAGGAGTTGGCGAGCGAAGAAGAAATGGAAGAGGGGCGAATAAATCTCGAAAAAAATGACAATAAGGTGGATTACATTATCAGTCATTGCTGCGCGACAAGTACACAAAATAAAATAGGTGGCACGAGATTTCAGCCTGATCGACAGACAGATTATTTCGAGGAACTCAAGGAAACGGTGGATTATAAGAAATGGTTTTTTGGACACTATCATGATAACATTGAGGTGAGCGCCAAAGAGGTCCTTATCTACACGGACATAATCAGAATTGCGTGAAATGTGGGTTTGGAATTTGGAGGAGTGCATGAAAGATAAAAAGAAAAACTTTAGAATTGTTGAAGAAGAAAAGAAACAAAGCTATAAGGATCCTGAATTTTTCAAGCAGGAAACAGAGGACAGTGAAAATGTGACGAATCTTGATAAATATAAAGAATACAGGCATGACCTTATAGATGAACTTTATAATGAAGAAAAACCGGAAGATTATGATCTCTTTGCAGCATTAAAGGCGCTATATGGTATCGATGAAGGGCCTGTAATAAATCGATATAACCAACATAACTTGTATCTTTTTAAAGAGTTTGCCGAGTATATTAGAGCGAGTAGAACAAGTTGGGCTAACATGTCCGAGATACTAGGCGATGTGAATCTGGATGACATATTTATAGATGACGACGATGATGAGTTAGATGATTTGTATGATGATGATTGGTCTTATGGCCTTGAGGGATTTTCATTTGATGATGATAAGTTAGATGATGACGAGGATGATTCGTCGGATGATGATAAATTAGATGATGAGGATGAATAGGAGGAGATTATGAAAAAGGAATGACATATATTCCACTTAGAGAATTCGAAAGCGGCGGTAGCAAAAGGTGAAAACCGGGAATGCTACCGCCTAAGAAGAAAGAAATGACATATATTCCGCTAAGAGGATTCAAGGAAGGCGGTAGCAGGAGGTAAAAACTGGGAATGCTACCGCCTAAGAAGAAAAGAAATGACATATATTCCACTTAGAGAATTCGAGGAAGGCGGTAGCAAGTGATGAAAACGGGGGATGCTACCGCCTTTTACCAGGGATGGCGAGGATGAACAAGAAAAAGCGGCGGTAGCAAAAGGCGAAAACCGGGAATGCTACCGCCTTTTACCAGGGATGGCGAGGATGAACAAGAAAAAGAGGCGGTAGCAAAAGGTGAAAACCTGGAATGCTACCGCCTAAGAAGAAAGAAATGACATATATTCCGCTTAGAGAATTCGAAGGAGGCGGTAGCAGGAGGTGAAAACCTGGGATGCTACCGCCTTTTACCAGGGATGGCGAGGATGAACAAGAAAAAGAGGCGGTAGCAAGTGATGAAAACTGGGAATGCTACCGCCTTTTACCAGGGATGGCGAGGATGAACAAGAAAAAGAGGCGGTAGCAGGAGGCGAAAACTGGGGATGCTACCGCCTCTAACGCAAATTAATAGTCTAACAACAATAATTTCAATAAAAGTTAGCCATAACTAACCAAAAGGTGTATAATGTTTATAATCTTTATGATATGGAGGAAATAGACATGAAGGCAGATTATAAAAATTGGATGCCAAAAGGAATGGTATTTGGCGTTGGTTGCTTGGCTGTAGTATCGTTGGTGATTAGCATTATATTTGGTTCCACAGCAGCATTTGAAGGAATGGCTATCAAGAAAGTGTTGATGGTGATTTTTTTAGTGCTTGCAATTATTTTGTGCGTGGGGACACTATGGATGTATCTAATGTACAGAGCATTTTCATATGATGGCAAACGTCAGTTGTCGCGACAAGTGATCGAGGGAATAGCTGACTATGTAAATATCCCAGATGGCGGAGTTGGTCTTGATGTAGGATGCGGAAGCGGCGCGTTGACAATTGCGTGTGCCAAGGCAAATCCAAACGCCAAGATGATTGGAATCGATCGTTGGGGAAAAGAGTACGCATCATTTTCCAAAGAATTGTGCGAGAACAATGCGATAGCTGAAGGAGCGATGAATACAAGTTTCCAAAAGGGGGATGCAACAAAGCTTCCTTTTGAAGATGAGACATTTGACGCGGTGACTAGCAATTACGTTTATCACAACATTCCGAGTCGTGATCGCCAGGCGATTCTTTTGGAGACACTTCGAACTTTGAAAAAGGGAGGTACATTTGCCATCCATGACATTATGTCCAAGGCAAAGTATGGCGACATGGAAGCCTTTGTGGCAAAGCTTAAGGATATGGGCTATGAGAAAGTTCAATTGATCGACACAACCAATGGACAATTTATGAGTCCATCGGAAGCACTTTGGATGGGGCTTTCTGGTTCTGCGATTTTAGTGGGTAAGAAATAAGACTTTTTTGAGGGAATATTTAGAATAAATTAATAAGACTTTTTGAGGGACGCACTCGTTGCCTATGAAATGTACTGAGTTGTAAGTTGGATAAAAAATCTAACATTTGGCAGGCAGTACAAAATAGTAGGAACGGGTGTGTTTTTTTATACAAAAATTGTATAATGGGGTTAGAGTTTGGATTTGGAGAAGAAGGAGAGGTTGGAAGTTATGAGCAAACTATTGAGAGTGAATGGGTCCTGTGCGGATCAAGAAGCTGATGTTGTGGTAAATGCAGCTAACGGATACCTCGCTGCGGGAAGCGGAATATGCGGAGTGATATTTCAAAAGGCGGGGCATAGCCAGCTTGAAGCTGCGTGCGCGGAATATGACACGCCTTTGCGAGATGGGCAGGCGGTGATCACACCAGCATTTAACATGACAAATGCAAAATACATAATTCATGCTGTGGGACCGGATTTTAGAATGACGCCGAAGGCTTTCAAAGAGTTGTATGACGCTTACTACAATTCTTTGCTGGTGCTGAAAGAAAACGGTTTGCACAGCATTTCTTTTCCGCTTATAAGTGCGGGGATTTTTGGTGGAATGCTGGAAAATGCTCCTCTTGAATCGGCAAAACAATGTTTTGCGGCATACAACGATTTCGTCAAAGATTATCCAGATTATGACGTGACGGTGATGCTTTGCGCATTTACCTTTAGCGAGCAGCTTGAGGTAGCGAAGGTGATTTAGAGTTGTGAGATGATTGAGAGCGAGAAAGTGACTTAGTGATACGCGCAAATTAGAATCGCGAAGGTGATTTAGAGTTAGGCGCTCATCATCCACACGGTCTGCTTCGTATTGTAATAAAGGCGGATGGATTTGCTTTGGCCGAAAACAATTATTTTACATTCGAAAACCAGCACGTCGTTGCAGACGTAAAATCCATCGGGGGTTGTGTAAGCGCCACGCTTTGAAAGTTCGCGATATTGTTTGATGGTGTAGGCTTGATAGATGCCGTCTTCATCGGTAAGTCGCACGCGCATAGGTATAATGGTACCGTCTTTGGAGTGTTGACATATAACATCTACAGCAGTTGGCGCCAGTGTACCCATTTTTTAAACCCCCTTTGTAATGATTGGAAATATATTATAGAACAGATGTTCGATATTGTAAAGTGAGAGGGATATTTTTGGGAGGTGTGAAATGAACGAATATAAGAAAAGTTATGGTGGATTAGTGCTACTGTTTGTTATTTATATTGCAGCTCTTACGGTTGCAGTTTTTTTACCATTTAACACAAAAGGGATGACGCTAATAACCATGAATATTTCTTGCATATGGTTTGTGCTTTTGACATATGTGATTTACAAAACGGAGAGAATATATTGGTATACCGGGGTGATGTATGAAGAGGCCAGGGATGTTCCTTCTGAAAAACGAAAAGAATATGCCAAAAAACATTTTGAGCGATTTGCGGCTTATGCGGTGCTTTATCTAGTGTATTCGGTTGTGTCGGGTTTTATGAAATTGTCGGTGGGGATGGATGTCACATTTATGTGTGTTGGAGTGATCGCAGTGGCCATAAGTACGATAAACATTAAATTGGAGTGAGTGTGATTGGAAAAGTTAATAATATTCAGTTGACTTTACAATCGTGTATATCTATTGTGAAATATATACACGGACGTAAAGTTTTTTGGAGGAATTAATATGAGCGATTTGTTAGAGTTGATAAAGACTAGAAAAAGTGTACGTACATTTGACGAAAATCAGATTAGCGATCAGGCTAAAAGTAGCATTGAAAACTATATGGAAAATGTATCGAATCCATTTGACATACCTGTAAAGTTTTTGCTTCTTGATGCGGAAAAACACCATTTATCAAGTCCTGTGCTAGCTGGCGAAAAGTTATATATAGCTGGCAAGGTGGAGAAAAAATCATACGCAGATGTAGCGTTTGGCTATTCTTTCGAAAAGGTTTTATTGCATGCGTGGTCTCTTGGAGTGGGCTCCGTCTGGATTGGCGGAACCATGAAAAGAGAGGTGTTTGAGGCTGCGGCAAATGTTGCTGATGGCGAGATGATGCCTTGCGTCAGTCCTTTGGGATATCCTGCCAAGAAGAGGTCTCTCAAAGAAAATATGATGCGAAAAGGCATTAGCGCCGACTCAAGATTTGAAAATGCTAAATTATTTTTTGAAAATACTTGGGACAATCCGCTTGTTATCTGTGAAGAGATGGCAGATGTATTTGACATGGTTAAGTGGGCTCCGTCGGCTGTGAATAAGCAACCTTGGAGAATCATTTTACAGGACGGGATCTATCATTTATACGAGAAGAAGGACAGGGGATATGACAATCCAAATACTGGCGATTTGCAAAAAATCGACGTGGGTATCGCGCTGTGCCATCTAGTTATGGGCCTTGAAAATATTGGAAAATCTGTGGAAGTAAAAATTGCAGATCCCAAAATCGAAATTCCTGAGGATGTTGAATATATAGTTAGCGTGGTTGAGAAGTAGACTGACAAAATGCTAATTACTTTTTGGACGATATGATATTATAAATATAGAAGAAATTGCTGATATAGTTGAGGATAAGGAGGGATAAGCATGGCAGCAGGAATAGAAAATGGACCTGGAATGTATGATGGTCTTTTTGATTTTAATCAAGATGGAAAACTAAATATACTTGAAAAATCAGCTGAAATGGATTATTTTGCCGAGCAGGTAGAACGTGTTAGTTCTTTATCCGAACAGCAATGCGATGAAGCTATAGAGACTTCTGATGAAAATGTTGATGATCAAGGGAATCCAGTTGACGCTGAAAAAATGCAGGTAAAACTAACGCATGAGTTTGTTAAAAATGAAAATTCAGCAGACGAGACTCAAGGAAATAATGCGGAAAATGATTTACTTGATATAAGCGTTTCACCTGAAGTTATTCAACAAATATATAATATGGCGACTGGGGGCGACTCGCCTTCATAAAAGGTTGTGGTAATGAGGAAAGCGGATTGTAATGCGAGATTTGCGTTATAGTCCGCTTTTTGAGTTGAAACTGAACTCTGCGATTCTTGAGTGGCGGTGCAAAAAGAAATGACATATCCTGGCACTGCCATCGCATTCGCTATCGAGGGGAGAGACTAGGGAAGTGGCGGTGCTAAGACCTAAAATCGGGTAAAAGCACCGCCTTTTTGAGTTGAAACTGAATTCTGTGATCCTTGAGTGGCGGTGCTAAGACCTAAAATCGGGTAAAAGCACCGCCTTTTTGAGTTAAAACTGAACTCCGCGCCCCTTGAGTGGCGGTGCTATAAGAAATGACATATCCTGGCACTGCCACCGCGTTCGATATCGAGAGGTGAGACTAAGGAAGTGGCGGTGCCAAGACCTAAAATCGGGTAAAAGCACCGCCTTTTTGGGTTGAAACTGAACTCCGCGATCTTTGAGTGGCGGTGCTATAAGAAATGACATATCCTAGCACTGCCACCGCGTTCGATATCGAGGGGTGAGACTAGGGAAGTGGCGGTGCCTAGACCTCAAATCGGGTAAAAGCACCGCCTTTTTGGGTTAAAACTGAACTCTGCGATCCTTGAGTGGCGGTGCTATATGAAATGACATATCCTGGCACTGCCACCGCGTTCGCCATCGAGGGGAGAGACTAGGGAAGTGGCGGTGCTAAGACCCAAAATCGTGTGAAAGCACCGCCGGTATCGATCAAAACCAATTCCCGCGATTCTTGAGTGGCGGAGCTATAAGTCTGGTTACATAATGTCCATTCAGGAAAACATAGAAATTATGGCAGTTGCAGAGAATGGTATTTTTGAGACTATTATTTTGAAAATATAGTTAGCCGTGACTAACAAAAAGAGTTATAATGACGATATAAATGGATAGAAGCGGAGGAAAAAGAGTTATAGGAATTGACAGATGGGGCAAGGAGTATGCTTCATTCAGTAAAAAACTTTGTGAGAGCAATCCATGACATTGTGTCAAAGGTAAAATACGGTGATATGCAGGCATTTGTACAAAACTAATTGGGAGGAAGTAAGAAATGGGACTTTTTAAGGATTATGTGAATCAGACAAGAAAACCGGAAGGCTTTCTTGGAAAAATGATGGTAAATGGTATGAATGGTGGACATGCCAAAATGGCTGATTGGGGCATGTCGCATCTAAAAACAATTGAACCGGAGCATATAGTTGAGATTGGATGCGGAGGAGGAAGAAATGCCGGTGAGCTGCTTAAAAAGTATCCGTCTGCTCATGTTACAGCAATTGATTATTCCGAAGTTTCTGTAAGTAAGGCAACTGCTTACAATGCAGATGCGATAAAAAGTGGGCGATGCGAGGTAAAGCAGGGAGATGTTTCCGCATTGACTCTTCCAGAGGGAGAGTATGACCTGGCAACTGCATTTGAAACTATATATTTCTGGCCTGGATTGAAGGAGTGCTTTGCGCAGGTTGCAAAGGTTTTAAAACCAGGCGGAACCTTCATGATAGTAAATGAGTCCGATGGAACTGATGAGACCAGCCTTAAATTTGAGAAGATAATTGATGGTATGAGATGCCATACCGTAGAGGAAATTGAAGGAGCACTGAAAGACGCGGGATTCAGTAATGTTAAATCCAATCATCATAAGAGTAAACCGTGGATAACCGTTATTGCCAAAAAGTAAGATAGGTGGTGGTTATATGAAAAACACATTAAAAATTCGTTTTTTATCAATGTACTTTCATAGCATTATGAAGCCGGAGTACA
>JAILFK010000063.1 GCA_024697595.1 Lachnospiraceae bacterium | reverse complement strand
GCCTGCATGTTGTGTTGTACTACCATAATTTTTTCCTCCTTGAAATTAAATCTGTCATCCTTGACAGAAGTATTAAAAAATGATTTGTTACAGGTTTCTCGCCCTGGCCGTACACCCCAGGCTCAAAACCTTTTGGCAAGTCATCTTGCCTTTGTAATTTATATATCGGATGACTTTTCCGATACTTTATAGCAAAAAATAAATTTTTTAATTTATTTTTTTCTATCTAAAAATTGAGGATCCACATTCGCTAGATTCATCATATTTCTATAATATGTGGTAGCGGCCTTGTTGCTCTGTCTAATCTCTTTTGCCTTGGCCTTCACTCCCTGGAATCTATCTCTTGCCAACTCCTTGTTTCTCTGCTCTAATGCCTGGATATTTACGCTCTTGTCTGTAATTTTTTTTATTAACTCCTGCATATGAGCAATATTTTTTGCATATAACTGCTTGTTATTATTTAATTCCTCTGACACCTTGGCAAAGACTTCTTCAAATCCCTTATCAAGTGTCTCAATATGATCAAGTAGCGCCTGCTTCTTGTCCATATTTTCCTCTAACATATCAGGTGACGCATCATCATCTTGTAAGATAACAGCCTGCTCTCTACAAAGTATCTGTAGCTGATTTAATATGTCTACCTTCTTCTCAAGACTCTCCTCGAGCATCTGTATATAACCTTGTTCCACTATGTCACCGCCTTCTCTTAAGATACATTACCTTGTTGCTTATTGAGATCCATTACTTCTTTCCATGTATCTCTCATGGTGCGCATATGTTTTAGAGCTTCTTCAAGCTTTTCAATATCCTTTTTTACATTTCCCTGAAGCAAACACCAACCAATATATTCATATACATTATCAAAGTCCTTCGCCACTTCGTACTTCATATCAAGAGTCCCTCGAAGTTCAGCAATTATACGCTCTGCCTTTTGTATATTGATATTAGCTTTCACCATATCCTTTTTTTCAATAGCCACTATACCTACATTGGTAAACTTAATAGCACCTTCGTATAACATTAATGTAAGCTCTGCTGGAGAAGCTGTCAATATTTTATTTTTTGCGTAAGCATCATATCCGCCATTCATAGTCATACGGATTAACCTCCTAGTCTATTACATTCCCAGTAATGAAGATATTGATGAGCTATTACTCTGCAAGCTTGCCAACTGTTTCTCCATATTAGAAAATTGCTTATAGTATCTGTCTTCCATATCGGCAATCTTGTCTTCCCAAGTCTTGATGGTCTTGGTATATCTGCTGTATTCTGATGCCATCTGCTTATCATTATAAATTGTATAAGCACTGCTTAAGTTAGAAGACTGCATCTTATTGCCAAGAGACTTATAAAGTCCATCAGCAAGCTGAGTCATAAACTCCTGCACTCCCTCTGGATCATTGGTAATTGCTGTGAGAAGCTTATCTTCATTTCCTGATGTAATATCATCCTCTGAATCTCCATCAATGTGATAAGCATAATTCTCATTCTTAGCTGAATTCAAAAATCCCATTGTGTGAACTCCAAAATTCGCTAGAGAATATGTCTGTCCATTCACATCATATGTAGCCATCATAGATGTAGTCATGGCACTTATAACTCCACCGATAGTTGAATCCTTACGTAGAAGAGAATCCTTGATCTTCTTCTCCCATTTCTCAACTTCGGAATCACTCATGGCGTCTTTTTCCTCATCAGTAAGAGGCTCATAACCCTTTGATGAATCAGCATTATATAGTTTCATCAACTCGTTAATCACCTCATTATATACTCCAAGGAATTCTTTCACCTTGTCATATAAACCTTGACTATCAGCATCTGTTGTAATCTGAATCGTCTCTCCTTCTGCTGTTGTTGAGTTAGCCTTGATTGTAAGACCATTTATGTTAAATGTATTGGTTGATGAAGTAAACTTCGCACCATTTAACAGAATTTCTGCATCCTCGGCATCTACTCTTGTGGCTCCTTCATTGTAGTAATCTGACAATGTAACTTCGCCGTCAATTACACTTTTAGCTGTCATAATCTTGTCAGTGATAGTACTGGCCATCTCAGTTATGTCAATATCTGTGAAATTATCAATATTCCAGTATGATGCATCACTATTGCTTATAATATCCTGATTTGTAGCAATTGTAGCATCTAGAGACTCTATCTCTGCCTCTGCAGCAGTAACTGCAGCCTCATCGAGATAAGTATAATCACTACCATCACCATATCTCATCAAAGTCGTCACATTAGCCTTTAATGAAGCCAAAGTTGTCTGAGTCGAAGCTTCTTCGCCCTCTGAACTCTCACCCTCTGATTCACTGGTCTCTGTAACAAACCCAAGCTCACTTGCCAAAGAATTAATCTTGTCAGTAAGAGCTACCGCACCTGCAGATGCATTATCATAATTCTTGTCATACTTGATGTATGGTCCCTCGGCATGCTCCACTCCATTTTCGTCAGTGTAAGCTCCCTCTGGTCCATAATATGAATATTTCTCAGCTGCAGCATTGTTCACATTATACTCAAGCAAGCTTATGAGTTCTTCCTTTTTAGAAGCCAACTCATCCTCTGTGAGACCAAGCTCCGCTGCATCAAGTTTATCTAATACATCAGCATATACCGCATCATGTGCATTGGAATATGCAATGTTGTTGTTTATAGTCGCCTTCTGTGCAGTTGCATCATCAACAGCCTGATGAGCATTCTTTAATGTAGTAAGAAGCTCTGTGATTGACTGGTTTGTAGCCTGTCTAACCTGTTCGTCTGTGATTCCATCAGCCACTGCAGGATTTACTATATAATTCCCCTCAGCATCCTTTTGGATATCTCCATTTGAATCCAACTGATAATAAGAAACAATATTGCCATTTCCATCAAGAGCAGTAAGTCCCTTGGCATAAGATGCTGTCTTGAGATAAGTCTCATCATTGGCATCTGACTTAAGAGATAGCCCCACTGCCTTTAGGGCAAGAAGTCCATTAGTATCACTTGCAGTAAGAGAAAAATCATTTTCCACACCAGTGTTGGCTGCACTTACGAACATACGTAAATTGTTCTCATCATAAGAGGCCTTTACCCCTGATTTATTAAGAGACTCTACCAAATCAGAAATCTTGGTATCCCCACTTACAGTGATATCCTTGCTGGTATTGCCAACACGCACTGTAATTGTAGAGCTTCCCCCTGTGAAACCTAAATCAGCAAGAGTAGTACTCTCTGTTGTGCCCGCCTTCAACTGCGCCCCTGTCACATATCCTGATTTTGCAGTCTTTTTAATCTGCAAAGTCTGAGTACCATTTACAGCTTTTGCTCCTGCTGTAATAGTAGCTTTAGATGGATCAGAAACTGTTGTTGTCTTCATATTATAAGCAGAAGAAAATCTAAACGCACTAACCTTGTTGTAAAGTCCATAGACCTTGCTGTTTACAGAGCTATACGCCTCCTGCTTCCACTGCAATTTTGTCTGCGCTTTTGAATATTTATTTTTACGCTCGGTATAGTTCATTACCATGGCGGATACTAGCGCTTCAGTATCCATACCCGATACCATACCGGACATTCTAATCGGTGATCCCATAATCGTCCTCCTATCTCTTCTCGTCTACCATGATGCCAGCCATCTCCCAGACCTTCGCAATCATGTCGAGAGTCTTCTCAGGTGGGAACTCCTTGATCACCTCACGAGTCTCCTTATCAATAATCTTGATAGTTACTCGGTTGGTTGCATCGTGAATACCAAACACAGCTTCACCATTACTCTGAGCGCTCTTGTTGATTTTCTCAACAGCTTCACGAATCTGCTCATTGCTAGCTTGACCTTCCTCGCGGACAACTGTGCCTTCTGATATTTCAAATCCTTTCTGTCCATTTGCCTGATCACCTGACTTTGGTGTCACAGTTTTTGGCGCTACAGTTGCATTAGCAGCTGTAGTCACTCCCGGTGTCGCCTCCGGTGCAGCAACAGGCTTACTTGAGCTTACACTTGAACTTCCCTGTCCCTGGTAACTTGTTGATATACTACTCATTCCTTCTACTTTCATTTCTATACACCTCCATGTGTTGCTTTACAATCAATAACCATTTATCATTCTCCTCTTATATAAAACAGTCATTGTAAGTTACAATTTGAGATATTTCTAAATTCTATATCGACCAAAATCCAATAGAATTAACCCCTAATATCATCTATTTTTTATCTCTATATTTCCTTTATACATCCTAAAGACTAATCTTTCAAGATATTTAACAAATTTGCAGCATGTGCTTCCCAGGAATATTTATCCTTGCACTGCTTATAATTCTTTCTTGCCTCGGCCTCTTTTTTATCATCTGGTAGTTGTATCTCTTGAATCATTTTATCTAATTGCCAAATATTATAATTGCCGCCAGCCATATCACTGATTACATAGGCTCCCGCCGTCACAGCAGAACTGACTCTGTCATGTCTTCCATCTACAAACAGCGGATTAACATCTAGTACCGCCTTGGCGTTCTCCATCAATCTATGGGTATCTGATATATCAATCTGACCTAGATAATTGGCCTTGTTATAATCTCCCAAATCAGTCATCTCCCAGCCAGCCCCAGCAATTGTCACCGAAATTTTATTTTTCACCAATTCCTCTGCCACCATTTTTCTGTGTACATTTCTCACATACTTATCTATTAAATATAGATAGTTCATAAGCACAGGAAAATCTGATGTAAAATATTTACCCTCTCTCAAATCATTTTCAGAAACTAATTTCCTCACACAGCTTTCCATTGTTCGTTCATGCCGATTTGTTTTTCCTTGATTCAATCCCCTTCGCAAATCATCAGGTTCTGCCGGCAAATCATCAGGTTCTGCCAGCATCTCCTCCGCCACCGCCATTCCAAGATTGTAAAAATCAAGTCCATGGGCAGACAGCTTTATATCTTTTAAGTCCTGTCGCCTTTTATAATTTCCACCGTAATTGATATCGTGACGCCCCTCGCTTAACCCCTGGCATAATTTCTTGAAATCATAACAAATTCCGCCAACATCTTCATATGTCCCTGGTATCAAAAGATTAATGCCTCGCTTGTCATAATCTATAAATTCTTCCGAAGTCTCCACGCCAATAGGTAGATAGTCAACGGATTTTAGATGATTATAATTTTCACTCATATAAGACACATGACACTTATCAATTCCAATGGCATGATAATTATTTAGGGGAAATGCCAGGCCGGGATGATGATATAGAGGATGATCTAAAATGTAGTTGTAAAAAGGTACCTCCATCTTATCAAGCAATCTTGTATCGTCCTCGAGTATCATATATGGTAACTTGGAATTCACATCCACCACAGCTTTATACTTCTGTCCCACTCTATCCATAAAGGCCACAAAGTCCTCTTCCTCATACATTCGCACATACTCCGCCTCTATATCCCCCAGAGAATTTATAGCGTCACACATGCTCTTTAAGAAATAACTTCCCGAGTAGTAACACAACTCTCTTGTACTTACGAATAATATTTTCTCCTTCAATATATCCTCCCCTATTTTTTCAAATTCACATACAATATAATTATTATCTCTCATAAATTATATCGTCAAAATTTCTAATCCCTTATATAAAAAAACAATGCAATATGTTTCGCCTTAACATGGTTTATTCATACTGCATTGTTTAAAAATCATCTCTATATAATTAATAGCTGAGCACCTCATAGCCGTCATCAGTCACAAGTACCTGGTACTCCCACTGAGCAGACTTAGCTCCATCTAAAGTATATACTTCCCATTCATTTTCCTTGTCAGTATATATTCTCTCACTGCCAGCATTTACCATAGGCTCGATTGTAAATGTCATTCCTGGAACTAATAACATCTCTGTATCTCTTGCTGTGTGATATCCAATCCATGGCTCCTCGTGGAACTCAAGTCCACATCCATGTCCACCGATTTCTCGCACAACAGTATATCCATTTTCTGCGGCATGCTTCATAACCACATCACCGAGATTTCCCATAAATGCCCAAGGCTTAACCTCCTCTAAGGCAAGGTCACAGCACTCCTTGGTTACGCGAACCAAATCCTGATCCTCTTTGCTTACATCACCGAGCATAAACATACGTGATGAATCAGAGAAATATCCATTTAATATAGTAGAACAATCTACATTTACAATATCTCCGTCCTCTAGGAACACATCCTCATGAGGAAAACCGTGACACACCTGATCATTTACTGAAGTGCACACGCTAAATGGATAGCCCTCGTAATTCAATGGCGCTGGGATTCCACCCATCTCTGTTGTCACCTTATAAACTATATCGTCAATCTCTTTTAAGCACATACCAACCTTGATATTTTTGCTAACCTCATCTAGACAAGCGATGTTGATTTTTGCACTATCTCTAATTCCCTGAACCTGCTCAGGATTTTTTATAATCTCATGACTTGGCACGATATGTCCCATAAGTCTGATTCCCTCAATTTTTTTATCCATAGCTTCATGGCACTGCTTATATTTTCTGCCACTTCCACACCAACATGGATCATTTCTTCCGATTTTCATTGTATTTCCTCGCTTTCTTCTAGTTCTCATATACTATCAGAATTCCTCGCTTATTATAATACTTTTTATATAAAACATTAAAACCACTTTTTCTTGGACTTGGTTCCGTCAGAACCATTTACGTAATTCACCTTGTGATGGTCTAATGTAATATTACCTATAGAAATCTTTTCCCATATTTTATCATTAATCTTCAAGTCTTGCTCTTTTAACATTTCCTTGTAATAGAAGCCGTCCCAATTATAGGAAGCCATGGTGCCACCATTTTTTTCAACCAAGGTACGCTGATACTTCTCCGCCAAGGCAATATTTCTCATCTCTTGGAAAATATATTCATCCCCCACAGGAAGTTTCTCCCTTTGCTCGTCCAACAAATCCATATAAAAATCTGCCACCGCAGTACGATATGCCTCTTCCTCCTCTGCCGTTAGAGTCATACCTTCCTCTTTTGCCTTTTGGCAGAAAAATGTTGTGTGAACCGACATGCCCATAACTGTCTCCTTGGCAGCTAGTCTGATAAACTGACCATCAATGTGAGCATTCCAATAATCACCAGTATTTTCAGGATTGTACATAAGTGCATCTTCCTCAACAACTCGCTCTTCATAAATAATATAAAAAGCCAAATCGCTCATAAGCACTTCCTCGCCATTTAGCGTATATGCATTTTCCTGGAGGTTATCCGCATAGGACAGAGGCTGTCTATTATTCCATTGTACAAACGCACTAATTGCCACTGCCCCTAATAGAGCAATGGCAATTAGCCACTTTATTATTTTTTTCATAAACACCTACTATTTTTTTACAATCTACGAATTGTAATAATTCTTCCGCTGTTTACAGAACGATTATTGGTAATTCCATGGGCCGAATCCTGAGCCTCTACAATTGTGCCACTTCCGGTGTATATTCCCACGTGGCCTGGATAGCATACAATATCACCAGCCTGCATGTTCTGATAACTAACCTCTGAGCCAACTGAACGCAAACCATAAGATGTATATCGGCCACTTAACAATCCAAAATGTTTAAACACGTAGCTTACAAATCCACTACAATCAGCACCACCATTTACAGGATCTGTTCCACCCCAAGTATATGGACATCCAACAAATTGATTTGCATAGGCTACTATAGCAGAACCGCTACCGCTTCCGCCTGGATTTAAATTACCATTTACATTGGAACTTGACTGAGCAGATGTTCTAGCCGATGACGCTTGACCACTTTGAGCTGCCTGGGAAGCCAGAGCTGCCTGTCTAGCCGCCAAAGCCTTGGCTTCAGCCAATTGATCATCCAAATCACCCATCTGACTTTCCTTTTGGGCAATCATTGTCTCCAAGCTTTCCTGCTCTTCTTCCATAGCACTCTGAGCAGATGCCAATTCTGCAGCTTGAGAATCTAGCTCTTCTTTCATAATAGAAATCTCTTCCACTGTAGCCTGGTAATTATCCAACATATCCTTGTCATATGAATAAACAGAATTCACATATTCCATTCTGTTCAAGAAATCTGTAATACTTCCTGACTCCAGTAAAATCGATAATACATTCTCATCACTGTTCTCATACATAAACTGTATTCGAACTTTCATGGAAGCATACTGCTCATCTGCAGCAGCTTGTGCGTTGGCAAGTTCAACTTCTGTATGCTCTATCTCCGCTGATAGTTCGTCTATCTCCTGCTGCAATTCAGCCATCTCACTTACAATACCCACAAGCTCTGAATCAAGATCTCCAAGTTCTTCTTGAAGCTCCTTTTTCTCCGATTCTATTTGGGAAACTGTCTTTACCGCCTCTACGGTTTTTGGCTGTGATGCAACAGAAAAAATTACAAGCCCCATTGCCAATGCAGCCTTTCCCAATCGCATCATATCCTTACGTCTAATCATCAATCTATATTCCTAACCAATTCTATGCTTTCTACGATAAATATACACAACACCTAGTAGTGATATAACCGCTACTACCACTATAATATACCATAATAATCCGTGAGTGTTAACCTGTCTTTCATCACTTTGAGCATTTTGATTAGAATAAACGCTTAAATCTTTTACACCTAACCTATCATTTTCTGAAACATATTCTGGCTCTGATAAATATTTGTCCACATCCAGAACCTGGAAGTTTTCATCCTCTTGACTATACGCCAACATGAGCTCATCTGTTTCCACCTGTCTGCGAGAACTATCCGAATTTTCTACACCGCCGCCAGATGCGCTTGCATCCTGCGTTGCGCTTGCATCCTTCTCCACAGTTGGATCTTTAGATGCACTTACATCCTGAACTGCAGTTTCTCCTAGAGCCTCCGATTCCTCCTGAGTCACAGAGCCATCTCTCTCTTGGGCTTTTTCTCCAAGATTTCCCTCAGTTATCTCACCATCAGGCTTTTGCTTTGAAACATCTCGCAGGCTTCCCTCTGAATCAGTTGCCTCACCATCTGTCTCAGTGGCTGATTTCTTGCCATCTGCAGTGGCTGTGTTGGTATTTTTATTGTGACCAGTAATCACATTTCCACTACTATTTCCTGAAACTAATACCAATAGGTCTTCCGGTGTTCTGCTGCCCTGGATCACTCCAAGATTCGCCACATATGTATTGTGTACATTGGCCAAACCTGAAGTTGTTCCTGTGAAATATACTCGCATATATTCACCTAATCCCATAGCGTTATCAGATTCAACCTCAAATAGATATGTTCCTGTGAGATAGTTAAATCCAACCATTGCACCATTTTGATATGTGACAATTATATACGGAGCAGATGCATCATAATTGGTGGTCATATCAATTATTCCGCTCTCCTTCATATCCTTTGGAATGCGAGGTTTACCCTGATACAAATCAACTAGATATCCATCTTCACCTGCCACGGTACAGTACACATCTCCCTGATAGGTATATACATTTACACCATTTCTTCTATATTCCAATGAAGGGTCTAAAATAGCCACTGTTCCATCGTAACCTGCTACTATCTGATTGTTTTTCACAATCTCATCTCCATCAGAAACATAAGCACAAGTCTCATATGATTTTACCCTATGGCCATTCATATCAAAGTCCATAAGTGGCATCGCCTCATCTAAGAGCTTCATTTCTGCCGGGCACTCAGCCATAACTTTGCCAGTGGTAACATCATAGATTACACCATCTTTTCTCACAGCCTTGCCATTTATGAGAGAAATGAACTCACCATCTAACACAACAGATTCCGAAACCATATAATCGGTTACCTCTGGCATTGATGCTGCCCTGGATTTATCTGAATCAGAGGATGCATCTGTGCTTGGTGCCACATTTGCCCCAGCCTTCACGCCATCTGGCGTAATATAGTAATATTTATCACCGTATACCATTGCCTTGTGAGATAGGTCTGCCACGGTAAATGTTGTTGGCTTCTTTAATTCACTTTCTGTCTCTCCCCATTCATCCTTATATCCATAATTAATCTTAATAGTATCTCCATGATTATAAGTGAAGGTATATACTCTTCTATCTATATATTGATCCTTACAAACCTCCTCATCGCCGTAACTTAAATCAAAGAATCCGTTGTTCAAAAAGTCTTCTGAGAATTCAATATTTACCTTGTCACCATCAACGGTATATACACGCACCTTGCCTGGTACTTTGTGAGATACTGCACCAAACATACTTCCAAGACTAGCGTTTTTTGTCATTGTGACAAATGAGTAGGTTCCTCTATTTTGTGGAACAGGTATATTGATACCTTCTTCTGTCTGCAGAATCGTCATATAATCATCTGTTGCAGCTCCGCTGCTAGACTGTCTGATATGCGGTAAATATGCCTTGCCATAATAATTTGATTTATACACTCCTGTGTATTTATCGTACTTCGTATTAGACTGAAAGATAACCCACTGCTTTCCGCTTCCTATTATCTCTGTATTGCTATTATTAGCCCAACCAAGAGAGTAGTAGACGCTGTGGGCTCCTAGTCTATTTGCATTATTAGTGGTATCACCCTTTTCCAATTGGTCCGAGGTGACGAGACGCACATTCCATAGAGAATTCCACATGGCATTCATCTCATTATAATTGGTATTATTGGATCTCTTATAAGAACCGAAATGACCATTTCCTCCATCTGAATATCCACCATTGTACAAAATATAACGATAAGAATTAGGATCCCCTCTGGAATCAGTATTGTCCGCGCTAGTATTTTTCGCCAAAGTCACTGCTATGTCGTCTGCGTAATCACTAGAAGTATAATCTTTTAAGGCCTTGCCATTGATCTGTGTCTCCGCCCAAAGCATGGTATCTCTTGCAGTATTTGCCCCAGATCTATCCTTGGTAAAGTATGTATTGTTATAATAATTCGCCTTACCTTCAAAACCATCTCTATCTCCTGCAAATGCATATGCATGAGTTCCATGAGTATTAATTGAATATGGAAGTATCATGTTCTGATAAGTGTAAACTCTCTCATCATTGGCTCCAGATGTATCCGCCTTGCTTCTTGTACCCATGGCATACTTACTGTATTCCACCAGTCCAAGAGCACCTACGGCACCACCGGCATAATCCTCAGCCTGAACTGTTCCTGCAAAATAATTATCGTGTAATGAGCATGTGTTAAATGATTTCTTGCCATTGGTAATGACGAATCTATTGTTATAATATCCGTCTAATCCACCGGCATAATTGCCCTTGCTTATTACATTTATATTAGAGTAGGACAACTGAGTTGTACCACTATTTTGCCAACCATTTAAACCGCCTACATAACTGTCACCTTTGACATAATATAACATTGAAGAATATGAATTCTGGCCTGTCGGTGTGCCATAGCATATATTTCTCTGTCCCTCAGAAGTCATATATCCCACGATTCCACCTACACATTGCATCTTGTCAGAGCTTGCATCCACCCTATTATTTATAGATGCGCAATATCTCACATAGCTTCCAGAATATCCATTTATACCACCGTATCCTTTTAATTCCACATTTAAATTGCTAGTGGCCGTCAGAGAACTATTTTTTGACACTGCATAATTGGTTCCTGATGAGGAATTATATCCATTTATAATTCCCACATAGTTGTGGTTAATGGCGTTTACAGATACATTTTCTGCCCTGTTATAGAAATTTTCATATGCAGAATAACCTGCCACACCACCTACATAATTTCTTGCAGCCGTTGGTGTCTTGGTATATCCAATATAACAATCCTTTACGGTAGTGTTTGAATATCCGTAAGTGTATCCATATGCGCCACCCACATAATTACCCTGTCCAATTACAGCCACTCCCTCTACTGTAGGAGCTGTTTCATCTGTAACTCTTGTGCTGAGTGATTTTCCTGCATACTCACCCTGGTTATAAGAATGAGCACGTCCAGCAATGGCTCCGACGAAATTATCACCGCCTTCGTTTTGGCATGTAATTGTAGTAGATGAGGTATTGCCATCCCTTGTACCCTTTACATGCACATCCATAATGTAGGCCGCCTTGGTGTTGTTGGTACGGCCTGCTGCCTGGTATCCTACAATACCTCCAGCATAGTTCGTACTTGCGCACACCTTGGTATTGTCCATAGTGATATGATTGAAACTAGCTTTGCCAGTCTGACCTGCGATTCCGCCCACATTGCTCTTACCATTTGCAGTGATATTATCTGCTGTTATATTGGCAAATACAGTTCCATTGGTCGCATAAGCGCAGAGTCCACCTACATATGAGTTCTTGTAGGCTGTGGTTCCCACAGTGACATTGTCCATGACAATCTTGCCACTATCTGGATTGTCAGGGTCATAAATTCCCACACATCCGCCTACCTGCTTGGCAATGATTCCCACATAACTATTAGATCCAGTATCCTGAATCACAATATCTTTAAATGTCATATCTGAAATTTTGGCCGCACTACTTCCCACAATTCCAAAGTAAGCTCTACCTGTGGCCTTCATCTCAACATTTTCAAAAGTAATATTTCTCATCTCAGAATTTAATCTGTAAATAAGGTTTTCCTTGTTGGCAGTTATGGATATGTTGGATAATTTTGCAGGGCCATTGCTTGTCTCGCCCACCAATCTACCAACCTTGACATTGGTTGCATAAGTTGCACCAGTACCAAAATCTATATCACGGGTTATCTTGTAATTTTCATAATTTCCATAACCATTTGCGGCACCTAAATACTGATTCCAGGTTGGAATATCTCTAATCTCTGCATACAATGTCAGATCTACTCTCACCGGAGAATCACTGAAATCAGCCACATGTTCAACCCCATCTGCCGTCTTGTAATTGACACTGGTCAAGAAATAACTATCTAGGAAATGTTCTTGGTTATTTACCGACTTATAAGGCATCTTGATTCGAGTCTTTCCGTTGGAATCTGTAATTGTACGAGCATCTACTCCCACAGTCTCAGAAAGTGGATCATATACCAGCTGCTCGATTGTCACACCAGTGACAGTGGCCCCTACAGGTCCGGAAATATCAAGGTTTACATAGTCGCCATTCGGATTTTTCTTGGCCTGAATCACCTTCAAATCTCCCTTGTATGTCTCTGTGGCAATGGAGATATTTTCATCCTGGAAAGGTAATACCTTGTTGGTTCCCTCATAATACAACTTTGGCATATATCCAGATGATACAACCGAATAATCGTATACATTTCCCATATTTAAAAGTTCTGCACTTCTATATGTGGCAGGATCTTTCGCCTGGGCATAAGTGATTCTGGCAAATGTATTTTCATCCATATCCTCCCCTGTATCAGGATTGATTGGACTTGTACCATTTAACAACTGGAAATCACTTCCGTAGAATTTACCAGTTACATTTTCCAAAAATCCTATGGTGGAAGAAATACCTTCTGCGCCGGTATTGGTACAGTACACACTACCGAAACTTACGCCTGTCATATTGTTGCGCTCCGTCAAGGTACTGCCCAAATTTAGATTTCCGATAATGCCACCCATACTGTCCTGATAGCCCTTGAGATTCACATTGGCCACCAAATTGGTCAACTGGTTTCTGGCATTGTCCGCCTCGTGCATTCCAATAATTCCACCTAGGTTGATACAACGAGCATCAATATTTCCAGTACCGTAAACTCCATCGATCGATGCATAGTAACTTCGACCGATAACTCCTCCGATACCATTAGAAACCATGCACTCCTCTACGGTTATGTCGCCCTTTCTAGAATAGCAATTAGATACACGGCTCAAATTTGCTCTTCCCACCAAGGCACCCACTTCCGCTGTGGTGTTGATATTATCAGGTTCCTTGTAAACTATTTTCACATCATTACAACTTGAATCAATTATCTCTGAACTGACATCAGAATAACCTACCAAAGAGCCCACATAACCGTAAGCCGATATATCCGCTCCTCTTATATGGCAGTTTTGAACAGTTCCCACGTTGATTCCCACAAAGCCACAGTAATTGTAACTTCCACTTGGATATCCCACAGAATTTAAAGTCATGTCTTCCACTACAACGTTTTTCACTTCACCGTATACCTTTTTAAATACAGCAGGATAGAATCTATATTTTGAGCTGATTTCAATATCAATATTTTTCAGAGAATATCCATAGGAACATCCTGGTTTTGTGCCGCCATCAAGCTTACCCTTGTAATCCGATGACACGTATATTCTATTAGGAGCGACACCAGTAAAATCAATATCAGCACCTAATCTAGCATTCTCTAATGGTGACTTCACCACATAGTTATACCAATCGTCTGGCGTCTTGATCTCACGATAAAAATCAACAGACAGCTGCGGTTTCACCGTAAATCGCAGGGATTGATTAGCCTTGTTTTGCACATATCCCACACTGCTTATTCCATAAGATGAGAGATACTTAGTCGGATTTGAAACCGTACCATTTATGGTTGTATATCCATCCTTGCTCACTGAGGACTGCGGATCAAGGGTGGTTGTTAAATCATCTATAGTCACTGAAGCTATAGTTGCATTTTTCGGATTTGCAAATCTAAACTGCACCTGAGCCGTATTATTTTCAGAATCTACCGAAGTAACATTGGCAGAAATCAACTGCAATCCACTTACAGCACTTACAGTCGGCAATTCTATATACTCCTGCTCTGGCAACTCCGATGAGAGATTCACATGTGGATAATATCCAACAGCTACTGGGTCAGTATCAAACTGACTTCCCAAAACCATGTTTTGCCAGCTGTAGTCATTTAATGACGCTGCGGTTGTTAAACTTTGGGCCTTGTCATTTACAAAGTCATATGAATCATTATTGTAATAGTACACATTCACATTATTTTGATTCTTCATGTTGACATAACCTATTACAGGGCCCACTTGTTCCTCATTAAATTCCTTATTATTGTAGGCCGCATTATATTTTGATATTCCTACACCGTAAATGTTATGTACATTTCCCTCAGCATAACCTACAACAGAACCATATCTGGCATTTTCTGCTTCCGTTGTGGACTCGCTAGGGTTTGCCACAATAATATTTACCAGAGAATATACATTGTATAACTGTCCTGTAGACTCATTTCTACCTGCTACACCACCTATTTGCAGGTTACCACCAACTGAAGTGGTTCCCACCGCCGAATAAATATCATCGCCATATACGTATCCGTTTCTAAGCACACCATAATTTTGGTAGCACACCAATCCAGCACTAGCTCTTGCAGTAAATCCCATCTTGGTCTCTTCTGAATTTTCAGCCACCTCAGGGGTGTTGGCAACAACAAATCTCTCGATGGTACCACTGGCTGCATTTCTCGATGTAATAAGGCCATATCCATTGTGCTGTAGTGCATCTCCACCTATGTAACGCACATGAATATCATGAATATTTCCATAGTTTACATTACACAAAGCGCCCCTTGTGTTATTAACCAAAGTAGCTTCGTTTCCCACCTGGAAATCTAAATTATAAATTTCACCAGAAGGTCCGATATTCGAAAAGATTCCTCCCGCATTTTTATTCACCACATATCGCAAGGTATATCCCTGAAAATCCACAGATCCATTGAATATACTTGTGACATCATTTGGAGAATATGACGGTGTGGAATCAGTAGCTGGCAATCTAGCACCATTGTCATCTCTTTCAATGGCACCATTTTCGTCCACCTTCCACTCCTTATATATCTTCTCACTGGTCTTACCAAAATCTAAATCTGCGGTTACACAATATTTGCCGCTTGGATTATTTTTAATCGCATCTATAAAAGCGTACTCTGAACTAATATTTTCAATAGGAGCCTCTGTGGTAAATGTTAATTCATCCAACACTAACTCCTTACCTGCCAAGGTCACCCACAACTGAAATTTGTACTGATAATCACCTTTTTGAAGGGCATAAAATCTGGTGTCGCTGATATCTCTTGTTCCAGAGACATAAGAGTATCCCGATATTGATGTAGAGGCTGTTCCATACTCCGCTGTTACATCCTCATCATCTCTATAAATTCGCAAATTGTATGGCGCACCATTTAGCTGGTTTGAGCCATCATGTATATCAACATTTATCTTGGCCTGACTGCTGTCATCTAAACTCTCCAACTGCACCTTGCCTGACAGATTAATCGGATTGTCCGCCTTGTATTCCCCAATTTTCTTATTGGATACATAAGTTGCATTGGTAAATCCTTCATTGTAATCCACCGCAATAAAAGACAGAGTATATGCCATGCCCACATCAAGTCCAGTTATAGTCTCATTAAGTTGCTTATTCTTTTCGATTCGTAGAGCCTTTACAAAACTATTTCTACTGTTGTAAATATTTACCAGCACATAATCACTGGAATTGCCGATTATAGAGCCGTCTGGATCTTTTACTATCACATCAAAATCCAAGGTTCCACCGGCTAAAAGCACATTTGTAACCTCCACTGTGGCAGGAGTTTTGCAGGTGGTAAATGTATCCTTGTTTACATTTACATCCACCTCATATTCCTTTTGATTGTATGTAACCACAACGGTTGGTTTCACCTTATAAGTGGTCATACTCTCTAATCCAGTGACCCTCGAGGTTATATCTCCGTGGGTGGCACCATTTCTCTCCACAAAGGCATCAAGGTCTGTCTCCCCCGACGCTGCTGTTGTTGGGACTTCAGTGGTGGCAATCACAGCTGGCTCATCCCCGTCTGTACTCACAACATCAAACTTGATAGAGGTAACCAAATCTCGAAGATCTTCCGCTGTGGTAGTGGTGTTCATTCTGTATGTAATGTCAGCATACTCATGACCAACCTCGTTGTAAGTCAAAACTATATTGGCTATTCCAAGAGCGGAGATTGATTCTGTTCTAAAATTTAAATCTCCAGAAATTCCATGAGAAACAACACCCCCATTATTATTGAGATCATAATCTGTCAAAATATATACATAATAGCGGTGATTTAAATCCAAATCCTTTATAGTTTTTTCAAAATTAGAAAACTCCACTTCCCCTGAAGAATTTAAATACTCAGACGGCTTCATCTTATACAACCAATGGATCTGCCCCTCAGCTCTTCCCGAGGCTTCATCTGCTCTAACTCTCTTGTTTCCATTGTCTATATAATCCTGGCAGGCCTCCCATAGAGTTGTATTTTCCATAGCATATCTATCTTCCGCCTGAGCAGAAACCACCAGGTAGATATCCTTTTCTCCATTGGCATTTGTCACAATAGATTCCTCTTCATCACTGAGAGCAAACTTCAATCTCACGTCTCCGATAGAGTTATGCTCTAAATCTATTGTTCCAGTCGGTCTTGATTTACATGTATCAAAGGAACCAGTATTATTAGTCAGGACTATATCATTTCCAAAGAAATCCTTGGCTGTGATCTCATATGTATAAGAACTATTCGGCGATAATGTATGGACAGAATCCATAGATATAACCGTCCCCCTCTTGAAGTTTGAGATTTCAGAACCTGATAAATCCTTTTTAAATGTCTTGTTTCCTGATTTTACAGTCACAGTAATTCCACTTTTAGAATTAATTCCATATAATGCTTCCGCATCAGTAGCATCCGCATCACAAGTCATATTTACCAACTGCAAATAAGTATCATAATATACAGGAATGTGATTATATCGGACATTGCCTTCACTTCCCGTCTTTAGAGCTACCTGCCCCACCTCTGATACAGAACCTGTAGTCACATATGTGTCATCTGTTTTTATTACCTGGTGAGATACACCCTCCTCATCCTTGTAACTATAGTATATCTTAACTCTGTAAGATGTATCAGGCTTGATGTTTCCCTCACCAGCTACAACACCTCTTGATGAGGTTGTAAACTGACGATATACCAATTTCTCACTGTTATCACCAGGATTGACTTCATAGTATTCAATCTGAACTTTATTAAACTGATCTATACGAGTTGTAGGGTCATAGACCGTCATCTCTGTGCTGATTCTATAGACTCCTGCAGTAATATTTTTCACAGTTACCACAGGCTCTACATAGGTCAACTCATCTTTCTCTCTCGGTTGGGCTGGAGTTTTGTCCGGTCTAGCACTATCTGGCCTTACACCTCTATTCTCACCTTCCGGAATTGTCCTAGGCGCCGCCTCTTCGCTGGTATTTGTATTCTGATTTACCTCAACCCCTGTAGGAGCCGCCGCTGGTTCTGGCTGTTCTGGCTCACCCTGGTCTTCCACAGCAGGTTTAGCAGTAGATGTCTTGGAATCTTCCTCCTCATCTTCTGTGGCCTCTATATTGTTTCCTTCCATAAATGTCTGTGGATCAACAGGCACTCCCGGACCAAACTCCTTGTCTGAAATAACACCTAGACGCTTTAACATATCAGAGTATGCGATGTCATATCCACGACCATCCTCGTCCTTATACCCCATCACCATATCCGACGAAAGATTTTTGGCTATCTGATAAACCAACTCACCATCGTCATACTCCATATATGTCATATAATTTTCTGTGAAGTAGCATATAGAGTCAGCCTTGATTTCCCTGTCTTTCTCGCCATCATTATAAGTAAATGGCACTAAATTTATAAATATTCCATCTCCTATTTGATAAAATGTAAATGTAGTTGCATCCGCTCTCTCTCCCCCAGAATTGTAGGCAACTCCACCGATAACAGCCATTCCCGGAATAGTTTCACGCGGATTAAAACCCAAGTCATATAAACTTCCTTCGTTGTGATTTATACGAATTCCCTCGCCAGAATTTATATACATAGGGTATTTCAAATCTATTTTCGCCTTATCTTCACCTATGTAAAAAGAATCTCCTCTGGAATATATCTGGCCATCAGCTTTAAATTTGCATAATTCCACTCTATCATCAGTAATTTTTGTATCCGGATCGGCATAGAGAAAGCGCTCTACCTGCTCAGCAGGCACAGCGTATCCATCATCTACAACTGTAGTATAGTCTTTGTATCTAGTTTGTAACAGAAGAAGCAACCCTATGGCTACTACTCCCAGCAAAAACCAACCCTTTTTCATAATCTATTTCATCTCCATGGAATCAAAATATTGCAAGTCTCAAAAAAGCATCTATTTCATCTTCATCGGATCCACACTGGCCACATCCTCATACAATAGATACTCATTATTTTTTATAATAATCACACCCTTGGTGGCATCCAAACAATAGTCTTTATTTTTTGCAGTAACAACATTTCCCAGCAAACTTATACTCTTATCTTCGCCAGTTCCCGCATTGTAATACTCAATACAATCACCTCGTCGCACAACAATATATGACAGCGGAGGTAGTTTGATTTCATCTTCACCAACTTTCAAATCTACTGCTTCAAGGAATACATATCTGTCACGCCCATCATACAAGAAGCCTCCTGCCGTCTGGGCCATCTTCTTATTTCTAGAATAAGTAACTCTTCCTGCACTCTCCTCTATAGTGGTAAATGTATTTACCCTACTGACTTCCGTCCCCTCTCTTGGATTTATCCAAAGCATATCCTCCATCATAGTCAATTTATCACTATCAGGATATATAAGAGGTGTACCTGTGGACTCTGTGGAGCCATTTTTATCATTTATAACTACGTCATCATCTGTCAAATGCATCTGAGCTGTTTTGTCGTAATCAATTTCTATTGTTCCCATAACCTGATATGTCTCACACCCCGGTCTAAAGGAAGTCAATTTCTCTCTATAAGTAACGGCAATAACAACCACCACAAGTGCAAGGACAACTGTCAATCCCATATAAACTTTCTTTATGGTCTTCTCACCAATATACTGACCAATTTTTTTGGCCAATCCTATCCTGCTGAGTCGCTCTCGTATCTGAGCAAGTTTTTCTAACTTAGCCTCAACAGCATCTTGGTCTACATCTTGATTTTCCCCTGGTTCTTTATTCTCTTCTGATAAAGCTTCTGTTATCTCTTTGCTTTTCTTATCTTTTTTAAACATTGCTCTGTCACCTTCGCTAATTTCGTGGTCTGGGCACGCTTACTAATATTTCTCATAGCGCCCTTTATTCCTGGTAATTTTTCATCTATTTTATCCCTTATATAGCCCATAGTATCAGGATCTATATCATCATCTGCTCCATAGCCTCTATCCTTTTTATCTCTTTGAGTGACTATGTGCATAATGCACCAAATCATATCGTAAATTGTATACAACGCTATAAATACAATAAGGCATACCAAGAGAGCCATAATCATATTGTCATGATAAATATTTACCAGATAAGAAATCAAAAAATTGGCCAGATAAAGTGATGCCATAATGACAGCGCCATTAAACAGAGACACCAACATATCTTTTACTGTTCGCCTCATAACAATATAAGTAATAGTCAGCGCACCATATGCCACCATATGTATGGAATATATATGCCCTTGATAAAAAAACAATGATATGGCCAAAAAAAACTTGAGCAAGCACACTGAAATCATCATTGCATCCTTGCGTCTCATGGCATAACAAAAACCTATTATTCGAATATTTCTACTGAGCCAATTAAAGCGCGCAGTTACCGTCAAAAATAAAGCCAATATAATTAAAACTCCTATAATAGTCACAATTACAGTAATTCTAAATAATATGATTTGATCAATAACCGCATAAAAAAAATCTAACACTTACTCCTAATCCTCTTTTTCTGATGCAGCCTCATCTTCTGAATCTACATTTTCATCATCCATGGGTTTTGCATCAACACTATCCAATTCGTAATTCTCTATCAAAAGATAAAACTCATTTTTCTTGTGCATAAAAAAGCCTTGCACAGGTGAAAACTTAATGGTCTCATCCTCGGTAATCAATTCCACAGAGCGACCTACTCTACCAATTATAGGCATGTAATCCTCCATGATAAGTAGATTGTAATCTCTAGAAACAACCCTAATCATACGAATATTGTCATATTCCTTTAAGCCCTCATCTCTATCTACAACCTTGGCTGTAATTTTGTACTTATTCTGCTGATACTTTTGATTTTCTTCCATTTATCGTACCTATAAACAAGAATTGACCCTCGTCAACCTCATCATATTTTCCTGTTAATATACCTTCTACATCATCCAAAATATCATCTATATCCACAAACTCTCCTGGGATACCTGTGTAGTTTTCCGCAACAAACATAGGCTGTGTAAAATAGTTACGCAACTTTCTTGTTCTATAAAATATATTGGTATCTTGTATAGATAATTCCTCTATACCAAGAACCGCGATAATCTCTTCTAATTCCTGATATCTAGAGTAATACTTTAGAGTCTCCTCAACCAAGGTGTAATGTCTCTCACCAATCTTTTCAATATCAATGAGCTTACTTGTGGTGTTGAACACATCCACAGCAGGATATAATCCCTTCTCAGCCACCTTTCTATCCAACACAATCTGTCCATCTAAGTGGGTTGTCACTGTCTGAACAGCCTGATCTGTCATATCATCCGCCGGAATGTAAATAGCCTGGAAGGAAGTGATTGAACCCTTTTCAGTAGAATTGATTCTCTCCTCCACATCCGATACCGCGCTGGCGATATTGGCAGGGTAACCATTTTCAATAGGAATTCTAGCAAGCTCTGAATTGATCTCACTCATGGCCTGTACATAACGATAAATATTGTCTATAAACAAAAGCACATCCTGGCTCTTTTCGTCTCTTAAGTACTCAGCCAAAGTAAGACCGGAAAATATTGCTTTGGAACGAGCAGTGGAGTTCTCACCCATCTGACCAAATACGATGGACATCTTGTCAAGCAAATCTGCTTCCTTCATCTCCTCGTACAATTCCTTTCCCTCACGGGAACGCTCTCCGATACCTACGAACACAGAGTTGGATTTCAATCCTGCATACACATTGTGAATCAACTCCTTGATAAGTACAGTTTTTCCTACTCCGGCACCTCCTAAAAGTCCCATCTTGAAACCTTTTTGCATAGGAGCAAAGAAATCTAAAACCTTGATACCTGTCCAGAGAATACCACCATTTAAACTGATTTCCTCCAGGGATAAATGTCTGTCGTACACATCTCTGGTCTCATCTTTTTCTATTGTATTCTCATCTAACAATTGTCCATAGCTATTGAATACTTTTCCCAAAATCTCATCATTGTACTGAATCTCAAGTCCCTTGTTAGCTCTAAATACATCGAGACCTTTTTTCAATCCAACCACATTTTGAAAAGGAATGGCTCTAACTACATTTCCCTCAATCTCGGCAACCTCAAAGTAAATCTCTCTGCCTTTGTGCTGTGTATATAGCAAATCATGGTACTTTACCTTGACATCGCTAAGCAGCACTGAGATTGTCAATTCTGAAACTGTAATTATCTTGCCCACCGGCTTCGGGCCTGATTCAATTCCCGAGCCCTCCTCAGAAACTACATTTCCCTCTTCATCAACAACCACCACGCCTTCGTCGGTGTATATTGTTTTTGTCTTTTTTCCCTCAACAGCATTTTCCTGATTGTTTGTATTCTCTGCCATTTATCAAAAAACCCTTTCTGACTTATCTACCAATTGTATTGGTATAGCTACTCAAAACCTTTGCAAACTTCTTATCGTTTTCTGCACGTCTATTTTCTATCTTTCTAACCTCATCTCTCTCATCAATCTTGTGAAGAGATTGAGTTGTCACACTCTGTCTATTAATATTTTCCGCAGCCGAGCTAGTGGAGGCTGCAATCTCCATAAAATATTTAGAATAAAGCACCATCAAATCCTGTAGCAACTCATCCGCATCGCCCTCAATGGTAAAATCTTCTTTGTGATCATCACTATTATCAGTCTTTTCCATTGGAAAAAGTTGTTTTGTCACCATATCCACATTTGAGGAATTGTAATAATGATTGTAGGTAATAGTAATGCTCGAATACTTTCTAGTACGTATGGCATCCTCTATAATCCCAAGGACAGTAGAAGGATCAGAGTCATACTCCTCTCTTGTCTGGTACAATATGCTCTCCACATCTCGTCCAACCACAAGTTTGCGCCCTATGATAATGTTTTCTGTATTGACACCCTCCGCCTCACTCATGGCTCTTTTTACCTGGGAGTTGATGTTGGCACAAAATCCCATATCACTACCGATGTAGATATGAAGCTTAGGATTATCTGGGTTGACCTTCAACGCTCTAGAATCCAATATGATATTTCTATTGTTCATGATACTGTCTATCATCTCGGTCAGAATTTCTTCCATGGCGATGTATTTTTTTGCATCATCTCGCGATTTATTTACACGAAGCAAGGAGTGGAAATTCATAACCTTGACAACCGCTCTAATATTATTCAACTTCTCCTACTACCTCCTCGAAGTCGCGCTGTATCTCAGCAGGTGTACGTGGCGAGAATTTGTACTGTAAAAATCTCTCCTGAAGCTTCTCACCTTCTTCTAGAGACTCTCTCATCTCCAAACTCATCTCGTCCACATTGGCCAACTGATACACCTCTTTCATTTCCAAATAGCTCAAGAACTTACGTCGCACCGTGGCGCCAAGTCTCTTCATATGTAAATCCTGCACAGCTCCACCCAGACGTGATACTGAAAGACCGTAATCTATAGCAGGCTTTATACCTTTTTCAAAATTCTTTCTCGAAAGCACCAACTGCCCATCTGTGATGGAGATAATGTTGGTAGAAATGTAATCTGTAATATCTCCACCTTTGGTCTCAACAATAGGTAGAATTGTGATAGAACCTCCATTGGCATGCTGGCATCCCTTTTCTAACATACGAGAATGGGTATAGAAAATATCTGGTGGATAGGCATCACGTCCAGGTGTCTTTCCAGCAAGCAAACTAATCTCTCTATGGATATCAGCATGAGACTTTAAATCATCTAAAACCACAAGCACGTCATGGCCTTCCTTCATATACAGCTCCGCAATAGATAGACCTGCATATGGTGTAAAGTATGATACCGGTGGCTCATCATCATTGAATGCCGCCAAAATCAAGGTGTATTCCATGGCGCCTTTTTTCATCAAACTGTCATATAATTCACGAATGTTTTTCTTGGTCTTATTGATGGCAACATAAATACAAATTACATTTCGATCCTTTTGATTGACTATAGTATCTATGGCAATCTGTGTCTTGCCTGTCTTTTTATCTCCGATAATAAGCTGACGCTGTCCATATCCTATTGGGTAAATAAGATCGATTCCTGCAATTCCTGTGTAAAATGGTCTCTTTACAATACCTCTATCCATGATAGGAATAGGTGGTGTCTCAATATCGCAAGGATGTAATTCGGCAAACTTTTCGCCTAATAGTCTATCCTCGCCAAAAATATCAACCACATGACCTATTTCTGATCTAGAATACATAGCACAAAAATCAAAGCCTGTTGTCACAACCTCGTCCCCAACATAAATTTCAGAGGCGCGCTGCAACAGAGCAACCTTGACCTTATTTCTCTCGATGGCAGTAATATAACCCATGGAATGATTGGCTATTACCACACGCTCATAAAATCCAACCTTTTCAAGTCCATCCACTTCGATAATATAATCCTGCACCTTTGATACATATCCAACCTCGTAAATATTTCTCATAGCTTTCATATTTCGAAGTTTTGCATTTACTAGATTTTCGACAAATTCGCTCACTTTCTCTTCCTCGATTCATAAATACTATAATCAAACAATAATCCCTGGTATACGATTCTTATACCCTCACACACATTATCATCCACAAAGCACTCTACATACTCTGATACATATGAATAATCTTCCAATTCAGCCATATAAACATGAAGATATGGATCTTCCTGCTCACTTACTTTTCTCAACCATTTATGAAATTCCAAAATCTGAAACTCCTCATTGGGCTTCATTGTTTTTAGATATTCCAAAAACATACTCATGTCATCACCCTGCAGCCCTTGAAAAAACACCTGCATCTGATCAGCGCCAGGCAAGGTGACCATATCGTACATGGCTTGAGGATTCAATAAATTTAACAAACTCTCCGCTATCTGGTATCTCTTTAAGTCTCCAGTATAGGGATTATTTTCCATAACAGTTCGGATTATCTCCTCCTTGTTTAAATCAAGAAGTTTTTTGGCATATTTGTAATCCGAAAAAAATCCGTTATCAATATAATGAGCAATAGGAATAAACGTATCTCGAATAACCGGTCTGGGCTTATAAAATCTCGAAACCTGTAGTTCCGCCCGATCCGCCTCGAGTACAGCCACCTGACTTTCTAATTCTTCCTTTTGCTCCTGGAGTTTGTTAAGTGTCTTTATTTTGTCTTTAAAGTCTTTATCGTAATCTTCAAGCTTGGATAGAAAATATGCATTTATCTTTTTCTCTGCATTTTCGCCGACGATTCTGATAGATACAGTTATGAAATAAATCAAAAATATCAGAACCACCAGCACAGCAATAAATACTGCTACCATTTATATCTCCCGCTTAAATTAGTTTGCATATGGGTTGAAGAATAATAATACCAATACAAATGCAAACAACAATAATAACAACAATGTCAAAATAATCGCCACAAACATAACCGACTGAATAACATCGCTTTTTGTCTCCGGATTACGACCGATGGCCTCTGCCACCTTTGCACCTAGAATTCCCATTCCTATTCCAACTCCTAAAAACGCCAATCCTAAAATCCACCCGATTGCCGTCATGGTTGATGCCAATATTGTTTCCATTTATATTCCTCCATATTCTTATAAAACACTTTTTATATTTCACTCAATTTATTACTACTGAATTGTCATGCTAGCCGAGTTCAAATAATTTGCCACATTCACTTCTTGGCAAACGGCGTTTTTAAACTTGACTGTCACTTTTCCACTCGGTGATGTCACCCCTGATAAACGTATAGTTACAACACCAGAATATCCAGCAGATGAATTAGCCCGATATACATCCACCGACTGTACCACTTCATTTCCACCATTAAAGTAAGCACCTATGTTGCAAGAGGTCAACGGATACTGTGAATTGCCATAAACTGTATATTTCACCGTCAATAATGTATCGCTTCCATCCAAGGAAGTAGAAACTTTATTGATTTTCACCGAAGCCACATTGGTTATGGTATTAAACTTCGCCACATCCTGAGTTACCGTAGTCAGGTTGCCGTTTTTATATGCCTTGTAACATAGCTCAACCTTGTATCCTGTGTCAGGAGTCAATCCCGAAATAGTATAACTATTGTTATTCTTATCTAGATTTATGGTCTTTAATTCTGAAGACTGACCATCCTTGTACAGTTTTAAAAATACACTTACATAATCGTTGGTCAAATCATTTACCGTGTAATAAACAGTGCAGGTAGTAACTCCAGGTTTTGTGGAATCCAAAGCTACCCACTTAGTAGCTGACACCTGAGATGTACTTCCTTCTCCACCGGTACCTCCGTCTCCACCATCGGCACCCATACCACCTTCACCGCCGGTTCCTCCGACGCCTCCGGTTCCACCAGTACCTCCAGTACCTCCAAGGCCACCGCTACCGCCGTGACCTCCGAGGCCACCATTTCCAGCAGTACCTCCAGTACCTCCTCGGCCGCTCTTGCCGCCGCTACCACCTTTTCCACCATTTATGGTGATAACATCTGGATTTTGCGCCTCGATAATTGAGCCATCCTCTTGTGCTAGTCCTGTGGTGTATAATAAAGCCTCACCATCATATTTATTGGTACTGCCAATAACATTTTTTAGACTTACAACCTGGCCCTCATACTCAATCAACTCACTGGCCACATCAAAATAAAGTCCATCACATTGCAGCAAAACCGGGTCCACCATATTGAGATAGTTTGTATCATTCATAAGCATGGCCGTTCCATTGCTATGAATATTGATGCCAACATAGTTTTCTGTCTTAAACGAACCATCGTATGATGAAATATTTCTACCCGTCATTACATATAACCGGTCTCGCAGCTTATATACACCAGGTGTGGTCAAATCTTCCACCACACTTACATCCTCAAGATTTACAACAGTACCATCATTATTTATCTTGTAAGACTCACCATAAAATGTCAGGTTCTTACCGTCGTAGATAAATGTATTGGCACCCAATCTGTAAACTTCTTTTTCCGCAGTTGTCAGGTAATAATTGCCATCCCACTTCTTATTCAATTTTGCATCAGCCGTCAATTCTATATATTCATAATCCTCTGTATACACAGTACTGGCCTGTGGAATCACATAGGTTTCGCTGCGGTTTTTCATAACTATAAATATAACCGCAGAAAACACCAGCAAAACCACCACCACAAGGATTGTAAATATAGTAAATGTACTTTTTGCTTTTTTGCTAAGGGCTCTCAATTATTACGCCTCCATTTACTTAATAGTAATTTTTTGAGATTGGGTATCTCCTAATGGATTTCCCGCTGCATCTCTATATTGAATAGCAAAGGTATACTTACCATTTTCCAAAGAATCTAATACAAAACTCTTGCTATAACCATTGACTATTCCGCCAGTCTCATTGAAGGTTGCACTGGCTACAGACGTACCGTTATTGTTATATAATGTCACCGCCAAAGTCGTTACCGCTTCAAAGTTCTGTAGTTCTTCTAAGGTAAATGTACATTCGCTATTAGTGGCCTCAACACCAATTAATGCCTTTGGCGAAGCACTAGCCACAAAAGATATTGTATGTTTCTCAACAGTGGTTGAACCATTGTTGGCTTTATCAATATTTCCCACTACAACCAACTTGTATGTGGCTCCCTTGGTGAGCCCTGTGTCAAATGTGACAGAACCCTTGTGGGTATCACCGCTTACATTTTCCGTAGTGCCTGCTCTATTTACACTCTTGGTTTCAATAGGGGTGGCAGTATCAATATCTGCATCTCCATGATATAGAGACACTTGATAAGTATCATCATATATCGCTCTGTCTAAATCAGTACTTACAATATTGGCAGTAACATATACCTTATCCCCTTGCTCGCTTTGAGATATAGGAGTGTAATAGGTAGGACTCAAAAGACTTCCACTATCTTCTCCATCGTATCTAAAGGTCAAGGTTTTTTCGCCCAATACCGCATCTGTATCTTGCTCGTCCACCGCATATACCTTGATGGTGTAATCAGTATTCAAATTCAACCTATTGGCATCCTTTGGATTCATAGATAATCCAATCACCTTGTTAGTATTAGGCTGATCTGAATAGTATTTATAAGAATTTCCAAGAGGTTGGACCTCTCCGTGAATTACGCTGGTTCCCGACGCGGTAGTCCCTGTATACACATCATAGTAGATAAGCATTCCTGCACCTTCATCACCCATTAAATAGAAGTCTACATTGGCTTTCTTATTACTATAACTTGCAAAGTTGAACACTGGAGATACCACTTCAATCTGCACAGCATCCTTGGTGGTGAAACTATAAGGCGCTCCAACATATCCACCAGTCACTGAATACAAATCCATAATTTCGCCGTCTTCATCATATGCGAAATATACCAATTGATAAGTTGTTCCTCGATCTAGACCTCGAACGCTTGTCTCCGCCCGCAAGTCGGTGCCGTCCATCTCCAACGGAATATTTTGATCGCCAAAACTTGATTGTTTGTAACTATTCTTATCTGATGTGGTATCCTCCACAGGCTGACTATTACCATCTCTCTTTAGCTGATAGAAATACTTAGTCTCATTATTTTCATCTTCATAAGACTTTCTCTCAATCTGAAGCAAAGTAGGTGTGGAGCCTTGATTAACCTTGTACAATCTGGCGTATATCTTCTTGGAAGTATCTGCTCCCGCTCCCAGTACATTTACGGTAATAACACCACTGGTAGCTCCAATAGAGCGCTCATTGGCATCTTCCACAGCCGGCTGAATATCTCCTATCGGCATAGTGAAATCCTGTCGTCCAGTAATATCACCTGTTTTCGCTCCATCCACAGCAATCAGGTTCTTGGTTCCACAGTCAATCTTTTCAGCCATGTAATACACGTCCTCACCTGTGGTCGCACCAGTCCCATTGAAGTTCAGTGTCAAATCCCCTGTGGCTTCAACGGCATCTGCGCCCTGGACCAATGGTTTTGTGGCAAATCGTGTTTTCAAATTACATGCAGCTTGCAAACTAGAATTTAAATCAACATTTGAATCCATATTAAATCCTGTTAAACCGGTGGTCGAATCTGTTGTGTCCCCAGATCCAGGAACAAATATGGATGCTGACGGATATTCGCCTGCAGACTGCCAATTGCCATTATTGCGACTGAGGTACTCTCTTGTGCCGTCAGCCTTTATTCTGATAAGAGCATATAAATTGTCCTTATCTGTATCAAATGTATCTTCGTAAGTTAGCTTTTCAGATGCAAAGTCTCCAAAGCCTACATTTCCATTTACATAGTAACCCACGATCTCCGCTTTAACCTGAGCCACCGGCGCACTGTAAGAAGCATTAGTATCTGTAAACTTGGCCATTGCCGCAGTATCCACATATGCCTTGGCATAGTATTCTATACTCTCGCCACCGCTCTTTTTACTCAACAAATTATTGAGCTCAGTTGTATTGCCGCCGCATAAATCAGATAGCATCTCCTCTGTGGCACCTTCAATCTTGACAGTTCCTATAGAAGCCGAGTCTATATAAATCGGGTCATACGTCAAAGTGACCGGTTCTCCCGTGCCAGTATCTGTAACAACATCACCACTGGCACTAAGTCCTGTAAATTTCACCTTTACGCCCGCGCATTTTGGAACATCTAAGCCTCTAAAGGTAAGCACATATCTATACCCACCTTGATTTATGATAGATTTATAGAACTTAGTTTCATCACCTGAATCATCCTCGCAAACAGTTCCATCATTTTTATACAGCTTAGTCAACTCTTCTGCTTCAGGATTGTCAGAAGTTCCTGGCACCAATCCTTGAAGTCTGATTCTCTTCACCTCATCCACCTTGACAGGGGCTGTGTAAAGAACCGGGTCTGATACGAGAGTTTCCGCATCATCTTGCACTTCTTTCACCTTGTAATCAACAGCTGTAGTATAGTATTTACCACTGCTCAAGTTGGCAAATTCCATCGTCTTGAATGTGCCCTTGTAGTCATCTGCGACAACCTGGACATTTCTGAGATTTGACGTATTATTCGCCCCACCCCACTGATTCACAGCATCCTTGTCTGTGTATGGTATGTTGGTAAATTTAGTCTTTCCAGCACTATCCACCACCAAAGCGTCATCAGGATCAATTATTCTATACTTAAATTGCATCTTATTATCGCTAGCGATAGTCTGATAAATATATCTCTCCAAACTTGGTATCTGTTTGGTTGTATCTAGCACTTCTGATCTATATAGAGGAACCACATTTCCCGCAGCCACATCTGCCACTGTGTAGGTACACTCAGGATATAAATCGTTGGTTGTAGGATCATTATCTGGATCGCAGAGATTCTCATTGGTCTGTATCTTGTATGAAACGATATATCTCTTTCCTCGTTTTAATATGGTTTTATCGTCAAGATTACTCACCTTGGTATACTTGAGATTTGTTCCCGATTCTGTCTCAATAGAAGATGACAAAACTCCCGTCTTCAAATCATTTTCATCGATATCGCCACCATCACAGTCCATATAACTGTACCAAGTCGTATTAGCCTGATCCAAGCAAGCGGTATCCTTAAAATACAATTCTGTATCTGTTATCACATGTCCTGTCAAAATTACATTTCCACGCAAAACCTTCTTTAAGGTACCACCAGACAAAGCATCTGCCTCTGTAAATGTGACAGTGGTTGCCGACTCCGTCTGCTTCTCGCTCATGGAAGAATCGGTATATCCATCAATCTGATATGTAGGTCTATTTATAGTTGAATCCACCTCGTAGATTGTATATATAACTTCAACTCCATCTGTGCCATAATAATCTGCAGAAAATCTAAATCCCACGTCAGTGTCATCTAAAAGGTCCGCGTTCTCGTAACCTGCTGCCGCTCCAGCATTCTTTATTATTTCAGACCTAACCTGAACATTAGGATCATCCACCTGTACGTGTCTCTCATCAATCTCGAAAGTATATGAGTTCTCACTAGAATCAAATGGGATTATATTTTCCGCATAATCGGTAGCTCGCACTACTGATATGGTAAATGTTCCTCCCTCAGCAAACTCCGAGTCGTTATCATTCAATGTAAAGTTGGCTGGAGTGAGCACATATTTATCTGCAGAGCTCATGTCTGCCAAATTCGCGGTTCTCTGACTGTAAGTATTTGGTTGTGTATCATCTCTATCCATGTACACATCCTGGAAATCGCTATCTCTCGGTCTTTCATCTGAATCCATTATGGTGTAAGTTCCCATGGTTTTGGCTGAACCATCCGGTTTGTTATGGGTCAAAGCAAAGGTTACAGATGTAAGAGCGCCTGCCTCATACTCAAAATAATCATCCCCTACTGTAGACTCTGTTCCATCTTCTGCTGTATAAATTGTATCCGTACTCTTGGTGAGGTTGAGAGCCACTGCGAAGGCTGATGTGGCAGAACTCTTTTGAGCGCCTACTAGCGTCAAGTTCTTAGTCTGGGTAGTTTTAACTCTCTCTCCTGCAAGATAAGTCTGCCCCTCAGCTCCTGATATTGTTTTGTCTTTGTCGGTGTCATATGGTCCGTAAGCTACCACTGTATAGGTTCCATCTGCGTGCAAACCATCCACGGTAAACGGCATATCATAGGTGACAGAATCCACCTGATTCCAGCCATTTGATGTGGCAATGGAATTGTAAGTCAAAGTATGAATATCACCATACTCTCCTGTTATAACAAGTTTTACAGGATAAGTTCCACTGACATAAGGAAGCACTGCCCCTGTTCCGGCAACCGAATCGTATGTAGGATCTTTTATTCTAAGAGTCCCTGAAATTGTATCAGGTCTACCTCCTGCTGATGGAGATGTCTTCTGTAAGTTGATAAATGTAACCAAAAGAGATGTATCCTTGGAATCAAGGCCTGTGGCTGTTGATGCCATAGAAGCATACTCTACTTCTGTTTCATTATTATCAAATGCAACCACAATTCTTCCAACATATTTATGGGAATCATTGTCATCTATTGGGAAAGACGCCCTCTCAAGAGTTTTGGAAGTCTTGGTGTAGGCCGGTGTGCAATTATCTAAATTTGTATCATAATTCGAAGACTGGGTATCATACAGTTCGTATCTGTATTCCTCAATACCGCTATCTTCATCCATAATGTCGTCTTCAAACTCTAAAATCAACGAATGATTGGTATTATTACCAGTTAATTTTGGAGTCATGGCCGGCACATATTCATAAACCGGTGTAGACAAGTTTGCCTTTGTCTTGTTATAAGGCTTAGCCTTTAATGTGCGCAATTCTATATCTGTATTGTCCGCATTAATAAGCTGGCTGGCTCCTGTGTCTGTAAGTTGACTCACGTTTACCAGGCGAGCATAAAATACCGAATCAGAATCCACTTTATATCCAGCATTTTTTGCATCTCCTTCTTTAGTACCATCCATCGGCTCTAGATCTCCGGTGGTCTCATTGGTTCCAAACATGGAGTCACAGCTTGCTGCAAGGCTTCCTCCTGTAGCCGTCTTGGTGACATTTGCCAGCACCATCTCGGTTCCGTCGTCGTTTAATTTATAGTACTGAATAGTATAAGAATCTATCTTGCTAGTAGAATCCACCTCTGCATGTACAGAGACTGAATCCTCCTTCACAGCCAATTTTGACAACTTCACTCCCAATTCATCTGTCTTGAAAGATTTGCTGTAAATCTGCCCCTCATAATATTGGCCGTCTTCCACCATATATGTCGCTTCTACAACAACCAAATATTCTGTGTCCGCTTTTAGCCCTGTGAAGTTCACATTTGCTGAGTTACTATTTTCTAGAGACTGGCCCGCCGCCAATTGATACTCTTCAGTCCATGAGCTGACCAATTCCATCGTCTCTTTGTTATATAATTTAACCATTGTTGTATCTGCGCCTTTTTGCAAAGCTCCATCTACATCTTCCAAGTTCAAAGTCATACTAGCTGAAGCGGAAGTAATTGAATATTTACTCTGCTCTCCACCAGCGCTCTCAACTGACACACTAGGTTTAATCTTTAATTCGGCAGAGTCCAAGGAACTAGAATCATTAGCTGTAGATGCATCCTTTCCGTTTGCACCCATCTGTCCATCGTATCCCATGATACCAGTATCACCCTCCAGACCATCTGAGCCAGAGTATCCATCATATCCATTGACTCCTGTGACACCGCTATTTCCACTGTTGCCGCTTGTTCCGCTTTGACCAACTTCGCCGTCTTCTCCCTCTTCACCGTCGTCGCCGCTCTCACCATCATTTACCACAAACTGTGGTATGTCCGTTTCTCCTGAGGAATCCATATTTTCATCAGCACTAATATAATCATTGTCATCCACAGCAATCTGATCTAGAGATAACAATGATTCTCCATTGGAAAAGAAGCTCTTGCTTATAAGATTAAGCTGAGCCCCACTGGCTGTCGTCAAAGAAGAATCTGACGCCACTGTCTGATATGTTCCATCTACGTGAGATAGTCGAACAATACCCTTATCAACATATGTAATTTGTATATAATCTGAGAATTTAACATCTTGACCACCAATGTGTAGAACAACAGAAGGAGATAAAAGCATGTAGTCCACATCAGACAATTTCCACAAGCCCTCTGTGAGTTTTACAGTCTCTCCCTTTGTAGTCAATTCATAATTTGAACCGTTTTTAACGAGAATTGTATTTTTAGTTAAGCTATAGTAACTATATGCGTCTGTACCAAGACTTTCAACATCCACCAATGCGCCCTTGGTAAATGCACCTAGAGATCCATTTCCATAATGTACGAAATGCTCCGTTGTGACATTTCTATCATTTCCGTCTTTATCTGAAAATTGAATTTCGCTTCCATATCGTTCTTTATAGGTATCACCTTCTGAGAAATAATATACATTATAGGCATCGTCAGAAACCGTCGACGAAAGAGATGGGTCTATTACAAATCCATCTAAAGCAAATTCTTTCACGCTCTTTTTGTGGGATGAATAACTCAATCCACCTAATCCAACAGCAATTATAAGCGCTGCAGCCACCAGTATCATAAGACCTTTTTTCATCTTCTACTCACAAATCTCCCTTTTAAGCTCATATAATTAGTTCCATTATACAACATTTATTCCACAATATGTAGTATTTCTTATTCTTTATCGGCACAATTTTAAAAAATTTTATACATTTATTCATAAAAAAAGAGATACGACTATTTCGCATCTCTTTTGTCCCATTTACGCATTTACAACTGTTCCTGTATACAGTTGATAATATTTACCCTTTTCTGCCATAAGTTCCTCATGGCTACCGCGCTCGATAATACGGCCTTGATCTAAAACCATAATACAATCACTATTTCTAATAGTAGACAATCTATGAGCTATAACAAAGGTAGTTCTACCGTGCATAAGCTTGTCCATACCATCCTGAACCATCTTCTCTGTTCTGGTATCAATAGAACTTGTAGCCTCATCCAAAATAAGTACTGGTGGATCAGCAATAGCAGCTCTGGCAATTGCAAGAAGCTGGCGCTGTCCCTGTGACAGGCTTCCACCGTTTCCAGTGATTACTGTATCATAACCATCCTCAAGACGACGGATGAATCCATCTGCATTGGCAAGCTTAGCTGCTGCGCGAACCTCCTCGTCAGTGGCATCAAGCTTACCATATCTAATATTGTCTGCAATAGTTCCAGTAAAGAGCTGAGTATCCTGCAATACAATTCCAAGGGAACGACGA
>JAILFK010000058.1 GCA_024697595.1 Lachnospiraceae bacterium | reverse complement strand
TAAGATGTTTTTACTAAAAATCCAGTGATTTTCGATTAAAACAAATGATTTTTAGTACAAAAATATTCCACCCCGTAGATTTTACTCATACAAGGTGGAATTTAATCCTACAAAGTGGAATTAACTTTTACAAGTGACCCTTATTTAACAGATTATGCAAATATTTTCCGCTGAGGTCTATAGATTTCAGTGGATTATTGTCTATCCAGTTCTTGTGAGTCTCTAAAACAATGGCCTCTACTTCGTTTTTTTGTGCAATATCAACCATAGTTTTTAAATCCATATTTCCTGTGCCAAGTTCCATGGCATCAGATTTTATAATTGGTGTCATGGCAGGACCAGTCATACGAGAACCGCGGTCATTTATATGGTATAGGTTCATACGCTTTCCTATTTTTTCCATCATAGCAGGTACGTTGACTCCGCACTCACAGGCCCAATAGGAATCGAACTCAAAATGTAGATAGTTTGGATCAGTATTATTTATGATGAATTCTAATGCACTTTCATCTGTGCCCTGTACTTTTAAAAAATCTACATTGTGATTGTGATACATTAGGGTTATTCCCTCTTCTTTTAAATATTTACCACAACTATTTAAATCCTGGCATAGGTCTGTCATTGATTTGGGGTCGGTATAATCAAATCTATACATACCGGTAATAACTATGTTATTGGTATTGAATTTTTTGCATTCAGCTATTATGTTTTCAGGATTATTTTTTATCCCGTTTAAATCTTCATGGATGCTTATGATTTCAAGGTCAGCTTCCTGAGTCATCTTTAGCCAATCGAATTTGCCACCGTTTCCGGTAGGCATGCCAGCAAATTTAGTCAAAGCCCTAACCATCATAGAACTGGGGCGAATCATAAATCCGTTTAACTCGATGCCATCATACCCCATTGCCTTGATATTTTTTAATATTTTGATTGTGACCTCTTCACTTTTGGTGAGGGTGCCAAGCATTATTTGTTGTACTCCTGTCTTCATAATATAATACCTCCTACCTATTCATTTTATACATATATTATACGGAGGGGATTATGTATTTATTATCTGTTTTTTTGCTTCTTTGAAAAATAATTGGTTTTAATTTTCGTAATTTGATGTATACCCAAGGCACTAATCATTGCAAAAACTGGGGTGTAACTTAATAGGAGTCTTGAACTTGCCTCAAACAGCATGGTAAATAGATATATTCCTATAAAGGATGTTATAAGTACCATTGTTAGTGGTTTTTTTTCTTGTTTTTTTCTTAGATTTAATAAAAAGTATATGAGCATATAAAATAGTACAAGTAACCAAATCATTTGTCGGATTGCGGCATGCCAGAGAAAATATTTTCCGTAGCCACTAGGCCAGTAATAGAGACCATAGTTTGATGGCGGATAAAATATATTTCTTACAAAGGTAACGAAACGAGAAGATGATGGAGGAATATAACCGCATTGACGACCGGATTTTCCAAAACCAAGTGTGCCGTCTCCATAAAAAATAAGATTTTTATTTTTTAAATGATTTATTGTGCCAATAGGACCGGCATCGTGCAATCTGTTTAAATATAAATCTAGAGAAGCTGAGTTTTCCTTGGAATTAGTATCAAAGGATGATGCAAAATCGACGCTTTCCTGAGACCACATACCATAGGTGGAGAAATCGGAGCCGGTTACAAGGTAGTATCCTAAAGATAGTTCTAGGTGTTGGTTGGCATGATAGTGTGTAAATGATTTTATTGCTTCATAATTGAAGAAGGACAATGTGCCACACAATAGAAGTGTCAGTAGTTGCACAAGAATCAATTTTACGTTTTTTTGTAAGATATATCGAATAATATCAACTATCAAAATTGCTATTACAATGATTATGTTTAATGCTTTTAAATGATATCCATTTAATCCTAATAAGAGAATTAAAGAATATAGAAGTATTATTTTGATAATATTTTGAGAAGATGCTAGAAGGGCTTCCTTTTTTATATATAAATACAAGATTATGGCTGGAATAATCATGGAATAAGTGTCGGTATAAGGGACTACCATCCAAGGCGTTATGCCATATAAAAAAGCAAAAAACCAAAAGCTGAGCAAAGTTTTACGATTATTAAATCCCAATAAAGCTGTGATTTTTGAGTATAGCAATACGGTGAAATTAGTTAAAATAATACCTATTAAAACCATTAGTACATAGCCGTTTAAATGAAAGATGGATGCAAATTTAAAGATGATAATAGATATGGCATACATTGTTAAATTGTTAGGACATTGGGTGAAATATGCATAGTTATAGAAAGGATGCATATGGTTATGAACGAAGTTATCTGCTGCAATAGTAATATTGGAGGTGTCATCTCCGCTATAGAAGAATATACAATAAGCCACAAGGATTTGTAATGCAAATAAAATAACAGGCGATGATTTTAATAAATTGGATATAACTGAGTCTGTTATCATATATGAAAATTTTTTCCATAGAAATATACAAAGGGTTAAAAGTATTAGGCCGGAGATAAGCGACAAAATATTGGGATAATAATCACTTATATATTTTCCTTGAAAAGTGTACTTAAATATCTTCTTGTCAAATTTACAAAACAAAACACAGATCAGTAAAAAAAATGTGAGAATGCTGGCTGTTAATATCAAGGAACTGTCGATGAAGTTTTGAAATTTATTCTTGTTTATTTTTAAATGATTTTTCATATTTGCATTTTAATACTTTGCAGGTTTTTAATAAAGTATAAGTTGTGGGTAGGAAATATATATAATTAAAAAATAACCCCCTAGGGGGCTTGTGAAGATTGATGGCCATGGGTAGTATGGTTTATGGAATTAAGAAAGTATAGGATGATTTATAATCTTATAAGTAATTTGAATATTTTTTTATAGAGGGAGAACAAATATTATGCATATGGCAGATGCCTTGTTAAATCCTGCAGTGGCAGGGACAATGTATGTGGCAACAGCATCAGCTGCGGCCTATTCTATTAGAAAAGTTAAAATGGAAAGTGATCCAAAAAAGATTCCAGTAATGGGAGTGATGGGAGCCTTTGTTTTTGCAACCCAGATGCTTAATTTTACAATTCCAGGAACTGGATCTTCAGGACATCTATGTGGTGGAATGATGCTTTCTGCTCTGCTTGGACCTGAGGCAGGATTTTTGACAATGATAGGAGTCTTGTTGGTGCAATGCCTCATGTTTGCAGATGGAGGACTTTTGGCGTTGGGGGCCAATATATGGAATATGGCATTTTTCGGATGCTTTATAGGTTCTCTTTTGATATGGAAGCCTATTATGAAAAATGGTGCTTCAAAGACTAAAATTGCAGTTGCAACAATATTGGGATGCGTGCTGACTTTGCAGATGGGAGCATTTTCTGTGGTGTTAGAGACCTTGGCTTCTGGGATCACAGAACTTCCGTTTAATATTTTTGTAGCCACAATGCAACCTATTCACCTGGCCATTGGCGCTGTTGAGGGACTTATCACATCAGCAGTTTTGATATTTATATATGAAGCTAGACCTGAAATGTTATGGGGTGTGGGTAGAAATGTCAATGTCTCATCAACAAAGATGAGGGATGAAAATTCAGACGTTTCATCTTCGAAGGCGGCTGAAAAAAATGGAAGGTTATCCTTCAAAAAGACCCTGGCAGTTTTGGCAGTGGTGGCAGCTGTGGCAGCAGGAGTTATATCTCTTTATGCATCCTCTCATCCAGATGGACTTGAGTGGTCTATGGAACAGGTGGCAGGAACTTCTGAGCTGGAGGCGACTGGCGAGGCATATGAGGTGGCTGATAATATTCAAAGTACCACATCCATCCTACCTGACTATGCTTTTAAAAATTCTGACTCTGCTCTTGGAACTACAACCTCTGGACTTGTAGGCGGCTTGGTTGTAGTGGTAGTTTGTGTGGGAGTAAGCATGATTTTTAAGTTCTTTAGAAATGGGAAAAAAGAAGTATAGAATATGTCTAACATAGATAATAGTTTAAAAGAAATTGGAAAACTAAATGATTTGCAGCAGAGAAACCAGTGGTTGAATAATATTCATCCACTGGTTAAATTGCTTTTGACAGTTATATATATTTTACTGGTGGTATCCGTTGATAAATATAATCTTGGTCAAATGTTAGTGCTGGCAATATATCCATTTATGGTATTTAACATTGGCGATTTAAGGTTAAAGGAAGCGATTTATCGCATGCGCCTTATTTTGCCGCTGGTTATGATGGTGGGAATGTTTAATCCAATATTTGACAGCAGTATAGAGGCGGGAATTATCTCCATGGTGACATTGATGTTAAAGGGAATTTATACGGTTATGGTCGCCTATGCCCTCATTGCCACAACAAGTATTGAGGCTATTTGCTATGCCTTGAGGCAGATTTACATCCCTCAGATTTTGGTAGTTGTCATACTGCTGATTTATCGATATATATTTATCATGGGGCAGGAGGCGGATAGAATTATGACTGCTTATAAGTTGCGAGCCCCTGCTCAAAAAGGAATAAATTATAAGGCCTGGGGATCTTTGATTGGTCAGTGGTTGATTCGCTCTATGGACAGAGCTGAGTCGGTGTATGAAAGTATGCAGCTTCGAGGCTTTAGAGGAGAATACGCTTACGCCAGCAAGGCAAAAATTAGGCTGGCGGATATATTGTATTTGATTATTTGGATAGGAGTTTTTGCAGTTCTTAGATTTACTGATATTGTTGATGTGATAGGAGGGTTATTTATATGAAGACAGGGATAGAAAAACATTTATTACATATAGAAAATTTGTCCTATGAATATGAAAGGCTGGAGCTTGTTTTGAAAAATATTTCCATTGATGTATATCAGGGAGAGACAGTAGGTTTGATAGGCAATAATGGAGTGGGAAAATCAACTTTATTAAAATTGTTGGTGGGACTGCTTTTAGATTATGAAGGGACCTTAGAAGTGGTAAATCATCCTATGGTCAAGGAAAATGTAAACCATATCAGGGAGCATATCGGTTATGTGTTCCAGGACTCAGATAACCAGCTTTTTATGACAACAGTGGAGGAGGATGTGGCTTTTGGCCCGAGAAATTATGGTCTTTCAAATGAGGAAGTAGAAAAACGTGTGACAAAAGCGTTGGAGTTGACTTATATTGAAAAACTTAGGGATAAGCATGTGTATAAACTTTCTGGTGGGGAGAAGAAATTGGCTTCCATTGCCACAATTTTATCCATGGAGCCAGATATTATTTTGATGGATGAGCCCTCTGTGGCCTTAGATCCCAAGAATAGAAGGAATCTGATAAATCTGCTAAATGATTTAGAACAAACCAAGATAATTGCCAGTCACGATTTGGATTTTGTTTACGATACCTGTGATAGGGTACTGTTATTATACGAAGGTGAGATTGTGGCGGACGGCAGTGCAAAGGATATTTTACAGAATAAAGAATTGTTGGAGGACAATGGATTAGAGTTGCCACTACGATTTCAAGGTTAATTAAAAATTGTATATTTTGAGTAATTGTTGAGTGCTGATTTAGATGGCCGTTGGTATAATAAAATATATTTGTAGGAGGAGGAAGAAATTATGTCAATGTCGGGTAAAATGTTTAGATTGATGGCTGGGACAGCTGATAAAAAAAGGGATGCTAAGTTGATTTTCCCTGAGGATGTAGAGGCAAAATGTGACATCAATTATGTGGGGAATAATGATGAATACAACAATTTGGATGTATATTTTTTAAAGGGGACAACAGAAAAGCTGCCTGTGATAGTAAGTTATCATGGTGGCGGTTATGTATATGGAACCAAGGAGATTTATAAGCATTATGGTGGATATTTGGCTAAGCAGGGATTTGTGTTTGTGAATTTCAATTATCACTTGGCCCCTGACTACAAATATCCAACTCAGCTAGCTGAGGCCAATATGGTTTTTCAGTGGATGGCTGAAAATGCAGATGAATACCATATGGATGTTGAAAATGTGTTTGTGGTGGGAGATTCTGCTGGAGCGCAGATGATTAGCCAGTATCTTGCAATTTATTCTAATGAGGAATATGAGAAATTGTTTCCATTTGTCACACCAAAGGAGATTAAGATAAGGGCAGCAGGCTTAAATTGTGGTATGTATACAATACCAAAAGATGGTGACGGGCAGGTGCCAGATCGTTTTACTAGAGATTTGATGAAGGATTATCTAGGAGACGATATTATAAAATATGGTGAGATGAATGATGTTTTAGGACATATTAATTCCAACTACCCACCATGTTATGTCATGACTGCAGAGTATGATTTTTTGAAGAAAAATGCTCAGCCAATGTGCGATTTTCTTCAGTCAAAGGGCGTGGAGGCAGTGTGCAAATGTTATGGTACTCCTGAACAAAAATATATGGCTCATGTCTGCCATGTAAATATGAATCTTGAGGAGGCCAAAGAAATTAACAATGATGAGGTGGCCTTCTTTAGAAAGCATTTGGTGTAGTTTGAAATTTTGTTTTATATGTAAAAAATATTGTGTTAGTGTCCACTAATTTTAGTAAAATATTAGTTTTTTTAGATCTACCAGTTGTGATATAGTTATTCTATTGAAAAGATAGAATAATCAAGGAGGATAAATAGATGATTAGACTTGGTATTATGGGTTATGGAAATCTTGGCCGTGGTGTTGAGGTTGCTGTAAAAGATGCAGCTGACATGGAACTTGTAGCTGTATTTACAAGAAGAGATCCAGCTGCTGTCAAGATTATGACAGCTGGTGTTCCAGTGGTAAATGTAGCTGATGTGGCTGATTGGAAGGACAAGATAGATGTGATGATTCTCTGTGGAGGAAGTGCTACAGATCTTCCAGAGATGACACCAGAGTTCGCAAAGATGTTCAATGTTGTAGATTCATTTGACACTCATGCGAGAATTCCGGAGCATTTTGCAAATGTTGATGCTGCTGCAAAGTCAGGAGACAAGATCGCGGTTATCTCATGTGGATGGGATCCAGGAATGTTCTCTATCATGAGAACTTACGCCAATGCAATCTTACCAGATGGTAAGGATTACACATTCTGGGGTAAGGGTGTATCTCAGGGACATTCAGATGCAATCAGAAGAATTGATGGCGTAAAGAATGCAAAGCAGTACACTGTACCTGTTGAGGCTTCTTTGGAGTCTGTGAGAAATGGTGAGAATCCAACATTTACAACTCGTCAGATGCACACAAGAGAGTGTTTCGTTGTATTGGAAGACGGAGCTGATGCAGCAAAAGTCGAGAAGGAAATCAAGGAAATGCCTAACTACTTTGCTGATTATGATACAACAGTAAACTTCATCTCAGAGGATGAGTTCAATGCAAATCATCAGGGACTTGCTCATGGTGGATATGTATTTAGATCAGGTAAGACTGGAGCAAATAAGGAGCACAATCATATTATCGAGTACAAGTTGACACTAGACTCTAACCCAGAGTTTACAACAAGTGTACTTGTATGTGTGGCTCGTGCAGCTTATAGAATGAAGGCAGAGGGAATGAAGGGATGCAAGACTATTCTTGATATTCCACCAGCATATTTCTCAGACAAGAGCGGCGAGGAATTGAGAACGCATTTACTATAATATAAATTTGTGCTATAAAAAGTGCTTTGAAACTAAGGATAATTTAAGGCATTAGCAATATAAGAATTGTTAGAGGACTTTTCATTTGGTATATTATCAATATGAGGAGTCCTTTTTTATTTGGACTAAACAATATTTATTATAAAAATAATATATTTTTTGTATGCGATTATGCACAAGAGTTGTGGTGAAATATGTGTTAATATGAGTGTGTGAAAAATATAACAATCTAACGAGGTTATTATGAAGATTTATGTTACTAGACACGGTCAGACCAATTTGAATAAGCAGGAGCTTATGCAGGGACGTGTGGATGAGCCGCTTAATGAGACTGGAATCGCTCAGGCAAAGCAGGCTGCCCAAAAAGTTGCTGACGTGAAATTTGACGCTGTCTATGCCAGTCCATTGGACCGTGCTAAGAAAACGGCGGCTATTATTGGTCATGTTGATGAGCAGGATTTGATTATCGACGAGAGAATAATAGAGGCTGAATTTGGAAAGTATGACAAGAGAAAATATAGCGCAGTAGGGTTGTGGATGTCGCTATATTGGGGATTTCCAGAAATCTTTCCAGCTCCAAAGACAGTGGAGAAAGTCTCAGAGATGGTGGAGAGAAGTTCATCATTTATGAAAGAATTAGAATCTAAAGATTACGAGAATGTATTAGTTGTGTGCCATGGTGGAATCATTCGAGCAATCTGCGGATATCTTGAAGATAAGAAAAATGGTATTAAATGGAGACCTAGACCAACTAACTGTGAGATAAGAGTGTATGAGTATAAGGATGGAGCTCATAGATTTATCGAGAGTTACAAAAATGAGGAGGTCTCAAAGTAGGGATTCATTTTTATTCAAAGTAGGGTATTTAATAAAAGGAGGAATCATATGAGAGGGATTTACACCAATGTAAATGACATTCGTAAGAACGTGTACGCTGAGGTGGCTAAGCTATCTTATGAGTATGACGAGGGATTTGATATGGAGATTATGCATCAGCTTCCATACAAGATTATCCCTGGAACTGTGGCTAAATACAGAGACAGTGCGTTTTTAGAGAGAGCTATTGTAAGGGAAAAGGTGCGACTTGCCATGGGATTGAATTTGAGATCCTATGATGAGTATGACCCTATCACAGAGGGTGTAAATGAGTGTACCAAGGCGGAGACTTACTATGAGCCACCCCTTATCAACATTATCAAGTTTGCATGTCATAAATGTCCAGATAATGTGATGAAGGTAACTGATGCATGTCAGGGGTGCCTAGCTCATCCTTGTAAGGAAGTATGCCCAGTTGGTGCCATAACCATACATGATGGTAAGTCTCATATAGACCAGGAAAAGTGTATAAAATGCGGCAAATGTAAGAGCGTATGTGCATATGGTGCTATTTTAAAAATGGAGAGACCATGTGCGAAATCTTGTGGGATGAAAGCTATCAGTTCGGATGAAAATGGCTGCGCAGAGATTGATTATGATAAATGTGTATCCTGCGGCCAGTGTCTTGCTAACTGTCCATTTGGAGCCATTGGTGACAAGGCGCAGATTTTCCAGACAATCCAGGCTATCAAGAGTGATGTGCCAGTTTATGCTGCCATTGCTCCAGCTGTTACAGGTCAGTTTGGGCCTGATATGACACCACAAAAGATTCGTTCTGGATTTAAAGCATTAGGATTTGAGGATGTGGTGGAAGTTGCCATTGGTGCAGATTTGTGTACTATTTCAGAGGCGGAGGATTTTGTTCGCGAAGTGCCAAATGAAATACCATTTATGGCAACATCATGCTGCCCAGCCTGGTCTATGATGGCGAAAAAACTTTTTCCAGAGCAGGCTAAGTGTATATCCATGGCGTTGACTCCTATGGTTTTGACAGGAAGACTTTTAAAGAAAAAAGATCCAAATTGTAAGGTGGCCTTCATTGGTCCTTGTTCAGCTAAGAAACTTGAGGCCATGAGAAGATCAATTAGATCTGATATAGATTTTGTTCTCACTTTTGAAGAAGTAATGGGTATGTTTGAGGCGAAAAATGTAGAGTTTGATAAATTAGAGATTGATCACTCTATGCATGGAGCGTCTGCCGATGGTAGAGGTTTCGCCGTAGGCGGCGGTGTGGCCAACGCTGTGGCAGAATATATCAAAGAGAATTATCCAGATATGGAAATCAAGATGGAAAAGGCAGATGGTTTGGACAATTGTAGGAAGTTGCTTACGATGGCCAAAGCTGGCAAATACAATGGATATTTGTTAGAAGGAATGGCTTGTCCAGGTGGATGTATAGCAGGCGCTGGAACTGTTCAGCCAATTGCCAAGACTGCAAAAGCCATTGGCGATCAGATGAAGTCCTCATCTATGCAACATGCATCAACCAGTGGATATGCTGATATTTTGAAATATATAGATGAGAAGGACAGAACAATTCCTGCAGAAGACTAATGGAATAAATTTATATAATAAAAGCTCTTTTAAGAATATGATATGTACCCCTTTTACTGGATATCCAGTGAAAGGGGTACATATTATTTCGCGTGATTATTTTATATAAATAATTTAATTATGAGCAATATGTTGATTGGTCAACAATTTTCATTGTTTTATCCATTTCCGGGGTATTTTTCTTGGGAATCATGCTAATTGGTCAACAATTTTCATGATTAAACTCATTTCCGGGGTATTTTCTTTGGGAATCATGCTAATTAGTCAACTATTTTTGTGATTAAACTCATTTCCGGGGTTAGAGTGAATTTTTGGTGATCGACTATCACACGTTATTTTGATATCTTGTTGTGTATAGCGCGTATAACAAGGGCGATAAGCCATGTTACAAATGCTACTATGACAAATATAAGATAAGTGTATTGCATTCCCCACTGGGCAAATCCATACCAATCGTTGGTGTTTGGATAAGTGCCGATACCATTTACAATCAAATTGCCAAGATAGAAAATACCGTACATAATCATTGGAATAACGGCAAGCAAGGATTGTTTGATGCTAAATATTTCAGCAGTTTCATAGAAGAACATCATATCGATCATAGCAATAAGTGGTGTGATTAGGTGCATAAAGAAATTGGCACCAACAAACATTGATAGATAACCTGATGGAGAAGTTGGTCCTAAAAACACAACAACTACCAAAAATGTTAATCCAACGGCTGTTGCTGCCACATATTTAATTGTGGCGAATTTACTATTTACTTTGGCTATATTGTTTTTGTTTTTTAAAACGGATAATAAATAAACTAGAGATACAACTCCAGCAAGGATGTTGGATAGTACTGTGAAATATCTCAGTGAGTACAATCCAGGAGATGCCAAAGCTCCGCTTGATGTCCAAGCAAAGTACATCATTGCCCATGATACAGGAACAAAGATTGCGATCAGTACATTTAACAAAATTGATATTTTAGTTTTATTCATATTTTTCCTTTCAAAAAGAGGCGTGTTTTTCCTTTCAAAAAGAGGCGTGGCAACAAGTTATATATTGCCACACCTCTTTACTCGATTTGATTTAATTGTTTTCTAAGAATTGTTTTAATCCGCCGTCAACAGTAGTTTCGCGACCATTTACCAAGATCATAAATGGTTTTTCGTTATTTTCATTTAAGGCAACGCGAGTGTTGGCAAGCATACCTGCATATTCCTCTGCTTGGTTATAAGCCTCAAAGTAAGAACAACGATTGCCCATTGTGGTGTCAGATGTAATCCAATATTCTTCTACAAGAACAATTTCTGGATTAATGTGACTTAATTCAATGAACTTGTCCATATTATCTTGACGGACTAGTTTGTATTCTTTTTTTAATGATTGTAATTCCATATTCTTCCAAATTCCTTTCTAACAGGAATTATTATATAGATACTTTAATTAGTTTTCAACAGATTTTTCCTGATGTTTTTTTGCTTCGAACTCCTCAGCGATTGGCTCTAACTTAGAAAATGCCAAAGAGCAGATTCCGATAATTGCAATCATTACCAATGGAAGGATTGCATATACAACTCTGATCATAAGGATTGCTGAGTCAGGCTGACTTGTAACACCTTCAGCTGAGACATATCCTGCTAACTGAAGAAGTGCTCCTGTGATAAATGCTCCAAGTGCTCCACCAACCTTTGTTGAGAAGTTGGAAAGAATACCTGCTGAACCATCCATTCTAGGTAATCCAATAATCTCATTGTAGGTACAGATGTTCATGATGAATAAGATTCCATAGTATGAGAGTGGAAGTATAGCAAATTGTCCCATGATAAATCCGATCATTACGATGAGGAAGTTATCATTTCCAAGGAAACATATTGTATATCCAACAACACCGATGATACAGAAGATGAAAATCATCTTACCCATTGACTGTAATTTTGCCATGATCTTAGGGAAGAATGCCATAAGTGGAAGGAGTACAATTGTAAGCATTGAACTGATTCCAAGTAGTGACACATCGCCGATAACCCACTTAAAGAAGTATGTTCCTGCAGCGAGGTTTACGATGATATTGTAGCAAAGCATGATGATGGCAAATAACCATACATATTTATTTTTTGCAAACATTGTAAAGATTTCTTTGATTTTAACAGGCTCCTGACTAGATTCCTCATCAACCTTTGGATCTTCTTTACAGAAGATAAATCTTAAAACACCAATAATAGTACCAGGAATCATAATGATGGCAACAAGTCGTGTCCATCCTTCTGCACTAGTTGCAATCTTTTGCATAAGCATAGGGAAGATAATCGACAAGAACATTGAACCTGCCATTGAAACGATACCACCGAAAGAAGCAACCTTCTTTAACAATACAGGATTGTTAGAGAAATGTCTGATTGTATAAGGATTTGAAGCACCCTGACGTAATGTTGTAAATACTGAGAAAGCTAAAGTGTACATACAGAAAATCCAAATCAACTTAACAGTCTCGCTCCATTCTGGAGAACAAGAGAAAAGAAGTATTGTACATATTGTCATTCCGATGATGCACAATTCGTACGGTCTAGCTTTACCAAGCTTTGTGTGAGTGTTGTCAACAATCCATCCTGCAAGTAAATCTGTCACACTGTCAACGATTTTTGAAGCTAAAAGAAGTGTACCAACTACTCCGACACTCACTCCCAAAGTGTCACTAGCATAGATAGAAAGATAGTTGAGCATTAAAAGGTTAACCCAACCAGCTGTAATATCTGAACTTTTCCATAACATTAAACGCCCGAATCCTAAATGATTAGGATCGGTTTTTTTGGCTGCTTTTGTTGAATTCATAATAAAACGACCTCCAATATTTGTTAGTTTTGTCTAAAATAGACGCTCACGAGGCAACATAGTAGCGCAAATAGCAAAATTAAGTTTTAGGAAATTCGCTCTCTTGTCAGGAAATTAAAACTAAATGGCTGCTCTGGACATAGTTTAACAAAATGGTCACAAAATCAGTGGGCATTTAACAGAATGTTCACAGGATTTGAGGTCTCTATCAAAATGTATACAGGATTATTATTTGTATAAGATTAACAATTGAGTTATGGTAATATGTCAATAGCAAAGGATAGAGGGGAAATTATAATGAGACAAAAAATTAAAATGACATCTTTAGTAGCGGTGATATTTTTGACACTGGGTCTTATGTTGACCTCATGTAGTCAAGAACCCCAGGATGTGGCCAAAAGCATACAAGACGTAGAGCAATCTGATACAGAGACTGATACAAATCTTGCCAGACAGGATAAAGAAAACCAGGAAAAAGAATTATATAGGCAAGTTGCCCTTGAATTTGATTATGGTCAAGTACCAGAATATTCAGGTAAACCATATGTAGTTATTAATGATAATCAACCATTTTTTAAAGATGAGGAGATTACATCTGAAAGTTATGAACTATACGGTGATTTGGACACCAAAGGTAGATGTACCACCGCCATGGCTTGCGTGGGTAAGGATTTGTTTCCCACTGAAGAACGTGGCGAGATAGGAAGTGTAAAACCTACAGGATGGCACACTGTGAAATATGATGGAATAGATGGAAACTACCTATATAATAGATGTCATTTATTGATGTATGCCTTGACTGGTGAAAATGCCAATGTGAGAAATCTAATCACAGGTACTCGTTATATGAACAAGGATGGCATGCTTCCTTTCGAGGAGAGGATACACAATTATATAGAAGATACGGATAATCATGTAATGTATCGAGTGTCTCCTGTTTTTGTGGATGAGGAAATGGTTGCCAGAGGTGTGTTGATGGAAGCATACTCTGTGGAAGATCAGGGCAAGGGGATATGTCTATGTGTATTCTGTTATAATGTGCAGCCTGGAGTTACAATTAATTATCAAGATGGCTCAAGTTCAGGACCAGAATATACTGGGGCTGCATCAGGCCATAGGAATGGGGCGCAGTACGGAGCTGGAGCTGCAACTAATGGAATAGCAGCGGTTGCTTCACAAGGCAAAACGGATACACCATATGTGGCCAATAAGAATTCAGGAAAGTTTCATCGAGCTGACTGCCCAAGTGTAGACAAAATGAGTGATAATAACAAGGTGTATTATAATAGTAGAGAAGATGCCATCAAAGATGGATATGAGGGATGCAAAAATTGTAATCCTTGATATAATGATAGATGATATATCTCAAGTGATAGATATATTGTTTTACAAATATTTTTTGTATACTATCATTTAATATAGAAAAATGGAGGAAATGGATATGGCTAGTTTAGGACAAGAGAGAAGACTAGAGAGAATGCAGGCTGATTACAGCGATGCAAAAATTATGTCGGATAGAGGATATAATTTGGCTATAGGGCTTACGGTTTTATATGGAATTGTTATGAATGTGATACTCTGTGCCACTGTGGAAAATGTGTACGCATATATCAACCCAATTTTATTTTTGATAATTTATATCGTATGCGCTATGGTTGGTATTTTTATGGCAAATAAGTCATCTAATCCTTTTATAAGTTTTGTGGGATACAATCTGATTGTGATTCCATTGGGGCTTGTTATTTCAACACTGGTATTTGCATATGGTGGTTTAAATAGTGAGATTGTTATGGAAGCATTTTATTATACAGCTTTGATAACAGCTATTATGGTTTTAGCAGCCACATTATTCCCACAGGTGTTTGCAAAAGTTGGTGGTTTTTTGTTTGTCAGTTTAATAGGAATAATTATTGCTTCAATTATTGGAATGTTCTTTAGTGGAGGATTTTATATTATTTCCATTTTTGCAGCGGCAATATTTAGCTTATATATAGGATATGATATTTATAGATCACAACAGTATGCTAAAACTTTGGATAATGCCATAGATTCTGCAATTGATATTTATCTTGATATTGCAAATCTATTTATAAGAATTTTACAAATCCTTGGAAGAAGAGACTGATATAAAGAAAAGATTAACCTAAAGAAGAGATTAATAGGAAGAAATTAATAGGGGAAAGGTTGATTTTACACGTAAAAATTAAATATTTTTCAAAATTGTTAGCACTCGCCATTGACGAGTGCTAATTTTGGTGTTATACCTATCTTATAGAAAAATATTTGATATCGTTTGGAGGTGAGGATGTATGAATATCAATAAATTTACACAAAAATCTATGGAGGCTATGTCTGATTCAGAGAAGCTTGCATACGAATACGGAAATCAGGAGATAGAGCAGGAGCATCTTATGCTTGCACTACTTAAGCAGAGTGATGGATTGATTCCAAAGCTTATTGAAAAGATGGAGATTAATCTGGAACATTTTACAGACAATGCCACTAAAAAATTGGAGGCAAGAGTCAAGGTTTCAGGAGCAGGACAAGTATATGTGGGAAAGGATTTGAATAATGTCCTCATCCACGGCGAAGATGAAGCCAAGGCTATGGGAGATGAGTATGTCTCTGTGGAACATCTATTTTTGGCCATGCTTAAATATCCAAATAAAGCCATCAAGGATATGTTTAAGGAGTATGGTTTGACAAGGGATAGATTTTTACAAGCATTGTCAGAGGTTAGAGGAAATGTGAGAGTGACTACGGATAATCCTGAGGCTACCTACGACACTTTGGAAAAGTATGGATACGACATGGTGGAGCGGGCCAGAGAGCAAAAGACGGATCCTGTAATAGGTAGGGATGCTGAGATAAGAAATGTTATTAGAATCTTGTCTAGAAAAACTAAAAATAATCCAGTGCTTATCGGTGAGCCTGGTGTAGGTAAAACGGCAGCAGTTGAGGGGCTTGCTCAGAGAATTGTCAGGGGCGATGTGCCAGAAGGACTAAAGGACAAGAGGCTATTTGCCCTTGATATGGGTGCTTTGATTGCAGGTGCAAAATACCGTGGTGAATTTGAGGAGAGATTAAAGGCTGTTCTTGATGAGATTAAAAACTCAGACGGAGAGATAATCCTGTTTATCGATGAGCTTCATACCATTGTGGGAGCTGGTAAGACAGACGGAGCGATGGATGCAGGACAGCTTCTAAAACCTATGTTGGCTAGAGGTGAACTTCATTGTATCGGCGCCACAACTTTAGATGAATATAGAGAGTATATAGAAAAGGATGCAGCTTTGGAGAGACGTTTCCAACCTGTTATGGTTGATGAACCAACAGTGGAGGATACCATCTCGATTTTAAGAGGTATCAAAGACAGATATGAGGTATACCATGGAGTTAAAATTACAGACGGTGCGCTAGTGGCAGCAGCTACTTTGTCTAATAGATATATATCTGATAGATTTTTGCCGGACAAAGCCATTGATTTGGTGGATGAGGCCTGCGCTCTTATTAAGACAGAGCTTGATTCTATGCCAACAGAATTAGATGAGTTAAATCGTAAAGTTATGCAGATGGAGATAGAAGAGGCTGCATTGAAGAAGGAGGAAGATCGTCTAAGTCGAGAGAGGCTAGAGGATATCCAGCAAGAGTTGTCTGAATTAAAAGGAGAGTTGGCGACTAAAAAGGCTCAGTGGGATAATGAGAAAAATGCTGTTAGCAAGGTTTCAACTTTGCGTGAACAGTTGGAGGAAGCCAAGGCTGAACTGGCTAAAGCACAGCAGGAATATGATTTGAATAAAGCTGCAGAATTGCAGTATGGCACTATCCCAAAGATGGAAGAAGAATTAGAAGCTCAAGAGGAGATGCTCAAGACCAAGGATATATCCATGGTGCATGAGTCGGTGACAGATGAGGAGATTGCAAGAATTATTTCCCGATGGACTGGAATTCCTGTTGCCAAGTTAAATGAGTCAGAGAGAAACAAGACCTTGCATCTGGCTGATGAACTTCATAAGAGAGTTATTGGTCAGGATGAGGGAGTTACCAAGGTTACTGAAGCGATTATCAGAAGTAAGGCAGGTATTAAAGATCCTGCCAAGCCAATTGGTTCATTTATGTTTTTAGGACCAACAGGAGTTGGTAAGACAGAATTGGCCAAGACTTTGGCTCAGGCACTGTTTGATGATGAGAATAATATGGTTCGTCTCGATATGAGTGAATATATGGAGAAGTATTCAGTGTCTCGTCTTATTGGAGCGCCTCCAGGATATGTGGGCTATGACGAGGGTGGTCAGTTGACAGAGGCTGTTCGACGCAAACCTTATTCGGTGGTTTTATTTGATGAGGTGGAAAAGGCTCATCCTGACGTATTTAATGTATTGCTTCAGGTTCTTGATGATGGTCGAATCACTGATTCCCAGGGTAGAACTGTGGACTTTAAAAATACTATCATTATAATGACTAGCAATTTAGGCTCATCATATCTACTAGATGGAATCGATGACGAGGGAAATATTACTCCTGCGGCAGAAGATTTGGTGATGGCAGATTTGAGAGCATCATTTAGACCGGAATTTCTAAACAGATTAGATGAGATAATTATGTTTAAGCCATTGACCAAGGATAATATTGGTGGCATTGTGGAACTTTTGATGGAGGATTTAAACAAGAGACTTGAGGATAAGGAAATAAAAGTTGTACTCACAGATGCGGCCAAGGATTTTATTATTGAAAATGGTTATGAACCTGCCTATGGTGCTAGACCTCTTAGAAGATACCTTCAGAAACATGTGGAGACACTGGTTGCTAAAAGTATTTTAGGTGACGAAGTGGGCTTGGAGGACACAGTAAAGATTGATGTGGTAGACCACAAATTACAGGCCATTGTGGATAAAAAATAATACATTTTACTCATTTGGGTGTCAGTGCGTATAAACGCTGGCACCCTTTGTGGTTTTAGCACAATTTTAATAGAAAAAAATCATCTAAAAATGCCAATATGAAAATAAGCCTAAAATCTTGAAAACAATACATAATCTAAATATACTGATGAAAAGCGGTGTTTTTAGGAGAAGTGGGGAAGTTATATGAGTGAGAGTAGTATTAGGTTTAGCGATATTAGCAAAGATGATGATATAACTATCAGGGCTTTTACAGAGGAAACACAGGTGGAGTTAAAGGCAGTTTATTCTGAACTTAATCCTAATGTGAAGATGAAGATTGCGGCTGTTGCACACAATAGTGATTTTGCTGCCATAGAATTGGTGCGTGCACCTGGTAGAGATAACACTGTGGTTTTGTTTGCGGATGCCAACTGTGAATTGGAGGCATTGGTTTTTCATAATGGGCAGTTATACAGATTTGACAATGTGATAGTCCCAAGAGCTTCTATTAATAATAGTACGATTCAGATTATAATGGGAAATCATCCAGGACTTAAGTACAATAGACGAAGAGCTTACAGAGTGTCATTAGGTCTCGAGGGGATGCTTCAGTTGGAGAATGGACAGATCGCTACCACTGTAAGAGACTTAAGTGTCAGTGGAGTGGGGATCGTGGTTCCAAAGGGGTTGGATATAGAGGTTGGTCAAGATGTGAGAGTGCAATTCTCAGATTATATATATGTATTTGATTTAAAATCCCAGGTGGTTCGAATCAGTGATATGGGAAAAAATTATAAGAATGTGGGGCTGGCATTATATCCTATGAAAAGCGAGAATGTGGAGAGGTATATTGCCAAGAAACAGGTGGATTATAAAAAAGAGCAGATGGAGCAAAATAAGAAGTGATGTGTATAAGATAGTGTATATATAGATGATGTATACATAAGAAAACGATGTTTATGAGGCGGGGCATAAGGGATTATGTCTCGCTTTTTTGTGGGATTTCTTGTATGCTAGTAATGTTAGGCAAATTGCAAGTGATAATTCATTTTCTTGCATTCTTCATGGGGAAACGGTTAAAAATGCAAGAAATGATTTAACATAATTCATATTTTGCCAATTAGCGTTGAAAAACCATTGTAAATATCGTTAAAATGCATAATTTACTTTTTGTGATTTCATTATATAATAGTAAAGGTCGCTTTTTGCACATTTTACATAAGATGATGTGTGGGGCGAAAAGAGGTATTGCTTATGGATCTGTTTGGTTACATGAGACAAGAAAATAAAAAGAAAGAATCACCCTTGGCGTCGAGACTTCGACCTAGAACTCTTGATGAGGTGGTTGGACAACAACATATAATAGGAAAAGATAAGTTGCTTTATCGAGCTATCAAGGCAGATAAAATCAGCTCCATTATATTTTATGGACCACCGGGAACGGGAAAAACCACATTGGCTCAAGTTATTGCCAATACCACCAGTGCAAAGTTTACTTCTATTAATGCCACTGCGGCAGGAAAGAAGGACATGGAGGAAGTGGTAAAACTTGCCAAGGACAATCTGGGTATGTATGGCCAAAAGACCATATTATTTATCGATGAGATTCACAGATTTAACAAAGGGCAGCAGGATTATTTGCTTCCTTTTGTGGAGGATGGAACTATCATTTTGATTGGTGCCACCACTGAGAATCCTTATTTTGAGGTAAATGGTGCTCTATTATCTAGATCAATTATCTTTGAGCTAAAATCGCTTTCGAAAGAAGATATCAAAAGCTTATTGCTTAGAGCTTTAGAGGATAAGGATAGAGGACTTGGTGCCTATGAAGCTACCATCGATGATGATGCCTTGGAGTTTTTGAGTGATGTGGCAAATGGTGATGCAAGAGCAGCGCTTACAGCAATAGAACTTGGAGTGTTGACAACCTCGCCTGATGAGAGTGGTCATATAAGAATTACTCTTGATGTGGCCAGTGAATGTATTCAGAGACGAGTGGTAAAATATGATAAGTCTGGAGATAATCACTACGATACAATCTCAGCATTTATCAAAAGTATGAGAGGTTCAGATCCGGATGCGGCTATATATTATCTTGCAAGAATGCTTTATGCCGGTGAGGATGTGAAGTTTATTGCCAGAAGAATTATAATATGCGCAGCCGAGGATGTGGGAATGGCTGATCCAATGGCTCTTACTGTGGCAACATCTGCAGCCCAGGCTGTGGAGAGAATCGGTATGCCTGAGGGACAGATTATTTTGGCGGAGGCAGTTAATTATGTTGCGACAGCACCGAAATCCAATGCCTCATACATGTCCATAAATGCGGCGATGAATGCAGTGGCTACAACAGTTACAGAGCCGATACCGTCACATTTGCAAGACGCCCATTACAAGTCCGCTGAAAAGTTAGGGCATGGTGTGGGTTATAAATATGCTCATAGTTATCCAAATCATTATGTGAAGCAACAATATTTACCAGATTCACTTGTGGGAACAACATTTTACGAGCCTACAGAGATGGGATATGAGCAGAAGTTGCGAGAGCATTTAGATAAACTTCGCCGGGAGGCGGAAGACAATTGAGTTAGCTGAATTATATATTAAATGGAATTAAAGGAGATAGAAAATGCAGTCATACGAGACAATGTCAAAGGAAGAATTACAACAGGAATTTGAACAGGTCAAGGCTATTTACAAGGAGTATCAGGGTAAGGGATTGAAACTTGATATGTCTAGAGGTAAGCCATCAACAGAACAGTTGGACTTGGGACTTGAGATGCTTGATATAATCAACTCAAAGTCCGATATGAAGGCTGAAAATGGAATTGATACAAGAAACTATGGTGTATTAGATGGAATTCCTGATGCCAAGAAGCTCATGGCAGAGGTTATGGAAGTGACACCTGATGAGGTTATGATTTTTGGTAATTCTAGTTTGAATACAATGTTTGACATGGTGGCTCGTTCAATGATATTTGGCGTTTGTGGTGATACACCATGGTGCAAACTTGACAAGGTTAAGTGGTTATGCCCAGTTCCAGGTTACGATAGACATTTTGCAGTGACAGAGCACTTTGGAATTGAGATGATCAACATCCCAATGTCAGAGGATGGACCGGATATGGATATGGTTGAGAAGCTTGTTTCATCAGACCCAGCAATCAAGGGAATCTGGTGCGTGCCAAAGTATTCAAACCCACAGGGTGTAGTTTACTCAGATGAGACAGTTCGCAGAATGGCCAACCTAAAGCCAGCTGCATCAGATTTTAGAATTTATTGGGACAATGCATATATCGTGCATCATTTATATACAGCTGAGGAGGGTAAGCTTTTAAATATTATCGAGGAGTGCAAGAAGGCTGGAAATCCTGATATGGTTTATGAGTTCGCTTCAACTTCTAAAATTTCTCTTGCTGGTTCAGGAATTGCTGCAATTGCATCTTCTGAGAAGAACTTAGCTGATATGAAAAAGACTATCACAATTCAGACTATCGGATATGACAAGGTAAATATGCTTCGCCACGCAAGATACTTCAAGAATGCACAGGGCGTTTTAGATCATATGAAAAAGCATGCTGACATCTTGCGCCCAAGATTTGAGTTGGTGCTTGAGACTTTAGATAGAGAGCTTAAAGGTCGTGGAGTTGGAACATGGATTAATCCAAAGGGTGGATATTTTGTGACATATCAGACTTTGGAAGGATGTGCCACAGAGGTTATCCGTCTTGCCAAGGAGGCAGGTGTGGTTATGACTGGAGCGGGAGCACCTTTCCCATATCACAAGGATCCACAGGATTCAGTTATCAGAATTGCTCCTTCATATCCATCACTTGAAGAGTTGAAGGATGCAGCAGAAATCTTTGCAGTATGTGTAAGATATGCATCACTTGAGAAAATGTTACAGGATTAATTAGATTGTCATATTGAGTTGCTGAGATGTGATATATGATAAAAATAACAAGTAGATTGAAAATAACTATGGGCAGGACTCATAGTTATTTTTTTTAAGATATGTGCTACAATTAAACCTGATGCGGCAATATATTTTATGATGGGTAGATAAATATTTTTTATAAAAAATATTAGTACATAAATTAGTTATATATAAAATATTGAGTTGCTTGATAATGAAAAAAATAATAAAAAATATAGAAGTTAAGGAGATGTAGAAAATGAAGACAATTGGATTTATTGGATGTGGAAATATGGGAAGTGCAATTATCGGTGGAGTGATTGGTGCAGGTGTTGCAGACAAGGATCAAGTGATTGCAGCAGACCATACACCAGAGGCTGTGGATAGAATAAAGAGTCAGTGTGGCATCAATGCAACTACTGATAACAAGGAGGTTGCAACTAAAGCGGATATACTTTTTCTATCGGTTAAGCCAAATATGTTTGACACAGTAATTCCAGAAATCAGAGACTGTGTGACAGATGATACAATTGTGGTTTCAATTGCAGCAGGTCAGACTATCGATAATATTCAAAGACTATTTGCCAAGGATATTAAGCTTGTTCGTTCTATGCCAAATACTCCAGCTTTGGTTGGACAGGCAATGAGTGCTGTTGTGCCAAATGAGCGAGTTGAGGAGTCAGAATTAAAAGAGGTACTTCAGATATTTGAGAGTTTCGGCGAGGCAGAAGTTGTCTCTGAAAAACTTATGGATGCTGTGGTCGGTGTCAGTGGATCTTCACCAGCTTATGTATATATGTTTATTGAAGCTATGGCAGATGCAGCTGTTGCAGATGGTATGCCAAGAGCGCAGGCATACAAATTCGCAGCTCAGTCAGTTTTGGGTTCTGCAGAGATGGTATTAAAAACTGGAAAACATCCAGGGGAGTTAAAGGACGCAGTTTGCTCTCCAGCAGGTACTACAATTGCAGCTGTTGCCAAGCTTGAGGAGTTGGGATTTAGAGGAGCTGTCATGGCTGGACAGAAGGCTTGCTCTGACAAATCTCGTGAGATGAGTGGTAAGTAATAAAGGGTATAAAGTATGAAATATTATATTGCAGACTGTCATTTCTATCATAGGAGCCTGCTTAATAGTATGGATAACCGTGGTTTTAGCTCGGTAGAAGAAATGAATGAGTATATGATAAAGCGTTGGAATGACAAGGTGAAAAAGCGCGACGAAGTGTTTATCCTTGGAGATTTCTCCTATGGAAATGGTGAGGAAACCAACGCGATTTTGGAGCGATTGAATGGGAAAATATATCTTATAGAGGGAAATCATGATGGTAGATATTTAAAAAGAAAAGATTTCAATCGCGATAAATTTCAGTGGGTAAAGGCGTACGCAGAAACCCACGACAATGGTTTTAGGGTGGTGATGTGTCACTATCCAATTCCTTGCTACAGTGGACAATACACGGTGAACAAGGAGGGGCAACCTAAGACATATATGCTCTACGGTCATGTTCATGATACTCATGATGAGAAATTGGTTCGGCAGTTTCAGCAGATAACAAGAGATACTGAGATTGTAGATAGAGAGGGAAATGTTAAAAATCTACAGAGCAATATGATCAATTGTTTTTGCATGTATTCTGACTATGAGCCGTTGACTTTAGAAGAGTGGAGTCAGTTATATAAACGGATGACAGATGAGGATCAGTAGAAGATTTATACAGAAATATTTATATAAAATAACCGCAGAAAGAGGGACAAAAAAAGATGAAGATGGAAAATAAGCGCCAGGCGCAACAGAGAAGAGCTGACGAGAGAAAAAAGCAGGAACGCCTTGCATTATTAAAAAAGATTTTGATACCTGTTTTGGTGATAGGAGCTATAGTTGCATTTATCGGATACGGCATGTATGACGAGAAACATAATGGTGATGCATCTGAGGAGACTGCAAGTGATGCAAATACACAAACAACTAATACTACAGATGGTGTAAATTCTGTAGATACAGGTTCACAGGATTTATTGACTAATCAGTCTACATTAAATACAGATACATCTTTAGAAGTACAAGATGGTGATTTGACAAACATTCATTATGTAGGTTCTGTTGATGGTGTTGAATTTCAAGGCGGAACAGGTGATTATGATTTAGAGATTGGATCTGGTGATTTTATTCCTGGATTTGAGGAACAGTTGATAGGTGCCCATGTGGGAGATACTGTGGATGTAAATGTAACATTCCCAGAAGGTTACAGTGATTCTTCAGATGCGGAGGGAAATGTGATGCATTTATCTGGAGCAGATGCAGTATTTACAGTTACAATCAATGGTATTTATAAATAGGATAAAAAATAAGATTATCAATAAGATTTGTGATAAATAAGCAAGTTGATTGGTAATGATATACAAGGGAAATTATTAATAAAAGGGATTATATACATGGTATATTGTTGTGATTTAAGGAGGTTGCCATGGAAAATATTACATTGGGAAGTACAGGGATAACTGTGCCTCAAAATGGTTTTGGCGCTTTGCCGGTTCAGAGAGTGGATTTTGAGACTGCCAAAGAAATTTTAAGAGCTGCATATGATGGGGGTATGAGATTTTTTGATACGGCCAGAGCATACAGCGACAGTGAGGAGAAAATCGGTTATGCCATCTCTGATATAAGAGATGATATCTATATCGCCACAAAAACTACAGCGAAAACCCCAGAGGCTTTTTGGAGAGATTTAGAGACTTCATTGAAAAATATGAAAACTGATCATGTTGATATTTACCAATTTCACCAGGCGGATCAGATGTATAAACTAGGGGACGGAACTGGAATGTATGAGGCCATGGTTGAGGCCAAGGCAGCAGGGAAAATCAGGCATATTGGTATCACCACTCACAAGATTGGTGTGGCCCAGGAGGCCATTGAATCCGGTTTATATGAGACTTTGCAATATCCATTTTCTTACATTTCTTCTGAGAAGGAGATAGATTTAGTTAGACAGTGCAAGGTGCATAATATGGGATTTATTGCCATGAAGGGATTGGCCGGTGGACTTTTAAATAATCCTGAGGCATGCATGGCATTTATGTCACAGTTTGACAACGTAATTCCTATTTGGGGAATCCAGAAGATGAGTGAGTTAAATGATTGGCTTGCATTTATGGATGAGACACCAAGGATGAATCCACAGATACAGGAATTTATTGATTCAGAACGAGCTGAGTTGGTGGGAGATTTCTGTAGGGGCTGCGGATACTGCGAACCATGTCCGGCAGGAATCACAATACATCAATGTGCCAGAATATCTCTCATGCTCCGAAGAGCACCTTCCAAGGCATTGCTTGAACCACAGATGCAGGCGGAGATGAAAAAGATTGAGGGTTGCTTGGAATGTGGAGCCTGCAAGAGCAAGTGTCCATATGAATTGGATACACCAAATTTGCTTAAGCAAAATTATGAGGATTACAAGAGAGTATTGGCCGGACAGGTTAAGGTCGATTAAGTATTTAACAATAAGAGGTGATGAAAAATGATGAATCCAGCATCTATGGCAAAGATAATCAATGCCAAGAATACATTTGAAAAGAACCATCCAAAGTTTTTTCAATTTATAAAAGCAGTTTTTTCTCGTCCTATCGAGGAAGGAACAATTGTGGAAGTAAAGGTTACAAGACCTGGCGAGGAGCCTATAACTACCAATATCAAGGTTATGCAGTCGGACTTAGATCTCATTGATTCCTTGAAAGATTTGAAGATGTAAAAAGTCTGGAGGGAATATGCAATATAGATTAGATAGATATGGAAATGAGATTTCTGCTTTAGGTTTCGGGTGTATGCGATTTACTCAAACTGCAGGCAAGATAGATTTGGACAAGGCGGAAAAAGAGATTATGGCGGCCTATGAGGCTGGCGTAAACTATTTTGATACCGCCTACATCTATGGTGGCAGTGAGGTTGCTATCGGGGAAATATTTGCCAGAAATAATATTAGAGAGAAGATAAATATTGCCACGAAACTTCCACACTATCTCATAAAGAAGTCAGATAGTATTGAAAAATATTTTTCAGAGCAGTTAGACAGACTACAGACGGATTATATAGATTATTATCTCATGCATATGTTGACGGACATAACCACTTGGAATCGTATGGTGGACTTGGGTATCAAGGAGTGGATTGCTGAGAAAAAGGAGAGTGGTGCCATTAAGCAAATTGGCTTTTCTTACCATGGCAATAGCGATATGTTTATTGAGCTTCTAGATGCCTATGATTGGGATTTTTGTCAGATTCAATATAATTACATGGATGAAAATTCTCAGGCTGGAAGAACTGGTTTGCAGTATGCTGCGAAAAAGGGAATACCTGTGATTATTATGGAACCTCTTCGCGGTGGAAAATTGGCAAATATTCCTGATTCTGCAGCAAAAATAATGTCGGAACATTCTGTGAAAAAGACGCCGCCAGCTTGGGCTTTTAGTTGGCTATGGAATCAGCCTGAGGTGACTTGCGTTTTGTCTGGAATGAACTCTGTGGATATGGTTATGGAAAATGTATCTACTGCCAGCGAGGTGGAACCAAATTCATTGAGTGAAGCGGACTTGCAGATGATAGATAGGGTGTTGCAAGAAATCAATAAGAAGATGAAGGTGGGCTGCACAGGATGTAGATACTGTATGCCTTGCCCTCAAGGGGTGGATATCCCGGGAAGCTTTGCTGCATACAATCGAAAGTACAGTGAGGGTTATATTGCAGCTGAGAAGGAATATCTCATGACAACGGCGCTACGACCAGATGCCACCTGTGCCAGTAAGTGCATAGGTTGTGGTAAATGTGAAACTCATTGCCCGCAGCATATTCCAATTCGTCAGGAGTTGAAAAATGTGCAGAAGAATTTAGAGGGGCCTATATATCATTTGGCTAGATGGGTTGTGCTGAAGTTGCGTATGTATTAAAGATGCGTATGCATTAAAACACATAGAATAAAAAGCCTGTGAGATTAGATATATACAGGAAGATGTTAAAGCAAAAGGTGTAATAAAAATGGAATTATATATAGTAAGACACGGTCAGACAGACTGGAATAAGATGGACAGACTTCAGGGACTGACTGACATAGAGTTGAATGCAAATGGTCGCCAGGTGGCCATAGAGTTGGGCGATAAATTAGAGAATGAGGGTGTGGAGTTTGATGCAATTTATTCTTCACCACTTATCAGAGCTTATGAGACAGCTTCTCTAATAAGAGGACGTCAGAATATAAGAATTATAAAAGATGAGAGACTTCACGAGATTGGCTTTGGAGTTGATGAGGGAGTCGATTACAAGACATGGCTTCGGGAGGATAATCCTCAGAGAGTATTTTTTACTGAGCCTGGTAAATATTTTCCACCGGAGGGCGGCGAGTCAATCGAGAGTGTGTGCAAGCGTGGTGAGGAATTTTTGAGAGAAGTGATAGAGCCTCAATATGACAAGGCCGACAAGATTATGATTGTGGCCCACGGTGCTATGAACAAAGGTTTGATGGCATATCTTGAAAATAATGACAAGGAACATTTCTGGGGAGATGGTTTGCAAAATAACTGCGAAGCAGATGTGTTTGAATATGATGGAAATACATGGTGTAAGACCGTGTCATCACAGAAGAAGTAGATAAGATATTATAATCAATCTATACATATTTATAAAATTATAAAAAAATTATTGACATACCAAAATTAATTGTATACAATTCAATTGTAATCAAGTTGTACGCAATTTAATTTAATGCAATACAATACTTAGGAGGTATGTATAATGAATGTATATGATTTTACAGTAAAGGCAATGGATGGAACTGATGTAGATTTGTCACAGTATAAGGGTAAGGTGACATTGGTTGTAAACACTGCAACAGAGTGTGGATTTACACCACAGTACAAGAACTTGCAGGAGATTTATGATGAGTTCAAGGATCAGGATTTTGATATCTTGGATTTCCCATGTAATCAGTTTGCTAACCAGGCACCAGACAGCAATGAGGAGATTCACACATTCTGTACTGGCAGATTTGGAATTACATTCCCACAGTTTGGTAAGATTGATGTAAATGGTGAAAATGCAGATCCACTTTGGAAATATATCACAGAAAACACAATGTTCCAGGGATTCGATGGTCCAGCTAAGCTTATGCTTACACCTATTGTTAAGAAGATGGATAAAGATTATAAAAATAATGGAAATATCAAGTGGAACTTTACAAAGTTCTTGGTTGATAAGGAAGGTAATATTGTTGCTCGTTTCGAGCCTACTAAGGATATGAAGGATGTTCGCGATGCCGTTGCTGCATTATTATAAGACTCCTGTGAAATAAATTAAGAAGGTAAGAGAGATAAAATGGCTGATAAGTATCAATGTTTAAAATTAGATAATCAATTATGTTTTCCCTTATATGCAGTTTCTAAGGAGATTGTCAGAAAATACAAACCATTTTTAGATGAAATTGATTTGACTTACACTCAATACATCGCAATGATGGTGGTATGGGAAGAAAAATCTGTCAGTGTAAAGGATATGGGTAAGAGATTGTTCCTAGATTCTGGTACATTGACACCGGTTTTAAAGACTCTAGAAAAGAAAGGTCTAATTGAGAGATCTCGTTCTAAGGAAGACGAGAGAAATCTCATAGTTACTCTCACTTCAGAGGGAGAGAAAATAGAGGAAAAAGCGGCAGAAATTCCCGCAAAGATGGGAGCTTGCCTAGATATTGATGAAAAGGATGCCGCAGAATTGTATCGTATTCTTCACAAGGTTATGAATACATTTTAAATCTTTTACCAAATATGAATTGTCATTGCCAGTTTGCCTTTGCGTGTTTCGCTAGGTGAGCTGGCAATTTTGCATTTTCCAAAGCCACGAACATTTATTACATCAGAGAGTTTAACTTGTTGGGCATTATTTTCAGCAAGGCGTCCGTTTATATATACTTTTTGTGCCTTGAATAGATTTAGGGAATCATTTCTGGAGAGATTGTACACCTTGGATATGACGGCATCTGCTCTCATGGACATGACCTGTATGGTTTTTGAGTCAGGGATTTCAGAATCTAGTTCAGCAAGAACTTGCTCATACATAGCCTGATCATAAATATTTATAAGAGTACATTTCACAGAAGTGTGCTTGATTTTATCAAGGTGTTCTATGATGTAGTCGGCAATATTTTCCATACAAAAAATGTAAGCACTGTTGTCGCATACTTTTATGTCGCCGATGGTGCTTCTTCGCATACCTTGGTTCATAAGTGCTCCAAGAAAATCTCTGTGGGTTAAGTTATCGGAAAACTTGGCAATAAGAGGGGAAACCTTGAGGCAAGAAATTGGAAAATCTTGTTCATAGCCCAAGTCATCTGGATTTCCAAATCGTATAATAACTCTCTCTGCATCCTCGTATCCACCAAAGATTTTAGTGCCAGCAAATTGTAGATTATTTTGAAGCTTATAGTACTCTGACAATTCTGGTAAACCACAAAATTCTGTGAAGGTATAGCAGGAGTTTGAGTAACTTCTGTCTGCTAATTCTTGTAATCTGTTATGAAATTGATGTATTTCTTTTTCGTTATCTAAACTCATATTTTTAATTTCCTTTTCATATATTATAGCGAAATGGTTTTTAGTTAAAAAGTTTTTTATAAAGATTTTAATAAGTCGAGTTAATACCAGGGGTCAAAAAAATAAAAAAAACAAATTATGATATTGACATAAAATGAACATATGAATATACTTACATATGAACATACAAACTTTGAATAAATGATTTTGATTATAAATGAGTTGAGATTTCTATACATTATAACGAAATCACATTTATTGAAAATCCAGGAGGAAAATATGATTGAGGAGAAGGACAACGAGTATTTAGCAGCAGAGGAACATCAGGTGCAAAGCGTGATGGACAATATGCCAGACGAGGAAGAACTCATCGATTTATCAGAGCTCTTTAGAGTGTTTGGAGATTCCACAAGAATCAGAATTTTGTACGTGCTGATGGATCACAATATGTGCGTGTCGGATATTGCGCAAATTTTGCAGCTTAATCAATCTGCAGTAAGTCATCAGTTAAGAATCTTAAAGGATGCGAAACTGGTTAAATACAAGCGCGAGGGCAAGGCGATATTTTACGGATTAGATGATGACCATGTACGAACAATTTTAAGTCTTGGTATGGAACATATCACAGAGGGAAGATAGTTATAAACTTTATGTTACAAGGAGGAAGTAAGATGAAAAAGACATACGATATTGAAGTGGATTGCGCAAACTGTGCGGCAAAGATGGAGGAAGCGGTAAAGAATACTCCTGGAGTTGCAGATGCAACAATTAGTTTTATGACATTGAAGTTGAAGGTGGTTTTCGAGGATGGAGTAGACGTGGATGCGGTTATGGCTCAAGCAATTGAAAACTGCAAGGTGGTTGAGGATGACTGCCAGATTTTTGTTTAGGAAAAATATTTTACATAATTTATATGAAAAGAGGATGGACCTATGAGTAGTAAGCAAAAAAAGGTCTTGATCAGGATAATTATATCTCTAGTGCTATTGGTATTTATTGTGGTGCTAGATAATTTTGTGAATTTCAATAAACTGATTTTAGGAACGTTATATCTAGTGCCTTATTTTGTGATTGGATATGACGTTTTAAAAAAAGCTTGGAAGGGCATATTAAAGAAGCAGGTTTTCGACGAGAATTTCTTGATGGCAGTAGCTACTATTGGAGCTTTTGCATTGGGAGAGTTTACCGAGGCAGCTGCGGTTATGCTTTTTTATCAGGTAGGCGAATTATTTCAAGGACTTGCAGTGGGCAAGAGTAGAAAAAATATTGCGGCATTGATGGATATTAGACCGGATTATGCCAATATTTACCAGGATGGACAGATTGTAAAAGTAGATCCTGATGATGTGGAAATTGGTACGGTTATAGTGGTAAATCCAGGTGAAAAGGTGCCTATTGACGGTGTCATTGTAAAGGGGAATACAACCTTGGACACTAGGGCTCTCACTGGAGAAAGTGTGCCGAGAACTGCATCTGCAGGTGAAGAAATAATAAGTGGATGCATAAATGTGACAGGTCAGATAGAGGTGAAAACAACCAAGGAATTTGATGAATCTACTGTTTCTAAGATTTTGGATTTGGTAGAAAATTCAGCCATGAAAAAAGCTAAGACGGAGAATTTCATAACCAAGTTTGCCAGATATTACACCCCTGTCGTGTGCTATAGTGCGCTGGCACTGGCAATAATTCCACCTATAGTCAGTCTGTTGGTTTTAGGCGATGCAAACTGGGGTGATTGGATTATAAGGGCTTTGACATTTTTGGTAATAAGTTGTCCATGCGCTCTGGTTATATCTATTCCCCTTAGTTTCTTTGGAGGAATAGGATGTGCTTCATCCAATGGAATTTTGGTAAAAGGATCAAATTACCTAGAGGCTCTCGCTGAAGCCAAATATATGGTGTTTGATAAAACTGGTACTTTGACTGAGGGAGTGTTTGAGGTTACGGCTATTTATCCTGCTTCAGATGTTTCCGAAAAAAAGTTATTAGAGTTGGCCGCTTATGTGGAAAATGGTTCTTCACATCCAATAAGTCTAAGCTTGCAAAGAGCTTATATGGATAAAAATGGGCAGGATGTGGATGTTGATAGGATTGCCGACATACAGACGGTAGTTGGCAGAGGCGTAAATGGATGCCTTGATGGTCATAGGGTCTGTGTTGGAAATGAGAAATACATGGCAGAACTCAAGGTGTCTTTGCCAAGGATATACGATGAGGGCACAGCTTGTTATGTAACAAGCGATGATAAGTATATGGGCTGCATTGTGATTTCTGATGTTGTAAAGGCTGATGCGCCAAGAGCCTTGGCTGAATTAAAGTCTAGTGGAATCAAGAAAAACATTATGCTCACCGGAGATTTGAAGTCGACGGCTGAGATAGTGGCGTCCCAATTGGGTATAGATGAGTACCATAGTGAGTTGTTGCCGGGTGACAAGGTGGATATGGTTGAGTCTTATATGACCCAAAAGCTCGAGAAAGAAAAACTTGTTTTCGTGGGTGATGGAATAAATGATGCTCCAGTTCTTTCAAGGGCGGATATAGGAATTGCCATGGGTGCCATGGGCAGCGATGCTGCAATTGAGGCGGCAGATATTGTGCTTATGGATGACAATCCAAAGTCCATTGCCCTGGCTATGAAGATTTCAAGAAAAACTTTGAGAATAGTAAAGGAAAATATAGTATTTGCCATAGGTATAAAGGTGGGATGCTTGATTTTGGCAGCTTTTGGAATGGCGAATATGTGGTTGGCAATTTTTGCCGATGTGGGTGTGATGATTATAGCGGTTATCAATGCCACAAGAGCTCTTAGAATCAAGAAATAGCTTTGCTGATATTTATAAAAAAGTTTCTTTGTGATACAATTTTTATGACTTTGTATTGCAGAGGGACTTTTTTGTTATTGGAGGAAGAGACGTGAAGAATAGTCTAAAGAAGAAGTTTATCAGAATTACAATTGCATCATTTTCAGTTATGGTAATTGTGGTTTGTTTAGTGGCATATACCATAGTATATAGCTCTATGGCTAATCAGGAAAAAGAGGTTATGAAATCCTTGGTTTCCATGGTGGTAGGTGATTATGATGAAACTTATCCAGGAGAGTATGGAATTAAGCTAAATGAAGATGGTACTTTTAACGTGTACAAGGGTAAAAGTGATATTTCTAGAACTCATGACAAGATGGATGAAATCAAGGAAGACTTTGATTACGACATGTCTATTTTTTGTAAAAATATTAGAGTTATCACATCCTTTGATGATGAAAATGGTGAACCACTTATAGGGACCAAGGCGGCCACCAAGGTGGATGTGGACGTGGTAGAAGGCGGAGAGAGTTGTTTTTATAATAATGTAAAAATTGGATCTAAAACATATTTTGCATATTACGAGCCTATAATCTTAGAGGATGGAACCATATATGGCATGGTTGGAATATGTTGTCCGGCAGCGCCTGTTCAGCAAAGCGCATTCCATGTAATAATTCCATTGACTTTTATATGTATTATTATGGCTCTATTCTTCTGTTGGGTCTCAATTAGGTTTAGCAATGATATTTTAAATAGGGCAAATGCGCTTGGAAAATTTATGCGTTCAGTTGCAGATGGAAATTTTTTGACACCTGTGGATGCTGTGTTAAATGCTGATGACGAGCTTGGAGAGATTACCAAGGATGCCAAAAGAATGCAACGAAATATACAGGTGCTGGTTGAGATAGACACCCTGACAAAGTTGAATAACCGAAGATATGGTAACAATAGATTGAAACTTATGATTAAGAAATCACAGGAGTCTAACAGATCATTTTGTGTTTGTATTGGAGATATAGATTTCTTTAAGAAGGTAAATGATACATATGGTCATGACGCTGGAGATGAAGTGCTCAAGGCTGTGTCAAAAGTATTGAAAGAAAAGATGAAAGGCAAGGGCTTTGTTGCCAGATGGGGCGGCGAAGAATTTTTGATTGTCTTTGAAATGATGGATTTAGATGATGCGGTTAAATCTTTAAACGACATTTTGAATCAAATCAGAAAGCTCAAGGTCGAGTGCAATGGCAATGTTATAACCATGACTATGAGTTTTGGAGTGATTCAAGGAGAACCAGAATTTTCCGGGGATGAGCTGTTGAAAAAGGCGGATGATAATTTATATTATGCCAAGAGTCATGGCCGTAATCAGGTGTACAGCGGTCGCGAATAAAAGCAAATATATACAGCAGATGACAATTTAAAAGTTAGAAAATATAGCAAGTAGGAATTGGTAAATGAAGGTAGATAGGCAAAAAATCATAGAAGAATTTGGGAATTATACATCTGATTATGATATAAGTGATCCAAAGATTAAATTAAAGGTGGATCACACATATAGGGTGGCATCGCTGTGCGAAAGAATTGCAAAAAGTATTGGCTTAGAAGGAATGGATTTGGACCTGGCATGGTGTTGTGGTATGCTTCACGATATAGGAAGGTTTGAGCAGCTGAGAAGATATAATACTTTTATGGATAGCCAATCCATTGACCATGCTCAATTTGGTGTGGAGTTACTATTTGGAGAGGAACGTCTTATAGATAGATTTTTCGATAATCTAGAGGATGAGGAGTTCTTTAATATTTTACATGACGCAATTTATTATCACAGTGCATACAGGTTGCCAGAAGACATGGAGGGGAGATTGCTCATGTTTTCTGACATTTTAAGAGATGCTGACAAGGTGGATATATTTCGTGTAAATGTAGAGACGCCTTTAGAAGATATATACAATGTCACCACATCAGAATTGGTGGAGTCTAAAATATCCGATGGTGTTATGGATGCTATAGCTGCAGAGCATGCAGTTTTGCGAGATTTAAAACACACACCAATCGACAATGTGGCAGGACATATGGCTTTATTTTTTGAACTTATATATCCATATAGCATGGAGGTTGCTAGAGAGCAGGGCTATTATGACAAGCTTTTGAACTTCCAATCAAATAACTTTGAGACGAACAAACAAATTAAACAAATTAGGGAGATAGTGAACAAGTTTTATGAGAAGAGCAGGAAAAAAAGTAGGCAAGCTATCTGATTTTTATGTCAGATCTCTAATATATAGTATATTGACATGGATTTTTGTGGTTGTACTTATATCGTGTATAGTGTCATTTGTGGAGATACCTGAGGGCGAAGAAGATGAGTTGTATGATGCATCCATGGAAGGTACTTATGTTTTTGGGGATAAGGGGGAACCTTTTCCCTTTGATGATCTAGATGAAATAACAGTCGGCGATGCCAAAAAGATTACATTGACAGGTCATTTTACAGAGGATATACCAGAAAGTCATAGAGTGTTTTTGTTTATTTATAAGCAGCATGTAGTGGCAAAAATTAATGGCGAGACAGTATATGACAATCTAAATGATTACGATGCGAGATGGGATAGTTTCGGTGATGAAGCTATATCCAAAAATGACAAGATAGAAATTACAATTTCATCTCTTCCGGGGGATGAGTATGATGGAACCATAACGGATTGTATGCAAAAGATTTGCGTGGGTACTAGGTATGGCTTGTTGAGAGACAGGTGCAATGATCATGTGGTAAGTATGTTTATCTGCATTGCTATATTTATATTTGCAATTGGTGACCTTATGGTGTCATTTGTGCTTATTATAACTCGAAGATCTGAGGCCAGAGGCAGTATTTCCTGTGGCCTGGTGATGCTCTTTGGAAGTTTTTGCTGTTTCGTGGACTATGATTATATCACCCTAATGCTGGGTAATTACAAGGCCATTGGGCTTATAGACACTGTCAATCAACTTATGTTGGTGACCTTTTTCTTTTTGAATATGTATATACATTTTCACAACAAGAAATATGCTCGCATCTCAGCTGGATTTTTGATAGCATGGATTGGATTTGCTTTGGCATATATTATTACTCATATAATTGGTAGTGGTGTGCCTGAGAACAATTGGATAGACATAATGTCTGGCGGGGCTCTAGTGGGCATTGTGATTAATACATTTATGCAGAGCTTGGATTGTTATCAATATAAAGAAGATTCTGGAAAGATTAGTGGAGAGATGATTGCAAATATTATTTTAGCCTTTTTCACTATTGTGGAAGTGGCTCATTATATGATGGCTCATACTTTCCTTATCAATGTATTTCAATTTGGAATAGCATTATATTCAGTGATACAATTTGTTTCTACTATATATAGAACCATTGAGTACTCTGCAAAAATTCGGCAGGCGGACATGTTAGAAAAGCAGATAATGGAGAATCAGATGTCTATAATGCTTAGTCAGATTCAACCACATTTTTTATATAATTCTTTGACTGCAATACAGATGCTTTGTATGGAGGATGCTCAGATGGCGCAAAAGGCATTGGGAGATTTTGCGCAGTATCTCAGGGGTAATATGGATTCTCTTAAAAGTAATCAACCGATTCCGTTTGCCAAGGAATTAGAACATACTAAGCACTATGTAGAGTTGGAATTGATTAGGCAAGGAGAATATCTTGAAGTGGAGTATGATATTCAATTTACGGACTTTGAATTGCCTGCATTATCGCTTCAACCAATAGTTGAAAATGCTATTAAACATGGTGTTGGAAACAGAGAAGACGGGGGAATTGTCAGAATATCTGTAAAACGTAAATATGATGACGCTATTATAGTGGTTGATGATGATGGAGTTGGATTTGACAAGCCAAATACTAATGATAGTGATGGAAACAAGAGTCATGTAGGTTTGGAAAATGTTAGACGAAGACTTTCTGATATGTGTGGCGCTAGAATAGATATTAGCAGTAAGCCAAGCGCTGGAACCAAGGTGACAATTACAATACCTTTGGAAGATAAATCTATTTGAATTTGGAGAATAAATAGTTAATTGTAAAAAAGGAGAATTTAGATGGGTGTAAATATCATAGCGGTAGATGATGAAAAACTGGCAAGAGGTGCTCTTGTAATGGCGCTAGAACAGGTTTTTCCAGAAGATAATATTTTTTCTTTTGGCAAGGCTTCTGAGGCAATTGACAAGGTGAATGAGTTAAAGAATGAGGGAGTGGAATATGCTTTTTTAGATATTCGATTGAGAGGTTCTACAGGAATAGAACTGGCCAAGGATATCAAGGATATTTCTCCTGATACAAAAGTAATATTTGTCACAGCTTATAATGATTTTGCCAGTGAAGCTTTTGCTGTTCATGCCAGCGGATATTTGTTGAAACCGGTGTCGTCGGAAGCAATAAAAGAGACTGTAAACCAGTTTGATGAAAATGGTAATTTGCCGATGGCCAGTGTGGAAGATAAGAAGGCGGATAAAAAATTAAAGGTCACAACCTTTGGCAAATTTCATCCTACATTAAATGGCAAGGAATTGAATTTTGAGAGAAGTAAAAGTAGAGAGCTTCTAGCTTTACTTGTGGATCAAAAGGGAGTGGGAATTGCCAATGCGGAAATTGAGGCTTATCTATGGGAGGATTCCATCGGGGATAAACGAAAGAGTGGTTATGTGCAAAAGGTTATTGTTTCTCTTATGAAGACTTTAAGACAGGCTGGAATCGAGGACATTGTGGAGAAGCGATATAACTATATTGCAATAAATCCTGATATGATTGATTGCGATTTGTATAAATTTTTAGACGGTGATGCCGCGGTTATAAACTCATACTATGGAGTTTATATGGAAGAGTATTCCTGGGCAGAGATGACAACTGGAATGCTCAGTTCAAAGGCGGGATTATATGATTAAAGTTAGGATTTGATGATTGTAACGAACAATTAATAATTACATGTGAAATGTATAAATTATAGATACGAGGATTTTGATGAATTTGGATTATTACAAGGGCAAAAGGGGGTTGACCTCCACAGGCCTTAAAATGATTGCTTTGATAACTATGCTGGTAGATCACATTGGAGCCAGTATTGTTGAAAGATACTTGTTTGCTAACGGTATTGGGCTTTTGTCGCTGAATTCTGATACAGGCGTTACATTTATGCAGGTATTTGATGTTGTACTTAGAATTATAGGAAGAATAGCTTTTCCGGTTTTTTGCTTTTGTATAGTGGAGGGGTTTCATTATACTCGAAGCAGAGTGTCATATATGGTTAGGATGTTTTTGTTTGCGGTTATAAGTGAGGCTCCTTTCGATTTTGCTTTTAGTGGAAAGTTTGTTGATTGGAGTCATCAGAATGTGTTTATGACTTTAGGAATTGCAATTTTAGCCCTGTGGATTATAGAAGATGTGTTGCCAAGGCAAAATTTTTACAATGAGGCAAACAAAAAAATATTTATTATATTGATTTATGTTGGAACTGCCATATTATCAGAGGTTTTAAGAGCTGATTACGGTGCGCTGGGTATTGCCGCAATTTGTGTTATATATTCGGGGAGAATGCGTGGTCGTCAGAAGGCGATGGCGATGGGAGATGTTATACTCACCATAGGAAATCTATTGGAGATTTCATCCTTTTTATCTGTCGTTTTAATTCATTTTTATACAGGAAAAAGAGGTAGAGGAATGAAATATTTTTTCTATATATTCTATCCTGTCCATCTATTGATTCTCGGTGTTATATGTAAATATATGGGAATATAATTTTGAGATTCTTTGTGAGAAAAGGTGTTTTATGAGAGAAGAATTTGAGAGAACAGCATTGGTAATAGGCCAGGAGGCATTGGAAAAATTAAATGATTCTCATGTGGCTATCTTTGGCATAGGCGGAGTGGGAGGTTATGTGTGCGAGGCTTTGGTGCGAGCAGGAGTAGGTGCTTTTGATCTGATTGATAAGGACGTGGTGGATATAACTAATCTCAATAGACAGATTATTGCCACTCAATCTACTGTGGGAAGATCCAAGGTGGAAGTGGCAAGAGAGCGTATGTTAGACATTAATCCGAATGTGGAGATAAATATGCATCAATGTTTCTTCCTGCCTGAAAATGCCGCTGATTTTGATTTTAGTAAATACGATTTCGTGGTGGATTGCGTGGATACTGTCACTGCCAAGATTCAGATTATAATGCAGGCTAAGGAGGCAGGGGTGCCGGTAATCAGTTCCATGGGTACGGGAAACAAGATGGATCCCGCTGGATTTATGGTGGCTGATATTTATAAGACCAAGATTGATCCTCTGGCTAGAGTGATGCGCCGGGAGTTAAAAAAGCGAGGAGTCAAAAATTTGACAGTGGTATATTCTCAGGAGGAAGCTTTACCTATTAAAGATGTGGAAAATGGGCAAACGGATTTTGATAAAGATGGGGAAAACGGCGGAAAAAGGCCTGTTGGAAGCATGTCTTTTGTGCCTGGAGCAGCCGGACTTGTCATAGCTGGAGAGGTGGTTCGTCAAATAATTAACAGTTAATTTTTTATCAATAGTGATAAGTTTTTGACAATTGTTGCAATATTTAAAAGTTACATATACAATGTAATTCGGTTAGTCATTTAAAACATGTTAGAGGAGGAATAAGAAGGACATGAAAGAATATTTTGACTTGAAGGGAAGAGTTGCAATTGTAACAGGATGTTCAGGTGGACTTGGTGTACAGATGGCCAAGGCACTTGCTAATCAGGGAGCTACTATTGTACCAATCGCGCGTCGTATGGAGAAGTTGGAGGAAGTTGCCAAGGAATTAAGAGATTCATTTGGTGTTGAGGCTTATCCAATTCAGTGTGACATCACAGATACAGACAGAGTTAATGCGATGGTAGATGAGGTTATGGATAAATTTGGACGTATTGATATTGTAATTAACAATGCTGGTACAGGTGCGGTTGCTCCAGCTGAGGATATTACAGATGAGCAGTTTGACCATGAGTGCCAGATCGATTTATTCGGTACATTCAAGGTGGCAAGAGCTGTGGCTAAGAAGGCTATGATTCCTGCTAAGTATGGTCGTATCATTAACATCGCTTCTATGTATGGTCTTGTTGGAAACAAGGTTGCAGGTTCTGCACCATATCATGCTGCTAAGGGTGGTGTTGTAAACCTTACACGTGCGCTTGCTGCTGAGTGGGGTAAGTATGGTATCACAGTAAATGCTATTTGCCCAGGATACTTCTATACACCACTTACACAGGAGACATTGGATTCTGATTTCTTCCAGGCAAATGCTAAGACAATGATTCCAGAGGAGAGATATGGAGAAGAAGGCGAGCTTGATACAGCAGCTATCTTCCTTGCATCACCAGCATCTACTTATGTAACTGGTATTATGGTACCTGTTGATGGTGGATACACATGTATGTAATATAGTCATACTAGATTAATTAAATTATGTATTGAAAAAATATATATGATTTTTCCAAGAAATAATTTCCAAAGAGTGTAGATTAGAGACTGTCCATTTGTGGACGGTCTCTTTTTAGGCGCGGGGAAGTTAGCATGTTAAAGATTTTTCTGATATGATTGGGCGATTATATTTGTTTGAGAGTATGAACTATGGTAGATTAATTAAAGAGAAAATGCTTGAAAAATATGCAAAATATAATCCACTTCCTGCAATAAGTATGAGTCAGACTTTGATGAGAAAATTAAGTGATAATTTGAAGAATGAATCTAAAAATAAGGAAATTTAATTATGGGCCGATTATAGACGGATTAGGAGGGTTAATTTTTGGATGACATGAAATTATTGTGCATGGCACCTGCACAGGATTTGTTCTGTGATTTGCTAATGTATAAAGATGATGAATATATAGAAATAAGATTGTTGCTCTTTAAAAAAATCGTTATTAAGAAGTGGACTATCCCAAGAAATGGTATAGCTTTTGCTATGGTAGGAAATGATAAAGGTGCCTCGAGTGATTATAGAGATACGGCATATATAGCATGTATTTTGTTGAATGGAAAGTTGTTAAAAATTCCTGTGATGCAAATAAGTAATGATAGGAAAGATGATGACCCTAGAAATGTGTTAACAGAAAAATTCTATAGGACTTTCATAGAGGAAGTGATTAAAACTGAATCTATCGGGATATGTGGAACATATAAATATGGTATAAATGTGCGCCCACCACGATTAAATATCGATATCAATGATACAAAAGAATATAGAAAACGACTTTCTGAAATATACAAAGAAAAGCAAAATGGTTACAGAACTCCCGATGATATATATAGCCTTATGAAGGCTGAAAACATCCAAGGGAAAATACTTGATTGGTTACAGAATGATGGTTTTCTTCACAGTAGAAAATATACATGGGATAAAGTTTATAAGAAGGATTAAAAATGAAATTTACATATGAACATTTGGAATTGAATAATGTGCTGAAGTTTTCGACTGAAATAGCACAATCGGAAAAAGTCGCGGAAATTAGTGACGAGCTATTGGATAAAGGATTATACACTACAAGCCCTAAGGTTTTTAGAATAATGGATACGTTAAATCAATTTGAGATATTATTATCCATGAATCGTGAAATTAATGAAGTCCCAGAGGGATTAGAATATATCGAATTATTACGCTGTAAAAAATGTATTTATACAAGATATTTGGATTATGATACCGATTATTCATTGATGAAATATGAATTGGATAAGTTTGCCGAAGCTAATAATCTGAAAATAAAAAATATTTATATTGTTCAGATTCCAATCCCAGGCGGTATTGTTAATGACGTTTATGCGGAGGTTTGATGAACATCATGAATACTAAGTACATATATAAAAACGATAAAATGACTTATCAGCATGTGTATAGCAAATCATATCTTGGTAAAATTGAAGAGTTTAAGAATATGATTGAGGATTTTGCAGAATCTATGGTCATTATTGGAGCAGAGCAGAACGGCAATATTTTTTATTCAATAAAAGATGTGACGGAGGTTGGAGTTACACTTATGGAAATATTTATGCCAGCAAAGTCTTTTGTTGAATATGATGATGAAGATATAATGTATAGCTCATATTTTTATATGGATGACATGCTATCAAAAATTATTGAAAGGCCTGAACAGGGAGAAGCTAGCTGGGCAGCTATTTCGCTATATCAACAATCAAAGGGAATAAAAAGAAGGTCAGAGTTTTATCATGAACTTCACTTAAGAAATGATAAAAAGCCTTATATTTTATTAAAAACAAAATAAAAACGGAGAAGAAGAAAATGGAATTAATGAATGAAGAACGTAAAATGGAAATGTTAAACAATTATTTAGTAGAGAATGAGCAATATGAAGCTACTATGTGGGGAACCATTATGGCGGATTCTAAAGTTATTATTGGTATAACCGCTGGTATGAATGCATTAGGTCTCCCTGGCAGTGGTGCTGTAGGTGCATTATCAAATCAATATTGCTACATAGGAGTGTCTGAGAATTATATTTCTTTTTGCTGTATTTCTAATATGGATCCTAGCGTGATGACAGGTGGATTTGTAATGGCATTTAGGGATATAGTTTCAGCTAAAGTTAAAAAGGGAATATTTGGGAAAAAGGTGCTTTTATTAAAGACAACTGATGGTAATATGAAATTATCATTGGCTGGAAATACATTAGGTTCAAACCTTAGTAAGGAAAAACAAATTAATGGAATTGAATATCTAGTACATAGACTTGAGGCTTTAAATAATTAAGATGAGCATATGATATAAAGCGGAGAAAATGCCCTGTTATAAGTAGATGGATATATCTATGTGTGTTAAAATGAAAGAAGACTGAGGAGGGCTATAAATATGAAATATGATGTTGTAATTGTGGGGGCAGGACCAGGGGGAATTTATTCTGCCTATGAATTAGCAAAGCTAAATGACAAGCTAAAGATAGCTGTCTTTGAAGCGGGCAATCCTTTGGAAAAAAGAAAGTGCCCTATAGATGGAAATAAAGTAAAAAGTTGCATCTCTTGCCCGACTTGTTCAATTATGAGTGGTTTCGGTGGAGCAGGTGCTTTTTCTGATGGAAAATATAATATTACCAATGCTTTTGGCGGAACTTTACATGAGCATATCGGTCGAGAGACAGCCATTGAATTGATGGAGTATGTGGATGATATCAATATGGCTAGAGGGGGAGAGGGAACTAAGCTTTATTCCACCAAGGGATCAGAATTAAAAAAGAAGTGTATCCAAAATGAGTTGTCCCTCCTTGATGCGTCAGTTAGACATTTGGGAACAGATAAGAATTATATAGTTCTTGGGAACTTATATGATGAGTTAAAAGATAAAGTAGATTTTTATTTCAATACTGCCATCGAGCATGTAAATAGATTAGATGATGGTGGTTATAGACTTACATACAATGATGGGGCGGATGTATGTGAGGGAGAGTATTGTATTATTTCAGCAGGTCGAAGCGGAAGTAAATGGATGCAGGATGTCTGCGAGGAGATGAATATAAAATCTATGTCAGATCGTGTGGACATCGGCGTTAGAGTGGAACTGCCAGCAGTGGTATTTGAGGATGTGACCAAAGATTTGTACGAGGGTAAGATTGTATATCGCACTCATAAATTTGAGGATAATGTAAGAACTTTTTGTATGAATCCAAATGGTGCTGTGGTAAATGAAAATACCAATGGAATAATAACAGCCAATGGACATAGTTACGAAGACAAGAGCTTACAGACGGAAAATACTAATTTTGCACTTTTGGTAAGTAAACATTTTTCAGAACCATTTAAAAATAGTAATGAGTATGGTGAGAGTATAGCTAGACTTTCAAATATGCTCGGAGGTGGTGTTATCGTGCAGCGCTTTGGCGATTTGGAGAGAGGTCGTAGAAGCAATGAAAAGAGAATTGCTGAGTGTACAGTCAGACCTACACTAAAAGCTACACCAGGAGATTTAAGTCTGGTGCTTCCTAAGAGAATATTAGATGGAATAATTGAGATGATTTACGCTCTTGATAAAATTGCACCGGGTACAGCAAATGAGGATACTTTGCTTTATGGCGTTGAGGTAAAGTTTTATAATATGGAAGTCGAAGTGGATGAAAATCTTGAGACGGAGTATAGAAATTTATTTGTTATTGGAGACGGAAGCGGTGTGACACATTCATTATCTCATGCTTCGGCAGCGGGTGTTTATGTTGCAAGAGAGATTGTGGAGAGAGTGTAGATGACATATAGCTAGAAGGCATTGAGGGTTTTGCGATGGAGTATAAGATTAATGTAACAAATTATCATACACAAGGGGTTTTTGAGGATAATAAGTTGCCGGCTAGAAGTTACTTTATACCATTTGCCACAAGACAACAGGCGGATGAGGTGGATATTTTATCCAAGAGATATTCTTCTAGTAAGGTTCGTGTGTTAAATGGAGATTGGGATTTTATTTTCTATAGAAATCCTAATGACATGCCGATTGATTTTGATACAAATCAAGTTGCATTTGACAAGATAAAGGTGCCTGGATGTTGGCAGATGCAGGGATACGATAAGCCTATGTATCTAAATGCTAGATATCCTTTTCCATGCAAACCGCCAGTTATTCCAACCACTGAAAAGGTTGGGAAAATCTTTTGTTGGATGGGTGGAGACTACGGTGTTGGACCTCACTATGCCAAGCCTCAGGATGAATATAATTCTGTGGGAGTGTATAGATATGTGCTTGATATGACAGAGGTATCTAAAATATATACAATCAGTTTTCTTGGGGTGACAAGCTGCCTGGATATATACCTAAACGGCGAGTATGTAGGTTATTCAGAAGGCGCTCACAATACTGCAGAGTTTGATTTAACAGATAAGCTGCAGGTTGGGGAGAATGAATTGTTATGTGTGGTTAGAAGATGGAGCACTGGATCATACTTGGAGTGCCAGGACATGTTTAGACACAATGGCATCTTTAGGGATGTGCTTTTATATGAGAGCGAGAAGGAAGATGTGTTGGATTTTTCGTTCGATACTTCATATTGCAAAAAAGGATATGTTGCAGAAATTAATATAGAGACTTATGACGAAGCTGATGTAAAAATAAGTCTCGTGGGCCGTGGCACAGATGCAGCTATGGTAAATGTATCCAAAACCATCAAGACAATTGGTAAAAAAGCCAAGGTTAAATTTGATGAGCTCGATGTTAGAGAGTGGAATGCCAATGCGCCAGTGCTTTATGATTTGTATATTGAAACTGCAACTTCTTGCATAAAGACTGCAGTGGGATTTAAGAGGGTTGAGATAGAGGGAAAACTCTTTAAGATAAATGGTGGTTTGGTGAAACTTCACGGAGTCAATCATCATGACACATCCGCTGATACTGGATATACTATGTCACCGGAATTAATGCTTTGTGATGTGAAGCTTTGCAAGGAATATAATGTTGATACGGTTAGAACTTCTCACTATCCTCCTGATCCAATATTTTTAGAACTTTGCGATGAATATGGATTGTATGTGGTGGATGAGGCAGATATTGAGACTCATGGCTGCTTTAACCAGAAATTGCCACCAGTGCATGATCCAAATTATAATATAATCTCTAGGGATTTAAGCTGGAAGAATCATTATTTAGACAGAGCAAAAAGAATGTATTATAGGGATGTAAATCATCCATCTATAATCATGTGGAGTCTTGGAAATGAGGCTGGCGGATATCAGTGCCAGGATGTGATGTATGATTTCTTTAAAGAGATAAGTGATTTGCCTGTTCACTATGAGGGGGCCATTCACTCCGAGAGAGAGGCTTATGATGTGGGTAGTGAAATGTATCCTAGCCCTGAGCAGGTGCATAAAATTGGTGCAGGTATTGCCGATAAAAAGATAAAAGCCAAGTTATATGATAGACCTTATTTCATGTGCGAATATGCCCATGCAATGGGGGTAGGTCCTGGTGGTATTGAGGACTATTGGAAAGAGATATATGCTTATGACAACCTGATGGGAGGTTGTATATGGGAAATGATAGATCATGCCATCCATGAGAAAGATGGAAGTTATACCTATGGTGGCGATCACGGTGAGTATGAGCATGATGATAATTTCTGTGTGGACGGACTATTTTTCCCGGATAGAACTCCTTCGTCTGGAGCTAAGTTGATGCGATATACCTATAGACCTCTTAGGGTGAGACATGTTTCAGGGGACGAATTTGAAATATTTAACACCACAGGTTTTAGAGATGGATCTGAGTATGAATTGCATTTTACATGGTCTAATGATGGCAGTGAGGCAGCGATATCTCCAGAGGTAAAACCTCTTGAAAAAATAAAGGTGAAGATTAATCATTTTATCCCGGATTTAGACGATGTGGATGAGACGGAAAATGATTTAAAAAAGGCGATAGATGACAAGGTGGAGGAGGATGTGTTTGTCACCATAGTATGCGTCGATAAAGCAAATGGGCAACAGGTCTCTACAGAGCAGATTATAATAAGAGAAGCATTTGACAAGGAGCCTGTTGATAAGAAGCCTCTTCCGGATACTTTTGAAGTGAGTGCCAAAGGTGAGGTTAGCTTTAAAATTGGAAGCAAGACTATGGTTTCCGGCAATCCTTATACTATTTTGTGGAGAGCTGAGACTGATAACGACAAGGGAATGTTCTCTGGAGTTAAGATGAAAAAATTCATGGAAGCCAAGTCCTCTGTGAAAAACGTTATAAAAGATGACAATAAAGCCACTGTAGTTACAGAGATTGTCGGCAGCGGTTTTAAAGCTCAGGTGATGGATGTATATGAAAATACTATTAATGGTATTTTGGTCACATCCACTTTGCACACTTTAAAAGGAAGTAAAGATTATGTAAGATTTGGAAAAGCATATAAGTTAGATGAAGCTTTTGATGATATAACTTATTATGGAAGAAATGGTGAATCTTATGGAGATATGAAAGAGCACACTCAAATCGAGATGGTGAATTCTAAGGTGGCAGACATGACAGAACCATATATTAAGCCGCAGGAAAGTGGAAATAGGATGGATACCAGATATGTGACCATAAGAGATACAGCATCAAATAATACTGTGGAATTTACAGGAATTGACAAAGCGTTTGAATTGGGAATAAAACCTTATTCAGATTTAGAACTTAGTGAGATGAAGCATAGGAAAGATGAGGTTAGGACGGGAACATATGTCACACTGTCTGCCTTTCAAAGAGGAATCGGTTCTGCCAGCTGTGGACCAGCTTGCGCCGAAGAATTTATTTATCCTATGAAAAATGATTACATTTTAAAATACTTGATAAAATATTAGAAATATCTTACTTATCTAGGATATGATAAATGCATCTCAAAGGATGGGAAATTGTATTATGGGAAGAAAAGAGATAATTAAATTTGACTTAAATAGTGATTTGATTCAAAGAGGTCTGGCGAATTTACCTGGAGGGTTTTTTATCTATCAGGCGGATGGGGATTGTGATATTTTATATGCCAATGAGGCTGTGATGGATATATTTGAGTGTAAAACTGCTGTTGAATTTATGAATTTAACAGGAGGGACTTTTGAGGGCATGATTTATCTTAAGGATAAAGAGGATGTGAGAAGGCGAATTAAAAGTCAGATATTATCAGATGATGGTAATTTTGATCAGATTAGTTTTAGAATTATCACTCAAGAAGCCAATGTGATATATGTGCAAATATATGGTAAGTGCATAGACGATCCTGAATATGGCAAATTGCTTCATGTGTTTATGACAACAGTTAGGACTAGGCTTGATGGTTTAACAGGTTTGCAAAACGGATGGTATTTTTTGGAGACAGCATCTGAGGGATTAGATAAGATGTACAAAAGCGGCCGGAATCCAGTGATTTTGAGCTTTGATTTTATTGGAATGAAAGGGTTTAACAGCAAGTACGGCAGAGAGTCGGGAGATGGGCTTTTGGTTGAGTTTGCTGAGATTATATCTGAGGAACTAGGGGGTCACAATTGCTCGAGATTTGGCGAAGATAGATTTTACGGATATACGGATACAAAAAATATTGAGATGAAGCTAAACAATATAATTGTTGCGTTTCATCAGAGCAATAATTCCAATTCTCTTCCTGTTAAGATAGGAATCTGTAAATATATAGATGGAGTATCTGTTTCAACCTTGTGCGATTGGGCCAAGGTGGCTTGTGATGCCAATAAAAATAGATATGCGTCAGGATTTTCTTGGTTTGATGATAATATGGCCAAGAATTTTGACAAGACAGAATATATTTTATCCCAGTTAGATAGAGCTATTTTAGATGGTTCTATTCAGGTGTATTTTCAACCGGTGGTTCGAGCTATGACAGGTAAACTGGCCAGCTTTGAAGCTTTGGTGCGATGGCAGGATAAGCGATACGGCATGATTTCCTCAGGGGAATTTATTCCCGTTTTGGAGGAGAATGGTCTGTCTTATAAGATTGATAGATGTGTAGCTAATCAAGTTGCAAAATTAATAAGTGAAAAAATAAAAGCAGGTAAAGAAATAGTGCCTGTTTCTGTAAATATTTCCCGCACAGATTTTGATGTGATTGATCCAGTTGAGATGCTTATAGATGCTGTTGATGAGTATGAAATTCCGCGTAATATGATTCCGGTAGAGATTACTGAGACAACTGTCATCTCGGATAATGGCATTACAAGAGATGCCATTGAACGTTTTCATAAAGCTGGTTTCCAGGTGTGGATGGATGATTTTGGTAGCGGATATTCTTCACTAAATGTGTTGAAAGATTACAACTTTGATGAAATCAAAATAGATATGATTTTTATGCGAAATTTTGATGAGAGATCAAAATCTATCGTTAAGTTGGCAGTGAAAATGGCTAAAGAGTTAGGAATCCACACTCTTGCTGAGGGCGTGGAGACAGAGGAACAATTGGAATTTTTGCGCAGTATTGGTTGTGAAAAAATTCAGGGATATTTTTATGGCAAACCGCTTCCTTTTGATGAAGCAATGGTTAATATCAGTGATCGCATGATTGCACAGGAGACTAGATCCCAGGCATCATTTTATGATCAGGTTGGGCTTGCAGAACTTCCTGAAGATGTTCCTGCAGCGCTTTTCTATTATGATTGTAATTCTTTTACCATGGTATATCAAAATGACAAATATCGGGATGTTGTTACCAAGCTTGGGGATAATGGTGTTGAGGTTATAGAATGGGATATGAATTCTTCTGAGTCGGCGCTTAGTTCGAAATTTAAAAATTTGGCTGATCGCGCTATTGAGACAGGCAAGGTGGAGAATATGACCTTTGTCAATAATGATAAGTATTATTATTTTACTTTCAAAAAGGTGGTGGCTCGCAAGGGTGAGGCTATGCTTAGCGCTTTTGTCGCAGAGACGGAGATTAGTGAGGTTGAGAGGCTTGAAGAACTTGATGCAGTAATAAGAAATCTAACTACACTGTTTGATGGTATATATCTCATTGATTTAGACCGAGATGAGTGGAAGGTTGTTTATAGTATCTGGTTAAACGAGACTGTGGGAGAAGCCAATTCTGGTGTGGAGGATTTCTATGAGAAGTACAATGTTCGCAGAATGTATTTTGACGATATAGATAGATTTAGAAATGAATTTGTAAACAATATTTCCTTTGAAAAACATTTGAGTGATGCTGCTAGAGGATCTTTTTGCGAGGAGTTTAGAATTAAAGATGAATCTGGCAATTATGTGTGGACCGAGTTTAATGTGGTAGCATTACCAGAGTCAGGTGGCAATAGATATTTGTTGTGTATTAGGCCTGCTTTTATAGAGGGACAGCAAGATAAGATGGCAGCTATCAATCGACTGGTGAACAACATGACCTATAGATATTCTTCAGATGATGACAAGAGCTACTTTGATGTATGGCAGGCACTTTTGAGAAATTCTAACATCAAGATGTTTTGGAAGGATAAAGATAGAAGATTCTTAGGGGCAAGTCAAAGTTTCTTGGATTATTATGGTTTTGAGTCTGAAGAATGCATTTTGGGAAAAAATGACGAAGAGATGGGATGGCATGTCAATGATAAGCCGTTTAGAGATATTGAAAAAGATGTTATTGAATGTGGAAAGAAATATATTAATATAGCGGGAGAAAATATTGTGAATGGTAAGATGCACAATATTCTTGCGTCTAAATTCCCGGTATATAAAGAAGGAATAATTACCGGTTTAGTGGGATATTTTACAGATGTAGATCAGGATATAGCAGATGCTGGTATCAAAGATTCCATAAGCATCTTTGATACTGAGACCGGATTTATGAACGCCAGAGGTGTATTAGTGGCAATGATTGGATATGATAATAATTACAGATCCAACCAGGAGGATTATATATATATTATTGTAGAAATTCCGGAATACGAGGATATAAACAGGACCTTGGGCGATGATGTTATACAGTTGCTGACTATGCGTTTAGCGGACATTTTGCGCGACACTTTTAGAGATAATTATACACTAGGCAGAGTGACAAATGGTAGTTTTGCCATTGCAGGAAGAAATGTAAAAAGTGAAGAAGTGCAACGTTTATTAAGAGAATTAGAGGAACATATTAGCACTATAAACTCTATTGATGGCAATGTCGTGAAAGTCAGTATGATGTATGGCTTGGCTTATGGTTCTGAGTTTAATGATTTAAATGGAGTTATAAGTCTTGCATTAGATCGTTTGACTGAAAATAAAAATAAGATTAATGGCGAAATCTTGCTTAAGGGAAATGAATTTAAGCTAGATTCATTTAGGGATATACCACTGCCGATGGTTATCGTAAAACCACAGTTTGAACAGGGCGAGGAGGCTCATCTTGAACCTACAGATATGACTATCGTATATGTTAATAAAAAATACTGTGAGTTAACAGGATATAACTCAAAAGAACTAGTGGGAAAGAGTTGTTTAAAACTGTTTAAAAACATAAACTCAAAGTGGATTGATTACGCATATAGAGCGGCCAGAGGTGAGGTTATATCAGATAATAATTATAGTATGGCATTTGAAGCTATGGTTGAATTTGTGGCAGCTCCATTTTCCCAGGCAGGAAGCAGTGTGTTTATCTTTAAAACCATACAGGATTATACTGATAAATATCTGAAGCGTGAGATTGATCTGAATACTTACAAGATTGTTGATGAAATGTGGATCAGGGTTGAAAATGTTGTTGCCTTTGAAGATGTCATGAATATGACAATCAAGGAAATCGGAGAAGTATTAGATGCAGACAGAGTTTATATTCTCAACAATATGGGAGGTGGCATAAAATCCAGATTTGAGTGGGCTAAAGATGATGTGTCTGCCATTGATGGTTTTTTTTCAACTGCAGATAATGAATTAGTTGAACAGTTTATGAGCGAAAATCTGATAGATGGATATATCAGAATAGATGATATTCAAGATATTCGCGAAAAATATGCGGATTTATATAATGATTTGCGCGCAATAGGTATATACAATGTGATTATGATTCCAAATTACATTGCCGGTAATTTAGTGGGCTATTTATGCGTAGACAACTATGATAAGGCGACAAAGTACAATGTGGAATTGATGTTAAATACCTTTAGCAAATTTATATCTGCAAAGATGACAAAGCATGAGATATATCTAAACTATGGACAAGTTATGGGTCAGGAGGAAAAGGATAAAAAGATAGTCACATCTGAGAAAGAGATTGCAGACGAAGTGACCAAGAAGATTGTTGATATATTAAGAGATACCTCCGAGTATGAGGATAGCATCATGAATTCTTTGAGGGAGATATCTAAATATATTACAGCAGATAGAATATACATTTTAGAAATTGATCGAGAGATAGTTAATAATACATTTGAATATTGTTATGACGGTGCTGTTTCTCAAAAAGATACCTTGCAGAATCTGGATTATAATGTGTATTACAAACCTTGGGAGAAGATGTTGCAGGATAACAAGATTGTAATTATTGAAAATGTGCAGATGTTAAGACATGCTTCACCGGCGGTTTATGTGACTACTGTCAGACGAGGTATAAGTAGATTTATGGCTGTACCATTTTACAATAATGGCAAGATAATGGGCTATTTATGTGTGGATAATTATGATATTAAAGAATATCAAAAGGTCAAGAAGATTTTGCAGACAGTATCCTATGTGATTAGTGCAAAAGTGCTATCAAATTATTTCCAAAAAATTAATAGTTTTGATGATCTTACAGGAGTGCATAATAGAAATGCTATGCTCACAAAGAAGGAAGAAATCAAAGGAACTAAAAAGAGTGTAGGTATAGTTTTTGCTGATATGAATGGTTTGAAAGAAGTTAATGATGTACAGGGCCATGAAGCTGGGGATAGATATATTCAGCAAACAGCTAATATTATCGCAGATGTTTATGGCGCAGATAATATTTTCAGAAGCGGAGGAGATGAGTTTATGGTACTCCTTCATGGTGTGGATGAGAAAACTTTTAATGACCTGAGACAAAAACTTCTTGCGAGATTTCAAGAGAAGGATGCTCCAGATGTGGCAGTAGGATTCACTTGGAAAGAAAAGATGTCTGATATTGATGAATTAATATCTGAAGCAGACAAATTGATGTATAAAGACAAGTCATTATTCTACGCTATTCACGAAAAATACAGAAAATAATGGTAAATATGCATAAAAGTGTAGAATAAAAGAAAAAAATTTGTGTAAATATATTGAAAATGATACAATAAATTTGAAGTGTTGATAAAACGACATAAATTAGTGAAGCGAGATATAATTAAAAAATTTTATGGACATGTAGAAAAGGGAGAATTATTGAGCTTTGAATAATTTGGCTATGAGGAGGTATATTTATGTCGACGAAAGAAAAAGTAAATAGTAAGGCTATGAAAAAAGGCAAGGCGTCAATGTATGCCACATTGGTGTTATTTTCTTTGGTGCCAATGTGTGTGTTATCATTGATTATTGGATTGTTTAGTTCTTATGAATCCAAGAAATCGTTAGAAGAATTAACATTTAACTATATGTATACTACAGCTGAAGCCGAAGGTATTGGATTGGAGAATTTAGTGGCTGCGGTAGGTAAAAATAGTGCTTTGTCAAAACCAGGATTACAAGCTTTTGCCGGCGATATATCACTTAGAGATGTATCTTCATCTTATTGTTATATAGCTGATGCAGATGGAACAATGCTTTACCATCCTACGGAAGAAAAGATTGGAGAGCCGGTATCTAATGAAGTAGTAAAAGGTGTTTGTGCTGATATGAAAGCCGGCGTTAGAGATGAGACTGATACAATTTCTTATGAATTTAAAGGCGAACAAAAATATGCCTCTTATTATGTAGCACAGGATTTATCTTTTGTTTTGGTAATATCTGCAGATGCAGATGAAATCCAAGCTCCTGTGGATCATCTTGAAGAGATGATTATGATTGTAGCTGGATTTGGTGTTTTCTTCTTTGCAATAGTCGTATTGATAGCAGCCAAGAAGCTTGTAAATCCGATTATAAAAGTTTCTGCAAGTTTGGATTCTATGGCAGATGGTAACTTGAGAGTTGATTTTAGAGCGAAATCTTTGATAAATGAGATTCAGTCACTTATAGATGCTGGAGATAAGATGCAGCGAGCTTTATCAGGCTCAGTATCAACCATCAAGGGTAATTCAGATCCACTTAGTGGAGCGGTTATAGACGTAGATTCTAAGACAACAGAAAACGTGGAAGCAATTTCTCAGATTTCAACAACAATCAATGAGGTGGCAGATACATCTCAAGAGGTTGCAGAAAATGCTCAGACTATGGCAGAGCGCGCTTATGTTCTCGGTGAAAATATTGATAAGCTTTCTGAGAATGTAAAGATGCTAAAGGGAGCTGCTGAAGAAATTGGTGCAGCTAATAAAGAGGCTACTAAGTATATGGACACTGTTATGACTTCAAGTGATGAGTCAGTGCAGGCGGTTCGTGATATTTCAGAAAAGATTACAGCTACCAATGAGGCTGTGGCAAATATTGCAGAGTGTGTACAGATGATTGAGGATATCTCAAGTCAGACTAACTTACTTTCACTCAATGCTTCTATTGAGGCAGCAAGAGCTGGAGAGGCAGGAAGAGGATTTGCGGTAGTTGCTGAGGAGATTCGTCAGTTAGCAGATGATTCAGCAAAGTCAGCTAACGAGATTCGTACAATTGTAGAGTCTATTACTCAGTTGTCATCAGAGACTGTAGCTGCAGCATCTAAGGTTGCAGAGATTATCACAAGTGAGCAGGAATATATTGGAGATACTCAGAGCAAGTTTGCTATATTGTCTGAATCTGTAGATGTCAGCACAGCTGAGATATCAAATATCGATAGAATGACAGCAGAACTTAATCAGATCAAGACTGAGCTTACAAATGCTACAAGTAATCTTGGAGCAATTTCTGAGGAACTTGGAGCTAGTGCTGAGGAAGTTAGTGCTTCATGTGAGCATGTTGCAACAGCTTGCGTAGATACTCAGGCACGTACTCAGGAAATGAGAGCTATCAATGACAGTTTAAATGATGCTGTAGAGTTCTTTAAGGTATAATAGTGGTGAAATTGTAAAGAAAAATTATATGTGTTATATTTCAAGGAGCAGCTAGAAATGGCTGCTCCTTGTTTTGAAATAAATATTTGTCACACAAGTTTGTGGGACGAAATAATTTATAGAAGTATTGTATAGATGGAGGAATAAAAATGAGTTCTTATTCATATAAACCAAGGGGCGTATGTGCACGTCAGATAGATTTTGATATAGAAGATGGCAAGATTCACAATCTAAAATTTTGGGGTGGTTGCGCAGGAAATACAGCGGCTATCTCAAAGTTGGTAGAGGGAGCAGATGCTAGAAATATTGCAGAGATTTTAGCGGGGAATGATTGTGGAGGAAGAGGTACTTCTTGCGCAGATCAGTTGTCTAAGGGATTGATGCAAGCCTTGGATGATATACAGTAATAAGTGCGGTTTATGTCTTATAAATGTCAATTCGTGCCAAGGATATAAAAAACACTTCAAAATGTTGTAGATTATTAGATGGAGAAGATTAGGTAATAATTATTATGAGGTGAACCCATGAAATATGAACATATTATTAAACAGATGTCTTTAGAGGACAAAGCCAGAATGATGTCTGGAAAAAATACCTGGGAGACAGTTGATTTTGAAAAATATGGAATACCATCTATGAAGATGTCAGATGGTCCACACGGTATGAGAACTCAGGCTGGAGCTGGAGATCATCTTGGAATTAATGCGTCATTGCCAGCTACATGTTTTCCAACAGCTGCAACTGTGGCTAATTCCTGGGATGTGGAATTAGGTGAAGAGATAGGAGAGACTCTAGCAGATGAGGCTATAACTATGGGAGTTAGTGTTATATTAGGCCCTGGTTTAAATATTAAGAGAAGTCCTCTCTGTGGTCGTAATTTTGAATATTTTTCAGAGGACCCATATCTTGCTGGTAAGATGGCCACAGCATATGTGAAGGGAATTCAGTCCAAGGGAGTTGTTGCCTGTCCAAAACATTTTGCTGTTAATTCTCAGGAGACAAGACGAATGGCAATGAATTCTGTTGTTGATGAGAGAACGTTTAGAGAAATATATCTAACTGGTTTTGAGATGACAGTAAAAGAGGGTAAAGCCAGATCCATAATGTCTGCGTATAACGAGATAAATGGAATTTATGCCAATGAGGATAAGCGTCTATTAAAAGATATTTTAGTAGATGAGTGGGGGTTTGATGGATATGTGGTTTCCGATTGGGGAGGAAGCAATGATCATGCTCTAGGTGTAAAAAATGGTTCTCATCTTGAGATGCCGGGTACAGGAAATTCTGGCATGAAGGATATTCTAAAAGGAATAGAAGCAGGTGTGCTTACTGAGGATGAATTGGACCAGCGAGTGGATGAACTTCTCGATGTGGTCTTTATGACATATGATGTTCAACAGAAGTACATGCAGTCTATGCATGATGATAGTCGTGTAAAGAAGTATGATGTGGAAGGACATCATGAATTGGCTAGAAAAGCTGCTGAGAAAAGTATAGTTTTACTAAAAAATGACAATGATATTTTGCCAATTTCAAAGGACAAAAAAGTACTAGTTCTTGGAGATTTTGCAACGACACCGAGATATCAGGGAGCAGGATCATCTCTGGTAAACACTTCAAAAAAACCAGAAAATCTCTTGGAGGAGCTTCAAAGGGATGAGGTGGATATAAATGTTATTGGATATGCAAAAGGTTATAAAAGAAATTCCGGCGCAGATAATAAGCTTTTGTTTGAAGCTGTTGAACAGGCTAAAAATGCAGATGTTGTCTTGATTTGTGCTGGTTTAGATGAGATAAGTGAGAGTGAAGGTTTAGATCGTAAGCATATGCGTATGCCATCGGCACAAAATATGCTTATAGATAAAGTGGCAGATGTTAATGCCAACGTGGTAGTTGTGTTATCAGCAGGCTCAGTTGTAGAGATGCCATGGATAGATAAGGTGAGTGGAGTGATTCATGGTTATCTAGCTGGCCAGGCTGGTGCTTCTGCTATGGCAAAAGCCTTGTCAGGAGTAATAAATCCAAGCGGTAAGTTAAATGAGACATATGCTTATAAATATGACGACACGCCAGCTAGGGCTTACTGGCCATCGCCACAGAGAAGCAGTGAGCACAGAGAGGGTATCTATGTGGGATATAGATATTATGACAAGGTTGCTGCTGATGTACTCTTCCCGTTTGGATATGGCTTGAGCTATACCCAGTTTGAATACTCTGATATAAATATTACTGATTCTAAGGTGGAATTTACTATAAAAAATGTTGGCGATGTAGCTGGTGCAGAAGTGGCACAGTTATATGTCTCTAAAAAGTCAGATACAGTTTATCGCCCTGTCAAAGAATTAAAAGGTTTTGCCAAGGTAGAGCTACAACCAGGTGAATCAAAGACAGTGGAGATTGCTTTTGATGATAAAACCTTTAGATATTTTGATGTTGACAGTGATAGATTTGAGATTGAGCCAGGAGAGTATGAGATTTTAATCGGCGCTTCTTCTCGCGATATCAGATTAAAGGGTAGTATTAATCAAGAGGGCACCAAGGAGTGTGGACCTTATTCACCTAATGAATTGCCATCATATTTCTCAGGAGATATCAAGCAGGTGTCAGATGAGGAATTTGCAATTCTATACGGCCGAGAAGTTCCTGATGGTTCATGGAGTAAGACCATTGATTACAATGATGCGGTATGCCAGTTATATATGGGAAAAGGAATATTGGGTTGGATTGTTTGTGGAGTGCTTACATTGCTTTTAAAGATTTCAGATAAGCGAGGAAAGCCAAGTTTGAATCTATTATTCCAGTATAATATGCCGATTCGAGGATATTCTAAGATGACAGGAGGAGTTATTACTACTGATATGGCCAAGGCTTTGACAGAGATGGCAAATGGGCATAGAATTGTGGGGACAGCTCATTTTATCAAAGCTGCCATAACGCGAAGCTAATCAGGAGAATAGGTATATGAATGATAAAAGGAATGAAAATATAATTAACAGAAATGATTTGTTGGCAAATCAGGTTTTAAAAGGTTTAGAATCTCGAAATATGACGGGCTACTATGCCAAGACCAAGGAAGATGCGCTAAAGCAGGCTCTTGAGATAATAAAAGAGGGCTCCACTGTGACTATGGGTGGTGCCATGAGTGCCATAGAGATAGGATTGGTGGATGCGCTAAAGACTGGTAATTATAATTTTATCGATAGAAATGAGATGGAGGATAAGCGAGCCGCAATGCTTTTGGCATATGATGCAGATTATTATCTAAGCAGTGCCAATGCCATAACAGATGATGGAGTGTTGGTAAATATTGATGGTAACTCCAACAGAGTTTCAGCCATTGCACAGGGGCCAAAGCATGTAATATTTATTGTGGGAATGAACAAGGTTTGCCCTGATATTGATTCGGCAATGAAGAGAGCTAGAAATGTGGCTGCACCAATCAATGCTCAGAGATTTGGGCTTTCTACTCCTTGTGCTAAAACTGGAAAATGTTATGACTGCAAATCTCCAGATACTATTTGTTGTCAATTTTTGATCACTAGATTTTCTAGACATGAGGGAAGAATTCATGTGATTATGGTAAATGAGGATCTCGGCTTTTAAAAAGGCGATAAATCCTTGAAAATAAAGGCTTGGAGCTATTGATGAAATAAAAAATTTTATAGATTGATAAATTTTTTACAAATTTTTGTTGACAAGATGACAAAAGTAGATTAAAGTAACAGACATAAAAGCAAAGGCGCTTTGGTTAGAGATAATCAAAGCGCTATTTTTATTTTTTATGTGAAACGACAAAGGCGTCGGTTAGTTGTATAACTACCGGCGCCTTTTGCTATTTAACAAAAAAATGAATTTACATATGAAGGATGGGAAGGAGCTAGTAATATGTGTTCAATTATGGGAATGTCTAAAATCCACGTACCCATGAAGGATTTTGAGGAAGCATTTTCCAAGACAGTATCTCGAGGACCTGATATGCAGCGAGTCATTGAAGTATCGGATTCAGTACTAGGGTTTCAGAGATTAGCAATTATGGGCCTTGATGAAAGCGGAATGCAACCTTTTGAGTTAGATGGGAATTATGTGGTGTGCAATGGAGAGTTGTACGGATTCAGAAAAGAAAAGGAAAATCTAATTTCCAAAGGCTACAAATTCTTGAGCGATTCTGATTGTGAAATAATCCTACCAATGTATAAAGAATACGGTGTAGAAATGTTTGCCAAGCTTGATGCAGAGTTTGCCATGATTATTTATGACAAAGATACAGATGATTTGGTGGCAGCTAGAGATCCAATTGGTATCAGACCTTTGTTTTATGGTTATGACCAGGAAGAATCTATAATGTTTGCCTCTGAGGCAAAAAACCTTGTGGATTTATGCAAAAAGGTATATGCATTTCCACCGGGACATTATTACAAGGATGGACAGTTCATCTGCTACAAGGATATCGCAGCAAGAGATGAATACCATGATGATGATGTGGAAAAAGTTTGTAAACAGATACACAACCTATTGGTTGCGGGAGTTGAAAAAAGATTGGATGCAGATGCACCTGTGGGATTTCTCTTATCCGGAGGACTTGATTCATCACTGGTATGTGCCATTTCTCAGAAACTTATGGACAAGCCAATCAAAACATTTGCCATAGGAATGAATGAGGATGCTATTGATTTGAAATATGCCAAGGAAGTTGCAGAGTATCTTGGAAGCGAGCATCACGAGATAATAATCAACAAGGATTTGGTGCTTGCCAGCTTAGAGGAGGTAATAGCAGCTCTTGGAACATATGATATTACAACCATTCGAGCATCTATGGGAATGTATCTAATCTGTAAGGGAATTAAAAAGATATGTCCTGAGGTGAGAGTGCTTTTGACCGGAGAAATCTCAGATGAGATATTCGGATATAAATACACAGACTTTGCTCCAAATGCCGAGGAGTTTCAGCAGGAGGCAGAGAAGAGGCTTAGAGAGCTTTATATGTATGATGTACTTCGAGCTGACAGATGTATCTCAGTTAACTCAATGGAGGCGAGAGTCCCATTTGGTGATATAGATTTTGTGGATTATGTAATGCGAATTAATCCGGAAATCAAGATGAATAAATACAACAAGGGTAAATATTTACTCAGACATGCCTTTGAAGATGGTGATTATCTTCCAAATGATATTCTCTTTAGAGAGAAGGCAGCATTTTCCGACGCGGTAGGACATTCAATGGTGGATTACTTAAAGGAATATGCAAACGGCATTTATTCAGATGAAGATTTAGAAAAGGCCAAGAGCAAATATGAATATGCAACACCATTTACCAAGGAATCACTTCTATATAGAGAGTTGTTTGAAAAATATTATCCGGGACAGGCAGAGATGATTGTGGACTTCTGGATGCCAAACAAGAATTGGGAGAATTGTGATGTGGATGATCCTAGTGCAAGAGTTTTGAAAAACTACGGTGCTAGTGGCGAATAAATAATTTACACAAAGCGGGACATATTAAAGGACAGAAGTGAAAAAGAAAGATAAAGAAAAGGAGACTAATATTATGACAATGAATGTAACAGAACTTTTTGGAAGCAAAGTATTTAATGACAAGGTCATGAAGGAAAGACTTCCAAAGGAAACTTACAAGGCTTTAAAGAAGACTATTGAAGATGGTGCAGAATTAGAACTTGAGGTTGCCAAGGTTGTGGCTCATGCCATGAAGGATTGGGCAATCGAGCAGGGAGCTACACATTTTACACATTGGTTCCAGCCAATGACTGGTGTTACAGCTGAAAAACATGACTCATTTATTCAGCCAGAGGAAGGCGGAAAAGTAATTATGGCCTTCTCAGGAAAAGAGTTGGTAAAGGGTGAGCCAGATGCATCTTCTTTCCCATCAGGTGGACTTAGAGCTACATTTGAGGCTAGAGGATATACAGCATGGGATCCAACATCTTATGCATTTATAAAGGATGACACACTTTGCATCCCAACAGCTTTCTGCTCATATTCAGGAGAGGCGCTTGATAAGAAGACACCACTTCTTCGTTCAATGCAGGCTCTTGATAAGCAGGCAGTTAGAATCCTCAAGTTATTCGGACATGAGGAAGTTAACAGAGTTATCACTACAGTAGGTCCAGAGCAGGAGTACTTCCTCATTGACAGTGAGATGTACAATGCCAGACCAGACTTAATCTATACAGGTAGAACATTATTTGGAGCTAAGCCTCCAAAGGGACAGGAACTTGATGATCACTACTTCGGTACAATCAAACCAAGAGTTTCTGCCTTTATGAAAGAGTTAGACGAGGAGTTGTGGAAACTTGGTGTGCTTGCAAAGACTAAGCACAATGAAGTTGCGCCAGCTCAGCACGAGCTTGCACCAGTTTTCTCAACCACTAACATAGCGACTGACCACAATCAGCTTACAATGGAGATGATGAAAACAGTTGCAGCGCGACATGGTATGACATGCTTGCTTCATGAAAAGCCATTCGCGGGAGTGAACGGATCAGGTAAACACAACAACTGGTCTATTTCAACAGATACCGGAGTAAACTTGTTAGAACCAGGCAAAACTCCTTCCCAAAATGCTCAGTTCTTATTATTCCTTACAGCTGTAATCAAGGCTGTGGATGATTATCAAGAGTTACTCCGAGTATCAGTTGCAAGTGCTGGAAACGATCACAGACTTGGTGCAAATGAGGCACCTCCAGCAATTATCTCAATGTTCTTAGGAGATGAGCTTGAGGCGATTGTTGAATCGATTATCGACGGCACAGATTATGTGGATAAAAAGAAGAAGTTAATGTCAATTGGTGCTACAGTTCTTCCTGCTATTTCACAGGATACAACAGATAGAAACAGAACATCACCATTTGCCTTCACAGGTAATAAATTTGAGTTTAGATCACTTGGATCTACAGCTTCAATCTCTGGACCAAACATTGTATTAAATACAATTGTTGCAGAGGCACTTGATATGTATGCTACAGAGTTAGAGTCAGCAAAAGACTTTGACAAGGCTCTTACAGAGTTGGTTAAGAGAGAGCTTACAGCTCATAAGAGAATTATCTTCAACGGTAATGGATACTCAGATGAATGGGTTGCAGAGGCAGAGAAGAGAGGCCTTTCAAATCTTAAGTCTACAGTGGATGCATTGCCAAGCTTCATTTCACAGAAGTCAATTGACTTGTTCAAGAAGTACGAGGTATTTACAGAGGGCGAGTTGATGAGCCGTTATGAGATTGAGTTGGAAAAATATGCCAAGGTATTGGATATTGAGGCATTGACATTTGACTCAATGGTTAAGAAGGACATCATGGCAGCAGCTACTGATTATGAGACATTGCTTGCAGAATCAATTAATGCAAAAAATGCAACTGGTGTTGGATTTGCCAACAAGGTTGAAATCAAGAAATTACAGAGAGCTTCAGAACTTACAGAAGCTATGGATGCTGGTCTTGATAAACTTGAGGCAGACATTAAAAAGGCGAAAGATATTGAGGATACATATGAGTTGGCTAAGTTCCATCACGACGTAGTATTCGCTGATATGAACGAGCTTAGAGAGGTTGTTGATGAGCTTGAGACAGTTGTACCAAGTGATGTATGGCCTTATCCAACATATGGCGAGATCTTATACAGTGTAAAATAGGATAAATATTAAAAAGTATTTATAAAACAAACAATCACATTTACTCAGCACAAAGGGGTGTTTTCCAAAAAAAGTAGGAAAACACCCTTTTAATATAAAAACAGTTTTTACGGACTGATAAAAAGGAGGAAAAGAAAAATGACGGAACAAATTATGGAAGCGATTAGTTCAGAAGTATATGGCGTATGGTTCCTCATTGGAGCTGCATTAGTATTTTGGATGCAGGCCGGATTTACAATGTGTGAGGCAGGATTTACAAGATCCAAGAACTCAGGAAACATTATTATGAAGAACTTGATGGACTTCTGTATTGGAACAGTTATGTGGTTCATCTGCGGTGCGTCACTTATGTTAGGAGAGAATATTTTACATGGATTCTCTGGTGGATTCTCTTTCGACGTGTTTACAGACTATGGAAGTTTTGATTATTCAGCATTTGTATTTAACTTAGTATTCTGTGCAACAACAGCAACTATAGTATCAGGTGCTATGGCAGAGAGAACAAAGTTCTCAAGTTACTGTATTTACTCAGCAATAATCTCAGCTATCATCTACCCAATCGAGGCACACTGGACATGGGGTGGCGGATTCTTAGCTCAGTGGGGATTCCACGATTATGCAGGTTCTAACTGTATTCATATGGTTGGTGGTATCTGTGCTTTAGTCGGAGCTTGGATGCTTGGACCTCGTATTGGTAAGTTTGTAAAGGATAAGAATGGTAAAGTGACAAAGGTAAACGCCTTCCCAGGACATAACCTTGTAGTGGCAGCACTCGGTGTATTTATCCTATGGTTAGGATGGTACGGATTCAACGGAGCAGCAGCTACAGATATCGGAACATTGGGTTCAATCTTCTTGACAACAACAGTAGCTCCTGCAGTTGCAACAGTAACATGTATGATTGTTACTTGGGTTAAATATGGTAAGCCAGATGTGGCAATGTGTTTAAACGCAGCTTTGGCAGGTTTGGTAGCTATCACAGCTGGTTGTGATGTTACAGATTGTCTTGGATCAGCAATCATCGGTTTGGTTGCAGGAATACTAGTAATCGTAGGTGTATGGTTTACAGATTATGTGGTACATGTTGACGATCCAGTTGGAGCAGTTGCAGTACATATGTTAAATGGTATCTGGGGTACAGTTGCAGTTGGTTTATTTGCAACAAAGACAGCTCCTGGATTTGAACTTGCTGGAATCGGCGAAGGATTATTCTACGGCGGTGGATTTGAGCAGTTAGGAAAGCAGTTTGGTGGTATTGGTGTCACAGCACTTTGGACAGTAGTTCTTGCGGCAGTTACATTTGGAATCATCAAAAAGACAATTGGTCTTCGTGTAACAGAGGAAGAAGAAATTGTAGGTCTCGATCAGATGGAGCATGGACTTCTCTCAGCATATGCTGGATTTGAGGTTGTTGATGATTCATTTGGAATCGCTTATGACGAGGATGAAGATACTTCACAGATTACTGGTGATGTTCCAGAGACTCAGGCAGTACCAGTTATGGTTTCTAACACAGTACCAGAGGGCAGACCAAAGATGACCAAGATCGAAATTCTATGCAAGGAGAGAAATCTCGAGAAGTTAAAGAATGCTTTGATGAAGCTTGGAATCACAGGTATGACAGTATCTCATGTAATGGGATGTGGTGTACAAAAGGGTAAACCTGAGTACTATAGAGGAGTTGCCGTTGAGGCTTCACTTCTTCCAAAGATTCGTGTGGATGTAGTGGTTTGCGCAGTTCCTGTAAAGGATGCCATCGATACAATCAAGAAGGTGCTATATACTGGACATATTGGAGATGGTAAAATCTTCGTATATGATGTTGAGCGTGTAGTAAAGGTACGTACTGGTGAAGAAAACTTCGAGGCTCTTCAGGATGTAGAGTAAAATAAAAATATCTTTGATTTGAAATTGAAGAAAAAATTTAAAAATTTAAGTATTCAATTTTTAAATCCTGGTATATAATGAAAAATATTTTTAGACCAATTGACCGGGCAAATTCTGCCCGGCCTTTGGCGTGAAAGGACGAAATTATGGTAAAAATAAACGACAATTACACAAAGCTTCCAGGTAGTTATCTCTTTTCTGATATTGCAAAAAGAATTGCAAAATTTTCAGAGGAGAATCCAGACAAGAAAATTATCCGTCTTGGTATTGGTGATGTGACATTGCCACTATCAAACTCCGTTATCAGTGCATTACATAATTCTGTGGATGAGATGGCAGATGCCAATACATTCCACGGATATGCCCCGGATTTAGGATATGAATTTTTGAGAAATGCTATTGCAGAAAATGATTACAAGGCAAGAGGATGCGATATCTCACCAGATGAAATTTTTGTATCAGACGGTGCAAAATGTGACTGTGCCAATATCCAGGAGATATTTGCTGTTGATAACACAGTTGCAGTATGCGATCCGGTATATCCAGTATATGTTGATTCTAATGTAATGGCTGGACGTGCAGGTGAGTATGATGCCGAGAAGGGGTTGTTTGATAAGGTGGTATATATGCCTTGTCTTGAGGAAAATGGATTTGCTCCAACTTTGCCAGAAAAGGATGCTGATTTAATTTATCTGTGCTTTCCAAACAATCCTACTGGTGCAGTTGTTACCAAGGATGAATTACAGAAGTGGGTGGATTATGCCAATGAAAAGGGCAGTGTAATTATCTATGATGCTGCATATGAGGCATATATCCAGACAGAGGGAATACCTCATAGTATCTACGAGTGTGAAGGTGCTAAAACTTGTGCTATCGAATTACACTCATTTTCAAAGAACGCTGGATTTACAGGTGTGAGACTTGGATATACTGTCGTTCCTCATGAACTTGTAAGAGATGGTGTAGAGCTTCATCGTCTATGGGCTAGACGCCATAGCACAAAGTACAACGGCGCACCATATATTATTCAGAAAGCCGGTGAGGCAGTTTATTCTAAAGAGGGTCAGGCTGAGATTAAAGAATTGGTAGCTTATTATATGAGAAATGCCAAGTATATCTTAGACGGATTGAAGGAGGCAGGATTTAGCGTATCTGGTGGTGTGGATGCACCTTATATCTGGCTAAAGACACCAGATAATATGACAAGCTGGGATTTCTTCGATTATCTGTTAGAGAATGCCAATGTGGTAGGAACACCAGGTTCAGGTTTTGGCCCACATGGTGAGGGATACTTTAGATTGACTGCATTTGGCAGCTATGAAAATACAGTGGAGGCTGTGGATAGAATTAGAAAATTGAAGAAATAAAATTGTGTTTTTCTCAAAAAATAATTGACTTTTTTGCGCTTTCGTAATATACTTTCTACATATTTTAGAAAGCAAGGGCGCTTCAACTATGGTTGGAGTGTCCGTTTTTTTATTAAAAATGTTTCGACAAAGGCGTCGGATTAGGCTGGTTTAGTGCCGGCTTTATCCGTCGCCTTTTTTATATTTATGGTATTTATTGAGATGGGAAGGAGCTCAAGAAATGGTAAAGTACGTTTTTGTTACCGGTGGAGTTGTGTCCGGACTTGGAAAAGGAATCACAGCTGCTTCATTGGGAAGACTATTAAAGGCAAGAGGATATCATGTGACTATGCAGAAGTTTGATCCATATATCAATGTGGATCCAGGTACCATGAATCCAATACAGCATGGAGAGGTTTTCGTAACCGACGACGGAACAGAGACAGATTTGGATTTGGGACATTATGAGAGGTTTATAAATGAAAGCCTTGATAAGAATTCCAATGTGACAACAGGAAAGATATACTCTGCAGTCCTTAGTAAGGAGAGACACGGAGATTACGGTGGAGGAACAGTACAGGTTATTCCACATATAACAAATGAAATAAAAAGCAGATTCTATCAGGCGAAGTCTAGTGATGAGGAAACCATCTCAATTATTGAGATAGGTGGAACTGTGGGAGACATTGAGAGTCAACCATTTCTTGAGGCTATCAGACAATTTCAGACAGAGGTGGGACGTGAGAATGCCATTGTCATTGAAGTTACTCTGATACCTTATCTAAAAGCTTCTGGTGAGATGAAGACTAAGCCTACCCAAATGAGTGTAAAAGAATTACAGAGAATGGGAATTTGGCCAGATATCTTGGTTTGCAGATCGGATTATCCGGTGGATGATGATATGAGAGCCAAGATTGCGCTGTTTTGTAATCTTGACAAAAGTCATGTGTTGCAAAATCTTGATGCACCGTCTCTTTATGAGGTTCCTTTGATGATGGAGGAGGAAAATCTTGCCAAGGCAGTTTGCGAATGTCTAAAAATAGATTGCCCCGAGCCAGATCTTAGAGAGTGGAATGAGATGATAGACAACCTACATAAATCTCATAATACAGTTACCATCGGATTAGTTGGTAAATATGTATCACTTCACGATGCTTATTTATCAGTTGCAGAAGCTTTGCGACATGGTGGTATTGCAAAGCGCGCCAATGTGAATATTCGCTGGATTGATTCAGAGGAAATCACACCAGATACAGTGGAACAATACTTACATGATGTGGATGGAGTTATTGTACCGGGTGGATTTGGAACTAGAGGCATAGAAGGTATGATATGTGCCATTACCTATGTGAGAGAGAAACACATACCATTTCTAGGTATTTGTCTAGGAATGCAGCTATCCATTATTGAGTTTGCCAGAAATGTATTAGGGTTATCAGATGCTACTAGTGTAGAGTTTGATGAAAATACCAAGAATCCGTTAATACATCTGATGCCAAGTCAGGAGGGCGTCACAGACTTAGGTGGAACCTTAAGACTGGGAGCATATCCATGTAAGTTATCAGAGGGTAGTTTGGCTCATAAATTATATGGCAAGGATGAGATATCTGAGAGACATAGACATAGATATGAGGTGAATAATGATTATCGCAAGATGCTTGAAAGCGAGGGGATGAGGTTATCGGGTATTTCGCCAGATAATCGAATTGTGGAGATGGTTGAGTTGAGTGAACATCCATTTTACATAGCAACTCAAGCTCATCCAGAGTTTAAATCCAGACCGGATGTAGCACATCCTTTGTTTAGAGGATTAATTGAAGCGGCTTTAGAGTATCAATCCAAGGAGGAATTATAGATGAACAGTAATTTAAATAATAGTGATAATAATCAGCGCGGGCTGTATAATTCAGAATTTGAACATGACAATTGCGGAATCGGTGCAGTTGTAAATATAAAGGGAAAGAAGAGTCATCAGATTGTTGATGATGCGTTAAAAATTGTAGAAAACCTAGAGCATAGAGCGGGTAAGGATGCCTTGGGTGAGACTGGTGATGGTGTTGGTATCTTGACACAGGTCCCACACAAGTTCTTTAAAAAGGTATGTAAGTCAGAGGGTATCACAATTGGCGGAGAGAGAGAGTATGCCGTAGGTATGTTTTTCTTTCCACAGGACGAGTTGAAAAAGCGTCAGGCTATGAAGATGTTTGAGGTTATTGTAGAGAAGGAAGGTCTAGATTTTCTTGGCTTTAGAAAAGTAGTTACATATCCTAACGTATTGGGACAAAAAGCTATTGATTCTATGCCGGAAATCTATCAGGGATTTATTGCCAGACCAAGCTCAGCCAAGACAGATTTGGAATTCGACAGACAGCTTTATGTCATCAGAAGAGTGTTTGAACAGAGTAATGACAAGACTTATGTGCCATCTCTTTCTTGTAGAACAATAGTATACAAGGGAATGTTTTTAGTAGGACAGCTTCGTACATTCTTTGCAGATTTGCAGGATAAGGATTTTGAGTCTGCCATCGCTATGGTTCACTCACGTTTCTCAACAAACACAAACCCAAGTTGGGAGAGAGCTCATCCAAACCGTATGCTTGTGCACAACGGTGAGATCAATACAATTAAGGGTAATGCAGACAAGATGTTGGCTCGTGAGGAGACAATGTACACAGATGCATTCTCTTCAGAGGATATGACAAGATTACTTCCAGCTATTTCTCAGTCTGGTTCAGATTCAGCAATGCTTGATAATACATTGGAATTCCTCACAATGTCAGGAATGGACTTGCCACTTGCTGCAAGTATTTTGATTCCAGAGCCATGGGCTCACAACGATACAATCTCTAAGGAAGAAAGAGATTTCTATCAGTATTATGCAACAATGATGGAGCCATGGGATGGTCCTGCATCAATCCTTTATTCAGACGGTGATGTAATGGGAGCGATCCTTGATAGAAATGGTCTTCGTCCTTCAAGATATTATGTGACAGATGACGATAGATTAATTCTCAGCTCTGAGGTTGGTGTGCTTGATGTGGATGAGAGCCACATTCTCACAAAGGAAAGACTTCATCCAGGTAAGATGCTTCTTGTTGATACAGTGGCAGGTAAGATTATCTCAGATACAGAGTTGAAGGAGAAATATGCAGCCAAGGAGCCATATGGTGAGTGGCTTGACAGCAACCTCTTACAGTTGAAGGATGTGAAGATTCCAAACTCTAAGACAGAGAGTTATGACAATGAGCAACTTCACAGATTGCTAAAATCTTTTGGTTACTCATATGAGGAATATATGGAAGAGATTGAGGCTATGGCCTTAAATGGTAGTGAGATGATAGGTGCCATGGGTGTTGATACTCCACTTGCAGTTTTGTCAAAGCAGTATCATCCTCTCTTTGATTATTTCAAGCAGTTATTTGCACAGGTTACAAATCCACCAATCGACTCAATCCGTGAGAAGATTGTCACAGCTACAACAGTTTATGTGGGTAAAAACGGTAATTTATTAGAGGAAAAAGCAGAAAACTGTAATGTGTTAAAGATTGAAAATCCAATTTTATCAGATCTTGATATGATGAAGATCTGTGCTATGGATAAGCCTGGATTTAAGGTGTCAAAGGTTTCAATTTTGTATTATAAGAGCACTCCAATTGAGAGAGTGTTGGAGCAACTTTTTGTGGCCGTTGACAAGGCTTACGCAGAAGGAACCAATATCCTGGTTCTATCAGATAGAGGAGTGGATGAAAACCATGTGGCACTTCCTTCACTTCTTGCAGTGGCAGCAGTTCATAAGCATCTTGTACAGACAAAAAAATGTACAGCAATGTCTCTGATTTTAGAGTCAGGTGAGCCACGTGCAGTTCATCATTTTGCAACATTGCTTGGATTTGGTGCCAGCGCAGTTAACCCTTATCTTGCACATGCTTCAATTGCCAGATTATGCGAGAGTGAACTTTTAGACAAGGATTATTATGCTGCAGCAATGACATATGATCAGGCCATAATTTCAGGAATTGTCAAGATTGCATCTAAGATGGGAATCTCAACAATTCAGTCATACCAAGGTTCAAAGATGTTTGAGGCTATTGGTATAGATAGCAGCGTAATTGATAAATATTTTACAGGAATAGTAAGTCCAATCGAGGGAATCACTTTGGAGGATATTGCAGAGGCTACTGACAAGCAGCACTCTAAAGCCTTTGATCCACTTGGACTTGGATGTGATTTGGCAATCAGCTCTGTGGGTAAACACAAGATGCGTGCCCAGGGAGAATCCCATAGATATAATCCACAGACTATCCATATGCTTCAAAAAGCAACAAGAGATGGAAGTTATGATGAATTTAAGCAATACACATCAATGATTGACAAGGAGGAGACAGGATATCTTCGCTCACTTATGGATTTCAATTATCCAGCTAAGGGTGTGTCAATCGATGAGGTTGAGAGTGTAGAAAATATAGTGCAGAGATTTAAGACTGGAGCTATGTCTTATGGTTCTATTTCAGGAGAGGCTCATGAGGCCTTGGCCATTGCCATGAACCATTTACATGGTAAGTCAAATTCCGGTGAAGGTGGAGAGAGTGATGAGAGAATTGCTTCTGCTGGAACAGACAATGATAGAAGCTCAGCTATTAAGCAGGTGGCTTCAGGTAGATTTGGTGTTACAAGTAAGTACTTGGTATCGGCAAAGGAGATTCAGATTAAGATGGCACAGGGTGCTAAGCCTGGTGAGGGTGGACATTTACCAGCCAAGAAGGTATATCCATGGATTGCAAAGACAAGACATTCTACACCTGGAGTAAGTCTTATCTCGCCACCACCTCATCATGATATCTACTCTATTGAGGATTTGGCACAGCTTATATATGATTTGAAAAATGCTAACAAGAATGCTCGTATCTCAGTTAAGCTTGTTTCTGAGGCAGGAGTGGGAACTGTTGCAGCTGGTGTTGCCAAGGCTGGAGCTCAGGTAGTACTCATCTCTGGATATGATGGAGGAACAGGTGCTGCACCACTTTCATCAATTCACAATGCAGGACTTCCTTGGGAACTTGGACTTGCTGAGACACATCAGACATTGATTCAAAATGGACTTCGTCAGCGTGTAGTTGTGGAGACAGATGGTAAGCTTATGAGCGGTAGAGATGTGGCTATTGCTGCAATTCTTGGAGCTGAGGAGTTTGGTTTTGCCACAGCACCACTTGTTACTTTGGGATGCGTAATGATGAGAGTATGTAATCTTGACACTTGCCCTATGGGTGTTGCTACACAAAACCCAGAACTTCGTAAGAAGTTTATTGGAAAGCCAGAGTACGTGGAGAACTTTATGTTGTTCATCGCTCAGGAGTTGAGAGAGTACATGGCCAAGCTTGGTGTTCGCACAATAGATGAGTTGGTTGGTCGTACAGATTTATTGAAAAAGAAAGACAACTTAGAAGGGGCAGCAGCAAGAATCGACCTCAGTGCAATTTTGGCGGCAACGCCAGATGAGGGATCAACATTTGACAAGACAAAGGTATATGACTTCGAACTTGAAAAGACTATAGATGAGAAGGTTCTTTTGAAGGATAAGAGTATCAAGGCAGCCATTTCAAGTGGTAAGAAAGCTAAGTGCGATGTGAAGATTATTAACACAGACAGAAGCTTTGGTACTTTGCTTGGTGCTGAGATTACCAGAAATCATCAGGAAGGCATGAAGGATGACACAGTTGTATTGAACTGTAAAGGAGCTGCTGGACAGTCCTTTGGAGCATTTATTCCTTCAGGATTGTCACTTATGCTTACAGGTGATGCCAACGATTACTTTGGCAAGGGATTGTCAGGTGGTAAGCTTGCAATTAAGGCACCAGAGAATGCTTCATATGAGGCTGAGAAAAATATTTTAGCAGGAAACGTTGCCCTCTATGGTGCCACATCTGGTGAATGTTATATTGCAGGAATGGCCGGTGAGCGTTTTGCAGTAAGAAATTCTGGAGCTTACGCTGTAGTAGAAGGCGTAGGTGAGCATGGATGTGAATATATGACAGGTGGTCGCGTGGTTGTAATCGGACCTACAGGTAAGAACTTTGCAGCGGGAATGTCAGGCGGTGTGGCTTATGTATATGATGAGAACAGTTGCTTGTACAAGAACTTAAATAAAGAGTTGATTCTCATGGAAAAAGTTGAGAACAAAACTGACTGTGAAGAGTTGAAGAACATGTTAAAGAAACATTTGAAATATACAGGTTCATCAAAAGCTAAAAAGATTTTAGATAACTTTGAAGAGGAATTAGTAAACTTCAAGAAGATTATTCCAGAGGATTACAAACACCTTGTAACTTCAACAACTAAGTATGAGGAACAGGGAATGAGCCGTGAAGATGCTCAGATAGAAGCTTTTTATGAGTGTGTAGGAAAGTAGGAGGATTTCGAGATGGGAAAGGCAACTGGATTTTTAGATTACCCACGTGTTGATGGACCTGTGGTTGAGCCAAAGGCGCGTATAACAAATTTTGATGAATTTCATTTGAGATTAGACGAGGAAGAACAGAGACTTCAAGGAGCGAGATGTATGAATTGTGGTGTTCCTTTTTGCCAAGCCGGAGTAATGATTGCCGGTATGGCAAGTGGATGTCCACTTCACAATCTTGTACCTGAGACCAATGAATTGGTGTACAAAGGAAAATGGGAGGCTGCATACAATAGACTTTCTAAAACTCATGGATTACCAGAGTTTACTTCACATGTATGTCCTGCTTTGTGTGAAAATGCTTGTACCTGTGGACTCAACACAGCTCCTGTATCAACCAAGGAAAATGAGAAGGCTATTATTGAGTATGCCTATGCTCATGATTTGGTAAAGGAGGAAGAACCAAAGATAAGAACAGGTAAAACTGTTGCAATTATAGGAAGTGGCCCGTCAGGACTTTCAACAGCACAGATGCTCAATCGCAGAGGACACAAGGTAACTGTGTTTGAGAGAAGTGATAGAGTAGGTGGTTTGCTTCGCTATGGTATTCCAAATATGAAGCTTGACAAGAGAATTATCGATAGAAGAGTGAAGCTTTTAGAGGCAGCAGGTGTGGAGTTTAAGTGTAGTGTAAATGTAGGTGTTGACGTGACAGGTGAGGAACTTCTCGCTAAGTATGACAGAGTTGTTTTATGTTGTGGTGCCTCAAATCCTAGAGATTTAAATTCGCCAGGAAGAGATGCCAAGGGAATCTATTTTGCAGTAGATTTCTTGAAGGAAGTATCTAAAAAACTTATGGATTTAGATTATGATTCCAAGGCATTGATGGCCGCAACAGATTTCAGTTTTAAATCCCTTAAGGGAAAGAAAGTGATTGTTGTTGGTGGCGGTGATACAGGAAATGATTGCGTGGGAACAAGTATTAGACTTGGAGCAAGTAGTGTGACTCAGCTTGAGATGATGCCACAGGCACCGACAGAGAGACTTGAGTCCAACCCATGGCCAGAGTGGCCAAAGGTCTTAAAGACTGATTACGGTCAGGAGGAAGCTATATATAAATTTGGCGAGGATCCAAGAATTTATCAAACTACAATCACAGAGTTTATCAAGGATAAAAAGGATAACCTAAAGGCAGTGAAGGTGGTTTCTCTAGAGTCTAAAAAGGATGAAAAGTCTGGTAGAATGATGATGGTACCAGTTGAGGGAACTGAGCGAGAATTAAAGGCAGATATGGTTTTGATTGCCGCAGGATTTTTGGGCTCAGAGGGTTATGTTCGAGACAGTTTTAAGGTAGAATGTAATGAGAGAACAAATGTAAAGACTGATGAAGGTTATGCTACTTCTAGAGATCGAGTTTTTACAGCTGGAGATATGCATAGAGGACAGTCACTTGTTGTGTGGGCTATAGCAGAAGGTCGAGCTTGCGCTAAAGCAGTGGATGAGTCCTTGATGGGTTATTCAAACTTGTAGAATCATCATGTGGGAAGGAGAATGATTTAATGAGAACAAAAGCTGATATTTTAAGAATGATTGAGGAGGAGGATGTGGAATTTATCCGTTTACAGTTTACGGATATTTTGGGCAATTTAAAAAATATTGCCATCACTCCGAATCAATTAGAGAGAGCAATGGAGGATATGTATCCGATTAAGGCGGAGGGTGTCTTTGGTGAAGAATACTTCTATCCAGGTACATTGTATCTTCATCCTGACTATGATACTTTTGTAATCTTGCCATGGAGACCACAGCAGGAAAAAGTTGCAAAACTTGTGTGTGATGTAAGAACTGCTGATGGTAAATGTTTTCCATTTAGCCCAAGAAGAATTTTGAAAAATGTTCTTGAGAAATCAAGCGCCCAAGGATATACATTTATGGTAAATCCAGAGTGTGAATTTTTCCTTTTCCATACAGATGATAACGGATTACCTACAACCATTTCCCATGACAGAGCGGGATATATGGATGTTGGACCTGTGGATTTTGGTGAGAATGCAAGAAGAGATATTGTGCTTATGCTTGAGAAGATGGATTTTGATGTGCTCTCTTCTCATCATGAAAATGCACCAGCTCAGCATGAGGTGGACTTTGGTGAGCGTGAGGCTCTAAAGTGTGCAGATGATATCCAAACCTTTAGATTTGCAGTTAGATCTGTAGCCAAGAGATTTGGACTTTACGCCACATTTATGCCAAAGCCAAAGACGGAGGATGCAGGAGCAGGAATGCATACCAACTTTGTACTTATGAAGGATGGAAAAAATATTTTCAGAAATCCGGACGGTGGCATATCAGATATTGCCTATGAGTTTGTGGCAGGAATAATGCATCATGCCAAGGCATTGAGTGCTATTTCAAATCCTATTGTAAATTCTTATAAGAGATTACTTGGTGGATATGGAGCACCATCTGAGATTGGTTGGTCTGAGAGAAATGACAATGCCATGGTAACAATCGATACAAGTTTTGGTGATGTAAAGGTCAAGATTAGAACTCCTGATGGAGCTAGCAATCCATACTTGCTTATGGCAGCTGTGATATCAGCAGGATTAGACGGCGTAGAAAATCATATGTCAGCAGGTGTTGATATAGATGAGAGCGAGGACGGAGTTGAAATTCTTCCAGGCAACCTAAAGATTGCCATTGATGCATTTGCTGAGGATAAGTGTTTGCGCGAAGCCTTAGGAGATGAATTTATAAATATTTACAATGAGATCAAGAATAATGAATGGGATGAGTATATGAAGTCTGTGTCAGAATGGGAACTTGATAGATATCTAACAAGAATGTAGCGGAGGTCTATATGGGTAGTATAATTGTTTCATTGCCCAAGCCGGAAAATGCTATTAGAATTCGAGAGATTATCAAGACCAGTGGATTCTGGGAGGACGTGATTATATGTCATCACGGTGCTGAAATTTTAAATATGGTGGATAATCAAGATGTGAGTCTTGTGATTTGTGTAAAGAAGTTGCAGGATATGGGATACGAGGAATTGGTAAATTATCTACCGCCCAGAGTAGGGGTGATTTTGCTTACCAAGGATGCGGACCTTGTCCCCATTGCATCGAATGTGAAAAATCTATTGATGCCTTTTCCCACAGAGAACTTGATTGAAAAAATCAAGGAGGTTGTAAAACCTCAGAAGAAAAAGGAAAAGAAGCGGCGACTTAGAACACCTGAGGAACAGCAGATTATCGATGATGCCAAGGCGAAACTTATGGAGAGTCGTGATATGACAGAACCGGATGCCTTTCGATTTATCCAGAAAATAAGTATGGATTCGAGAAAGAGTTTCGTTGATGTGGCCAAGATGATTCTTGAGGAAAATAGTGGATAAGCGGGCTATTAAAAAAACTATATAATTAGTTGTTGAGTCTATATTGTAGAGGTGTAGTGCCTACAATATTCTTGAACTGACTATTGAAATATGATGGCGAGCAGAAATTCAACTGCTCGCTTATTTCAATTATAGGTAAATTTGTATTGACAAGTAGTAACTTGGCGATATTTATCTTTTCTGTAATAATATATTTCTTGACTGTCGTGCCAGTCTCTTTTTTAAAAAGTCTAGACATATAGTACATATCATATCCTAAAATATCCGCCATTTCTTGTAATTGTATATTTTTGTAAATATTATTTTTGATGTAGGACGTAATATATTTTACTAATGAAGAATAATTGCTTGATTGTGCATCTATAACTGCATCGGTATATGTATTATATATTTGAGGAGTTAATGAAATGAGATCATTTGTATTTTCGCAAGCTTCTATTTTTTGAATAAATAAATCTGAGTATGTGTATGCAAGGTCTCCATCCATTCCACCATCAATAGCAGCTCTTGCCGCTAGTGCAACAAGAATTATTATCATATCCTGGTACTGGCGTAGAGGATTATCAGGAACCATATTTCCAACAACAACATCATTATTATTTGTAGTATAAGAAAAAAAATCTTTTTTTATTCCGTGACTAATACAATGTTTCATTTCTTGTTCAAACAATCTTGAGCCGTGAAAGGTTGATATATTATTCTTTTCAAACAAATCATTAAAGGTGGAATTAGTCAGTTTGTTACTGTCTGCATTATTATGTAATATGTAGGTTGGTGTTGATATATCATAGATAGAATTATAGATTATTGAAGCGTATTTTATTAATTGCGTATCAACAATAACAGGTATTTGCTTTATCATTTTTTGGAATTCAATTTGAGATTTTATGCTCATACTTGAGTATTCTAGTTTACGTTGTAATATATTGGTGTTTAAATCTGAATTGAGGGTTGGACCTAGTACTAGGATAGAATTGCTATTATTTAAGGGGATAATGACCCATGACAAAAATAAGGCATCAGTATATTCATATGGTGAAATATCCTGTCCTTTTATTATTGATTCAAGATCAAATTTACAGTTCAAAAGAAAGAAGTTCTTGAAAATATTTTCTTGAGCACTGCATAAACTATAACTCGTTAGATTTTGGTCATATACAGTGGCCTGTAATCCGGTGACTGAGGTTATAGATTGAAGCATAAATAGTATTTTACTAGATTTTGTCTTTGGTAAAAAATATTCTAACTTTTCCATAAGCTTATTATACGATTTAAAAAAATAAATATAAAGATAAAAGTTAAAAAAATTACATTTTTAACTAATTTACTAAATGTGTTGGCGAAATTTATATATTATTATTCTCTTACATTAAATATGTATGGAGGGAAATTGTAATGAAGGAAAAGATTAAGCCAAATTGGTTGGATAAAAACACAACCGCGGAAAATGAAGTTTTGCCACGTTATGTAAAATGGGCGTGGACATCAAGAGGACTAGCCCTTGCAATTAATGCATTGCTTATAATGCAGTTGACATATTATTGCACAGATATGCTTGGTATGTCGGCTGGTTTAGTAGGATCATTGCTTTTGGGTTCGAAGCTATTTGATGGTGTAACGGATGTTATTGTTGGTTTTATTATTGATAAGACTAATACGCGATTCGGTAAGGCGCGTCCTTATGAGATATGCATAGTGCTGGTATGGATATTAACAATTATATTGTTTTCTGCTCCGGATTTGAGTATGGTTGGTAAGGCGATATTTGTTCTAGTAATGTATACATTGATTAACTCGATTTTTGCTACATTTTTGAATGGAGGAGATGCTGTTTATCTATCTAGAAGTATTAGATCACAGAAGAATCGAGTGTCTGTAATGTCGTTTAACGGTACAGTTATTATGTTTACTTCTATTATTATATCAATTTTGTTGCCACAACTTATAGCAGGAATCGGCGCGACAAAAGAAGGGTGGACAGTTATTGCTGCCAGTTTTGGAGTACCTCTTGCAATTATTGGTCTTGGTAGATTTATCTTTGTGAAAGAGGTAGTGACAGAGTCTCAACAGGAGGCTGATACATACAATCAGAGAAAGTTATCTGTAAAAGAGAGCATATCCTGCATTATAAAAAATAAATATATTTGGATTTTTGCAGCAATGATGCTTGTGGCTCAATTTGTCACAAATATTGGTACAGCTGTAAATACATATTATTTTAAATACGTTGTAGGAGATATTGGACTTGCTTCAGTAGTATCTCTGGCAAGTATTGTTACACCTATAGTGTTGATGCTGTTCCCAATGTTATCTGGAAAATTTGGCACAGTAAAGTTGATCAAGATTGGAGCTGTAATGGGTATTGTAGGTTACGCAATAAGATTTTTGGGTGGAACTAATATGATTACTTTACTTGTGGGCTCCTTGATTTCAGGAGTAGCGATTATTCCAATAACCATGATGGGATCTATATACATTATTGATTGCATGGACTACGGTGAGTGGAAGACTGGAACCAGAATCGAGGGAATGCTCAATTCTGTTGTTGCATTTTCTTCAAAAGTAGGAGCAGGAGTTGCATCCGGTTTAGTAGGTGTCATTATGGGAGTCGCAGGATACAATGGGGCAATGGCAGTGCAGAGCGCTACAGCGATTGCTTCAATTAAGACATTGTTTAACATTATCCCACTTGTGCTTATGGTTGTTATGCTTGTACTGGCGATAATGTTTAAGATAGACAAGGAAATGCCAAGAATTAAAGCTGATTTGAAAAAGAAAAGAGGATAGGTAATGTCAGAAATAATTAAACTTAGAACATCTTCGGGGGAGACTGTAACAGAGAAACACAATGCACAGGTTGCATATGAAGTGGCAAGTGAATCTATTGTACTATTGGAAAATGATGGGACGCTTCCTCTTGAGAAGGGACATGTGGCACTTTTTGGAGCGGGAGTCGCTAAAAACTTCAAAGGTGGAACAGGTTCAGGCGAGGTAAATGAACGTCATACAATTGGAATCAAGGAAGGTCTTGATATGGCGGGATTAACTTCGAGTTGTGAGGCTTGGTCGGAAGCATATGTAAAAGAGATGACTGAGGCCAAGAGCGAGTATAACAAAACTCATCAAATGAAAACAAATCCGATAAAACTTAATGCGGCAGATATGATTAATATAATGTCTGATCCCTTTGAGTATCCATATGGACGAATACTCACTAAGTCGGATTTAGAGAATAGTAAGTCTGATACATGTATATATGTGGTGTCTCGTCAGGCAGGAGAGTGTTATGACAAGAGAATTGAGCGAGGTGATATGAATTTATCTCCAATTGAAATTGAAAATTTAAAGATTGCAAGAGGGTATTATGATAAGCTTATATTGGTGATAAATATAGGGGGAATAATAGACTTGAGTGCTATTGATGAGATTGGTATAAATGCAATTGTTTATCTTGGGCAGCAAGGACAGGCTACAGGGTGTGCCTTGGCAGATGTGTTGCTAGGAAAAGTCAATCCATCAGGTCATTTGACAGATACATGGATTAAATCTTATGATCAGATTCCTTATGGAGATAAATTTAGTTATTTAGATGGGGATGTGCTTCATGCAGAGTACAAGGAGGATATTTATGTAGGATATCGTTATTATGATTCATTTGGTGTAGAGCCTAGATATCCATTTGGGTATGGACTTAGTTATACAAATTTTGATATAAGTGATTGCAAGGTGGCAGTAAATAGAAACATAATCGACGTTATAGCAACAATTAGAAACATAGGTAATATTTATGCTGGCAAGGAAACTGCGCAGATATATGTAAGCTGTCCTTCAAATAAAATTGAGAGAGAAGCTCAATCCCTTGTGGCATATGCCAAGACATCTATGCTAGAACCATTTGGTGTGGAGAAGGTTAAGATTTCTTTTGATATAAGAGATTTGGCAGCTTATGATCAGGATAGTGCATCTTACATATTGGAGAAGGGATTATATATAATTCGTGTTGGTATAGATTCAAGAAATACAATATGTGCAGGAGTTGTTGAGATAAATGAGGATGTGGTAGTTAGTAAATGTACAAATGTGGCGCCTAATCCTAGACAAGATGACATGGAGATATTACATCGTGAGGGCGACCAATTACTTCGAGAGTATCCACAGGATATGGAAATTATCGTAATGGATGCCAAAGCAATTCCATGCACAAAATATAATTATGATAAACCAAAGAGAAAGCAATCCGATAGAATTGACAAGTTATTGAGCAGCATGTCTTTGGAGGAGAAAGTATCCTTGGTTGCTGGGACAGGTATTATGGACATGATGGGAGGGTCTAAATACATAGATGTTCCAGGGGCGGCAGCTTTTACCACATCGAAGCTTGTAAAAAAAGGTCTTGTAAATGTAGCTCTTGCAGATGGACCTGCTGGTTTAAGATTAACCAGAGTATGCGGAATGAATAAAAAAGGAAAAATAAAGCAGGCAGAGTCCATGATGGAGATTATGGAAAATCAAGGCGGGCTTCTGATGAAATTAATGTATGCTGATTTGTCCAAAGATACACCCCTATATCAGTATGCAACTGCCTTTCCAGTGGGAACTGCTGTGGCACAGACCTGGAATCAGGAATTGATTGAGAAGATGGGAGATGCAGTGGGGACTGAGATGGAAGAATATGGAGTGACATTTTGGTTGGCTCCTGGTATGAATATTCACAGGAATCCACTTTGTGGTCGAAATTATGAATATTACAGTGAAGATCCAGTAATTTCAGGAAGGACGGCTGCAGCGATTGCTAGAGGTGTTCAAAAGCATGAGGGATGTTATGTTACAATAAAGCATTATTGTTGCAATAATCAGGAGTTTGAAAGATGTAATATGAGTGCGTATGTTAATGAAAGAGCGCTTCGAGAGATTTATCTGAGAGGGTTTGAAATAGCAGTTCGAGAGGGCGATGCTAAGGCAGTTATGACAAGCTATAATATGACCAATGAGCAGTATTCCGCAGCTTCAGATGATTTTTGTATGAAACTTATGCGAAATGAGTGGGGATTTGACGGTGTAATTATGACTGACTGGTTTGCAAGTTGGGATGGCCTTGCAGATCCCGTTGAAGGATTAAAAGGCGGTAATGATTTACATATGCCTGGAGGTAAGCAAAGTACTAAGCCAATATTACGGGCAATAAAAGAGGGAAAGCTTACAGAAGCAGATTTGGATTGGTGCTGCGCAAATATTATTAATGCAATTTTAAATAGCAAAATTCAAAAGGAATTTGATGCTGCAAGATAATAGAATAGATATATAGAAAATATAAAAAAAGACAAGTGGAGGTTTTATTGAAAAATGGGCCTTCACCTGTCTTTTTATATGATTTAGGAATTTAAAATGGGCAATATTAATTTAATTTCCAGCTAACTGCTTCGGTACGACCTGAGACGAAGTTTTTATAAATACCTTCTTCTTTGATAAGGTCATCATGTTTACCGAGCTGCTGAACTTTACCATTATTTATAACCACGATTTGATCTGCATGTCGCACAGTTTTTAATCTGTGAGCAATCATAATTATGGTTTTTTCATTAGTTAGATTAGAGATGGCGGCAGTGAGTTCTTTCTCATTTTCTGGATCCACATTGGCTGTCGCCTCATCTAGGATAATGATAGGAGCATTTTTCATAATTGCTCTTGCAATGGCAATACGCTGCTTTTCTCCGCCAGAAAGTGTGGCGCCACCCTCGCCGATTACAGTATCATATCCATCAGAAAGGGCACTTATAAAGTCATGGCAGGAAGCTTTTTTAGCTGCTTCTATAACTTCTTCCATTGAAGCTTCCGGTTTGCCGAAACGTATGTTGTTGGCAATGGTATCTTCAAAGAGATAAACCTTTTGGAATACAAAGGAGAAGTTTTTCATCAGAGAGTCAAAACTATAATCCCTTACATCTCTTCCACCAAGGGTGACACTTCCCTCATCCACATCCCAAAAACGGGAAATTAAAGAGGTGATGGTGGTCTTTCCACCACCGGAAGGACCGACAATGGCAGTGGTTGTATTTTCTTTTATATCGAGAGTTATATCATCTATAATTTTCTTGTTTTCATATGCAAAGGATACATGCTCTAAATGGATATCTCTATTTGCAGGAGTGATATCTTCTCCCTCAATATCCATCTGTTGAATTGCCAAGATATCATTTGCCAAGTCTATACAACGGCCGATTACTCTGAGAAGTGCTGAGTAGACACCTGCTGAATCTAAAGCTTCAAACAACATAAATGAACACATCAACATGGTGATGGCATCAGCCAAAGCCATTGTGCCATTTAAATAAAATATTAGAGAGGCTCCCACAATTGCCACACCTGTTAATTTACAAACTAGAGCTTGTAGATTTACAAATGGAATTGCAATTTTTTCAGCTTGGATATCCGCCTTTTGTTTTCGCTCTATTGATTCCTTTAATTTAGAAGTATTTTTAGAGAGCATATTGTAATTTCTAATTTCAGAAATACCTTGGATAAACTCCAATACAACACCAACAATGTCCTTATCGGCAGTTATTTTTTCTTCTGAGACAGTACTCATGAGTGAGTTTGTCTTCATATTTATAATTAGAAAGAGAATTATGCCGATCAAAGCAATAAATCCAATTCTTATATCAAAGCAAAATATAGATGCTGCTATAACTACGGTTACTAAAATACCCTGAACAATCATTATGACTGCACGAGTGGCCAAGTCTCCCACTACCTCCATACTATTGGTTGTAACAGAGGTTATGTGACCGAGGCTTGTATCATTAAAATAGCCCATAGGTAGATAGCGTAGATGCTTAGCTATTTCGATTCGCTTGTTGGCTGCAGTTTCATAACCTGCTTCAGTCTGAAGCATCATAGAGAAGCGATTTATTGTCATTTTTCCAACAGTTGATACAAGCATTAATACAATAACGGCTACTATGGTGTTGGTGGTAATATTTTTATCCAATACAGCATTGATTGCCACATAGGCTGCAGGTATTTTCATTGCGCCAAAAATGGCATCAAATACGCCTAGTATTATAGATTTATATAATTTTTTTCGATTTATTTCACTGCAGAAATCGAAGAATTTTTTTAACATATTAAGCATGACACACCTCCTCGTTTGATACATTAGAATCATCTAGAGAATCCTTGGTCATAGTATGGGCTTGCCACATATTATTATAGAGCGGGCAGTTTTCTAATAATGCCTCATGTGTTCCTTGAGCTTCAACTAAACCATCATTTATGACAAAGATTTCATCCGCATCTGTGATGGTAGATAAGCGGTGTGCAATGACAATCAAGGTCTTGTTCTGAACAAGTTTTGCCACACTTGACTGAACCAAAGCTTCGTTTTCAGGATCAGTGTAGGCTGTTGCTTCATCTAGAATTACCACAGGGGCATCCTTTAACATTGCACGGGCAATGCAGATTCGTTGTCTCTCACCCCCTGATAGATGTCCGCCTGCACCGCCAACAATAGTGTCATAACCATTTTCAAGGTTCGATATAAAGTCGTGACAACCACATTTCTTGGCTGCATTTATCACATCTTCATCGCTGGCTTTAGAATTGCCTAATCTAATATTTTCCATAACACTCATATCAAATAGGTAGTTGTCCTGGGCAACATAGGCAATTTGACTTGTATAATAATTAAGTGGAATATCTTTAATATTTACGCCGCCGTAAGTTATGGAACCAGAATTTACATCCCACAGGGAATCAATTAGCTTGGCAATGGTACTCTTACCAGATCCCGAAGGACCAACTATGGCATGTACTTTGCCCTGGTGAATTTCCATATTGATGCCCTTTAAGACTTCGGCTTCTTTGTATGTAAAATGCACATCCTTTAATGAGATATCTGAGGAAGTTGGCTTTTGGGTCAAAGTCTCAGGACGGACCATTTCGTCTCGTTCTAGGATTTCAGTGACCTCTCCAAAGATAGTGTTCATTTTCATAATGTCATCCATATATGAAAATGCAGTGACAAGAGGGGTGACAAGACCTGCAGATAAAATGATACCGATTATAAAATCAGTTGGACTTAAACTTCCATTACCCACAAGTATTAGGCCTACAGGTAAGATTCCTAAAAATGTGGCTGGCATAAAGCTCATCATACCAGCTTGCCACCAGATGCAATCCCGCATCCAATCGATAAAACAGTGAGCGCCTTCTCTGGCTGCATCTGTAAATTTTTCATAGGAACTTCCGGTTTTGCCAAAGGCTTTGATAACTTCAATTCCGTTTATATATTCCACGGCTGTATCGTTTAGATGCTTGGTTTTTTGCACAGTGTACTCAAAACTACCTTGGCTTTTAAACATCATAACTGCTGCAAAAAATACACCTACTACAACAGGAATTAGATTGGAGAGAGCTAGTCGCCAATCCATATTTAATAGATATATAAACATTATAATTGGAAGCAAGATATTGGCTGTAAATTCAGGGATGATATGGGCCAAGGTTGTCTCCATTGAGTCTACACGTTCTACAATTATATTTTTGTAGGTACCGCTGTTGTCATCGATTACACTTCCCAAAGGAATTTTCGAAAGTTTATCACACACCTGTTTGCGGATGCCACCTAGCACATTAAAAGTAGCAGTGTGAGACAAGGTGGTTGAAATGGAATGGCAGGTGATTCTTACCACCCAACTTATTCCTATATAAAGTACCTGATAGATATAATAGGTGAAATCTTGGTTTCCCTGAATTAGATTTCCTACTATATTTGCAATTATCAGATATGGAACAAAGGAAGCTGCAACACCTAAAATGGCTAGAAGCACACTTCCTAAATAAAAACTTTTTTTCCTTCCTGCGAATTCTAACACCCAGGATAGGGTACTTCGTTTTTTCATAATATTAATCCTCCCGTTTTATGAAAAAATAAAAGTTAGTTACGGCTAACATTATAGTTAGGCAAAACTAACTTGTCAAATGTCTGGGGCTATATTATGATTGTTAGAAATTGGATAGAAGTGATTATAAAAAGGTTATAAATTTTGCTATTAAAGGTATGAATTTTGATAAATACGTGAAAAATAAGGTCCTTTTATATTTATATGGTTCGTCCTTTTGGTATGACGAATTAATAAAGGCGACTGAAATTTATGTCGCTTATTCAAAAATTATTCTTGGGAGATAGTGATGGGGTATACGCTTCAGTTAACAAAGAATTGCTGGCGGAGTGCTCTAAAAAGTATGATCTTGATGGCGAAATATTATTTTTGGCAGGTGATCCAGATTCAAAGGTTCGAGGAATAGGAACTTTTTTGGTTGAAGAATTAAGAAAGAGAAAAAAGCAAAAAAGAATATATTTGTATACAGATGATTTTTGTTCATACCAATTTTATGAGCATAGGGGGTTTGAGAAGTGTGGAGAAAAGGAGTTAAATATAAAAATTTCTGGGGAAATGGTAAATATGAAATGTTTCATATATTCGACAGAATTATGAGGTATGTTATACTATTAACAACGATATTTTTTTTAATATAGATGTATATTCTTTACATCTGATAGGGAGATATATTATATGAAGAAACTATTTAGCAAATTAGATCCTAAGTACACCAAGATTTGTGTATATGCCTGTGTTACAGTAGTCATCACCGTGTGTTTGGCTGCGATTTTACTGCACACAGGAGGATTTTGGGCTAAATTCTGGAATATACTAACAGCTGTTTTAAAACCTTTGATAATCGGTGTTGTAATAAGTTATTTATTCCAGCCTATTGTCAATAAGTTTGAGAGCTTTTTCAATAAGAAGCAGCCGCATAAATGGGCGAGAGGCCTGAGTGTTTTATTGACATTTTTGCTGGTTATATTAGTGATTGTTGGAATTATTGTAATTATATGTGTGACTGTATATAAGAATACATCATCTATTAGTATAGAGTCGATTCAGGCCATGTTTGTCACTTTCCAAAATGATTATCAGGATATATGGTTGTTTATAACTGATAAGTTAGAAGCTATAACATCTTCACCGGATAAGGTGACAGATACTGTTACCATGGTGACAGAGATAGTGAAGAATTTCTTCTCAGGTCTTATTTTTGGAGTTATATTCGCAATTTACTTTATGCTAGATGGCAAGAGGATTACGAGATATTGGGGAAGAGCATATAGACTTATGTTTGGTGATAAGGCTACAGAAGGTCTTAAACTATTTTTATCAGATGCAGACAGAGCTTTCTCTGGATATATTAGAGGTCAATTTTTGGATGCTTTGATTATTGGAGTTGTAGCCATGATAGTTCTTCAGATAGCTGGCATTCCGAATGCTGTTTTAGTGGGACTACTAGTTGGTATTGGAAATATGATTCCATATGTAGGACCAGTGGTAGGTATAGTTGCTGTAATTGTTGGATGTATTCCTACTGCAGCAATTGATAAGATGATAATAGGATTGATAATCCTTGTAATTTTAATGTTTATTGATGGCAATGTATTAAATCCAAAGTTACTTTCAAATGCGATATCAGTACATCCGCTTTTGGTGGTGGCAGCGCTTATAGCAGGGGGTGCTATAGGTGGTGTTGTAGGTATGATTGTGGCTGTTCCGATTGCAGCTTTAATCAAGGTTCAGTTTGATCGTCATTTAGAAAAGCTTGAGATGGAAAAGGAAAAAGATAGTTAGAGATATTGTTGGAGAAGAGTTAGGGCGTTGTAAAAAGGGTATTGTATGAATAGTAAATCAGTTGCAAAGAGAATGGTTAGCATGGGGGTTTTTTTGTTGGCTTTGATTGTGTGGTTTATTGGTATTGCAGTGAGGTCGCACAGTGTAGAAAACAGAAAAATTTTCAATAGTAAAAATGAATATATAGATTGTAATTCTGGGTGGTATGATATGAACGAAAACACCTTTGAATTAGATGAGATAAAATTCACCAAGGATGATATTGGGGAGGGACACTTATTCTTTTATCGAATTCCAGAAGATGCCGAGATAGATGATGGCTGTGCCCTTTGCTTCTTTTCGAGAGCCCTCGATTATAAGGTTTATATAAAGGATGCAAATTCTAATGATGAGATGGATGCACGACAGGTATATACATATACGGAAGAGGCAGTAGGAATAGCTGGTGATGATATTGGAGTGGTTAACAGAACTGTTCCATTAAGAGCTACTGATGCAGGTAAAGAGATTGTATTGATGGTTACGCCACTTAGAGCTACATCATTTATAATTCAGGCGAAGATACAAGACACATCCGAATACATGAGAAATAGTATTATGGACAGAATGCCAATGTTTTTCACAAGCTTTTTCATCGTGATTTGGGGTATATGTATAATGCTATATACCTATTTCGCAGTTGAAATGGATGCAGATCATAGGAAGGCGATGTGTTCATTTGGAATATTTTCATGTGTAATGGGAATAATTTTATTGATTGAGACCCAGGTGTTCCAAATTTTGACAGGATATTCTGAGATATATACTGCTATTAAAAACATTTTAACTCTTATGGTTATATATCCGCTGTCGGTACAGGTTGATTATCTGGCCAAGAGACCACATATACATTTTTCAAAAGTTGTTAGATTCCTTGTGGTTGCGATGATGTTAATGGAGGCGTTGCGCAATATAACAATGCATGAGGCATCAATGGTTGTGATTGTGACAGCTGCAGTACTTATAGTTTTAATTATAATAATTACAGTTGTGTATATGATTGCAGATATATTTTATAGAAAGAAAAATCCCAAGGAGCCAGCTACTGTCATTCCTTATTTGGGAACTATAGCTATATATGTTGTTGCAGCTATTGATGTGGCTTCATATTTTTCAGTAGACAGACATGTTACGGACTGGGGGAGAATTATTCGTGGCGGTTTTATGATTGCTATAATTGTGTTATCAGTGGTACTGATCAGAAAATCTGTGGAGAGAGATAAAGAGGCTCGATTGACAGAAATGTACAAGCAGGAAGCAAGAACAGATGCCATGACTAGGCTTCTCAACAAGGGCGCGTTTATGGAAACGGAGATTGAGCTGCAGACTAAGTTGATGCAGTATCAGTTTAGACCGGAGATAGAGTATTCCTTTATGATTATTTCTTTTGACCTAAATGATTTTAAGATGATAAATGATACTAATGGTCATGCTGTTGGAGATGAGTACATTATTGCTGCGGCAAATATTCTAAGAAATGCAGTTTCAAAGACTGGTGATGTATATCGTGTTGGCGGTGATGAATTTATAGCTGTTATTTATGCGGTGGATTTAGAAGATAATTATGAGAGAATAACTACTGAGATTGAACAAAAGACACAAGAATATAATAATAACAGTGTTTATAAAGAAAAATTACAGTTCGCCTATGGTCATATTATATGCAAGGCAGGTGAATGTACTAATGTATATGATGCTGAGAAGCGCGCTGACAATGAGATGTATGAGCATAAGCGTAAGACGAAAGGTGAGATATAATCTTTAGTGATTTAATACGTTGATGAAGTGAAAATAGCGATAAAAATATCGAGACGACTAAAAGGAGGCAATTCCTCAAAGTCGTCTCGTTTTTTAAATAGTATTTAGTTATTAGCATTCACAACCTATTATGATTCCGCCGCGTTCGCCATAGTAGCTGCAAAGACCGCGAGCAGGATAAATAGATAAATCCAAACTTGGGAAGTGTTGCTTTAGAGCATCACCAACCTGTGTGGCCAATTTTTCATTTTCTATATGACAAATTCTAAGTTTTCCACCAGTAAATCCAGCTTCTTTTATGTCTTCTATAAGTTTTGATATTACATTTTTAGTACCACGACATTTTGATGTAGGCTCAACCTTGCCATCTGTGCTCGCAGTACCGATGATACTGATGTTTAAAGGTCCAATCAGTGAAGCAACAACTTTGTTTACTCTACCGTTTTGGGCTAAGTTATGGATGGATTTAAAAGCGAAGAATAGTCTTGTTTTTGCAAGATATTCTTTGGTCTTTTTTTCCACTTCCTCAAAGGTGTCACCAGCTTTTTTTGACTCAATAATTTTTTCCATCATCAGACGCATCTCAGGTCCTGTTGACAAAGTGTCAATGATACAAAACTTAGCATCTGGATGAGTCTCTAGATATATATCGCGAGCTGTGCAGGCGCTATTGTAAGTGCCAGACAACTGACTTGTCATTGTGACAACATATATCTCATCTCCACCTTCATAGGCGTCAAGCCAACTTTGAGTGTCAGGACAAGCTGTGTAAGAACGATTTTTGTATGCCAACAAGTAGTCTAGCATTTCATGGACGTCCATATCGCTTGTATCCACAAACTCTCGTTCATCTGTATATATTTTTAAAGGTGCAACTTCAACTGAAACATCATCATACTTGATGGTGTCGCAGGAAGAATCAGTTACATATTTAATCATGGCTTCCTCCATATATTGAAAAACAAAAATAATGTAGTTTTAAAAACTACGTACTATTGTAAAAGATACTTTATTGATATACAATTTACAAAAAGGGGTTATTTGTTCATTTTTTTAGCCTGGAGAATAATATGAAGATAAAAGATTTGAAAGTAAACCAAAAAACAGAATTTACAAGACGTTGTATTGGCGAAGCCGTTATTCAAATGTTGCAGACTACGGAGTTTAGCAAATTGAAAATATCAGATATTGTAAAGAGAGCTGGAGTGTCTAGGACATCATTTTATAATTATTATACTGATGTGTATGAAGTGCTTACAGATTATTTAAATATTATTATTGCTGAATACATAATTGAGGGTGAAAAATCTAACAACAATGGTTTTTTTGAATATCATCATATAATATTTTCCTTTGAATTTTTTGATAAATATGCTGAATATTTTATGACGCTAACTAGACATAGACTTCATTCTATTGTGTTTGAGGGAATAAATGAATTTGTGTTGAATTACATAAAGACTGATAGAGATGAATCCATGTATCGTAGATACGCCTATGCGGGTGCTTTGCTAAATAGTTTCCTTATGTGGGAAGAAGGTGGAAAGAAAGAACCAGTGGAGGATATTGCAAGAAATCTTGAGTACATTATGTCCTCTAATTAATTTATATATGCAAGATTTTTATATGCATACTCTATAAAATTGATTTGTGCTTAAAAAGTAATAAAAATTTTATTCTAAATTGCAATAACAAGTTGGACACCTACTAAGAAACATCCACTTGATAAATTTTATCTAGTTCATCCTCAAATAGTTCGTCAGGTGTTTTATAGCCTAAAAGCTTCCGAGGGAGACTATTTGCCCATGTCTCTAC
>JAILFK010000044.1 GCA_024697595.1 Lachnospiraceae bacterium | reverse complement strand
TAAGCATATATAACACCGCCTTATTTGATACTATAATTATACCAAATATAGACTTAAATTGCCTGTAAAATAAGGGCTTTCTGCGACTTTTTTCATAAAGAAAAGGCCGTGATAACACGACCTTTGTCTTCAGTCTGAAAGGTTCTGCATATTCTGCAGAACCTTTTTTTATGAAGTAAAATAAATAATTAAAATTATTTTTTAAGTTCTTTTTGCTTGCGATTTAACCAAGCTCTTAAGCCCTTCTTCTTTTCTTCATCTTTTTGAATTTTACCATGTAATCCGCTTACGCTTGTAATGTACATTCCGCTGACTCTAGCTTTGACTTCTTTCTTTACTGGAAGCTCGTCAAAGATTGTGTTGTCGGCGATAAGAGTCATAATCTGTGGACCAACCTTGGCTTTTACGATAGGTAATTTTGCACGCTTAGAGTACCATGGTACTTGTGCGATAACCTGCTCAGGGAGTCCTGACTCTTTAAGTCTTAAATACTTCTTGTCTATAATAAGCATTGATACGTTTTGAGCTACGGCTTCCATCTGTTCAGCCTGTTCAGCTTGACGTGTCTCAGCTTTCTTTCCCAAGAAGTATAGTGCAATAACAAGTGCAACGAGTACAATGACCACAACGATCAATACGATAGTTGCTGTAGGAATTGCTAATAACATAAAACTTCTCCTTGATATAAAATTGAAACTTAGAGCATTTTACCATTTATAGAGAGAAAATGCAATAAAGTGAGGGCCAAAACCCTTGAAAGAATGGGGCTTCAAATATAAAAAACTCTTTATATTTATAGCTTTGTATGTTATAATCAAGCCTGACGATGACATTGTATAGGAGTGAAGTCGTCATCAAAGTATGAAATATTATGTTTGAAGGAGATTATATTATGAAACACGTACAGACATTAAATACAAAGAAACTTCAGAACACAGTAAAGAAGGGCGGATGTGGTGAGTGCCAGACATCTTGCCAATCAGCTTGCAAGACATCTTGTACAGTTGGAAATCAGAGCTGTGAGAATAAAAATATTTAATTTAAACAAAAAATTACAATGATTCACAATACGACCGTGCGCCCTATAGCGTTCGGTCATTTGTGCGTTTTATAAGGAGGCATATTTTGGTACATCAATACAAGATGGGAGGCTATAACATAGCCATTGATGTCAATAGTGGAGCAATCCATTTATTGGACGATTTGACTTATGATATGGTTGAGATGTATGAGGAGAAGAGCCAGGAGGAAATAAAAAGTGCAATGCGTCAGAAGTATCCGGAACAAGCGGACGAGATTGACGATGCATGGGATGAAATACAGGAATTGATCAAGGCAGAAGAACTATTTACAACAGATAGTTATGAGCCTTATATTACAGATTTTTCTAAGAGACCAACAGTTGTAAAGGCTTTGTGCTTGCACATTTCACATGATTGCAACCTGGCTTGTAAGTATTGCTTTGCTGAGGAGGGTGAATACCACGGCGGCAAGAGAGAGCTTATGAGCTATGAAGTTGGAAAGAAGGCGCTGGATTTTCTGGTTGCAAATTCTGGAAATCGAAGAAATCTAGAGGTTGATTTCTTTGGTGGTGAGCCACTAATGAATTGGCAAGTGGTAAAGGATTTGGTTGCCTATGGCCGAAGCTTAGAAGAAAAATATGATAAGAATTTCCGCTTCACCCTCACAACAAACGGGGTGCTTATAAACGACGAGGTAATTGAGTTTGCAAACAAGGAAATGGCCAACGTTGTTTTAAGTATTGACGGAAGACCTGAGATTCATAACTTAATGAGACCATTTAGAAAAGGTGCTCCTAGTTATGACATTATAGTTCCAAAGTTTAAAAAGTTTGCTGAGAGTAGAAATCAGGATAAATATTATGTGAGAGGTACATTTACAAGAAATAACCTTGATTTTTCCAAGGATGTACTTCACTTGGCAGATTTGGGATTTAAGCAGATTTCTGTAGAGCCAGTAGTGGCTCAGGAGACTGATGATTACGCTCTTAGAGAAGAGGATTTAGAAGGTCTTTACAAGGAGTATGAGGATCTGGCCCAAGAGATGGTTAGACGTCACGGCACAGATGAAGACTTTAATTTCTTCCACTTTATGATTGACTTGGAAGGTGGTCCTTGTGTTGCCAAGAGACTTTCAGGTTGTGGTTCTGGTACAGAGTACTTGGCCGTCACACCAACAGGCGAGTTATATCCATGTCACCAATTTGTAGGTAATACAGATTTTATTATGGGAAATGTGGATGAAGGGGTGACTCGTACAGACATAATGAATGAATTCAAGAGTTGCAATGTGTATGCAAAAGAAAAATGTAAAAATTGTTTTGCAAGATTCTACTGTAGTGGAGGCTGCGCGGCTAACTCTTATAATTTCCATGGTGATATTCATGATGCATATGATGTGGGATGTGCATTACAAAAGAAAAGAATAGAATGCTCAATATACATTAAAGCAGCATTGGCTGCAAGAGAAGGAGAATAGTTATAATGAAACGTATGAAGAAAGGGCAGGGAGTTGCATGGATTATTGCATTGCTTGCTGCACTACTTTTACTAGGGTACTTGGCGGTGGATGTAATTTCAGGAACATTTGCCAAGGATGATGGAAACAAATTAAAACTTGGATTGGATTTGGCAGGTGGTGTAAGTATCACTTACGAAGCTGTGGGAGAGACACCTACAGAAGAACAGATGCAGGATACAATTACCAAGATTAAGAGTCGTATAGAAAACGATTTGGCTTCAGATACCACAACAACTGAGGCTAGTGTATATCCAGTTGGTGATGACAGAATCACAGTGGAGATTCCTGGTGTGACAGATGCCAATGCCATGTTGGAACAGCTTGGTACACCTGGAACAATCTATTTTATAGCTCAGACAGATGCTTCTGGAAATCCTAATTATCAACCCAACAGTATGACAGGTGCATATGAGTTGACCAAGGATATTGATACTTTGATTGCTGATGGCTCAGTTGTTATTCAGGGATCTCAGGTTACAGATGCAAGTGCAACATACCAGAAGGATCAGACAACAGGAAATAGTCAACCAGTGGTTAGTATCAGCTTAAATGATGAAGGTACTAAGTCTTTTGCAGAGGCAACAACCAAAGCTGCTTCAGCTGGAGAGACAATCGGTATATATTATGACGGACAGTTTGTAAGTGTTCCTCGAGTAAATGAGGCAATTACAACTGGTCAGGCTGTAATTAATGGAATGACAGATTATGAGGAGGCAGAAAAGCTTGCTTCTTACATTCGTATCGGTGGACTTGATATAGAACTTCAGGAATTACAATCTGAGGTGGTTGGTGCTTCATTAGGTGGAGACGCTTTGAAGACAAGTCTTATGGCGGCGGGAATCGGTCTTCTTATCGTAATGGTATTTATGATAATTGTTTACTGGGGACCGGGTGTGGCTGCAGCCTTGGCTTTGGCTATTTATACAGGACTGATGATATTTATTCTATGGGCCTTTGATGTTACGCTTACACTTCCTGGTATTGCTGGTATTATCCTATCAATCGGTATGGCGGTTGATGCCAATGCCATTATCTTCTCCCGTATCAGAGAGGAAAATGCATCGGGCAAAAGCGTGGCAGCTTCAATTGATATTGGATTTAAAAAGGCTATGTCAGCCATTGTGGATGGTAATGTGACAACACTTATCGCTGCAGCTGTTCTTGGAATATTTGGCTCTGGTACAGTAAAAGGTTTTGCGATTACATTGGCCATCGGTGTGCTTTTGTCAATGTTTACTGCATTGATTATCACAAGACTTTTGATTTATGCATTCTATGCAGTTGGACTTAGAGATGTTAAGTGGTACGGAAAAGCAAAAGAGAGAAAGACAGTTAATTTCATAAGCAAAAGAGGTGTCTTCTTCATTGCCTCTCTTGCAGTGATTTCAGTTGGATTAATTGGAATGTCAATGAACTCTGCCAAGGGTAACAAGGCTTTGAATTTCAGTTTGGAATTCATGGGCGGTACGGCTACAACTGTTCAGTTTGACAAGGAGTATACTCTTGAGGAAGCGGATGAGCAGATTGTACCTTACGTAGCTGAGATAACTGGTGATAATAATATTCAGACTCAGGTGGTTGATGGTTCTAATCAGATCATTTTCAAGACAAGATCGCTGGAATTATCTGAGCGTGAAGCTTTGAATGAAACTATGGAAACTAATTTTGGTGTGAAAGAAGAAAATATTCAGTCAACCAACATCGGTTCTAGTATAAGCAAGGAAATGAGAAGCGAGTCAATTGTTGCAGTATTAATTGCAGTATTTTGCATGCTTATCTACATCTGGTTTAGATTTAAGGATATTAGATTTGCAACAAGTGCGATTATCGCATTGGTTCATGATGTACTTGTAGTGCTTGCTCTTTATGCAGTGGCAAGAATTTCAGTTGGAAGTGCATTTATCGCATGTATGCTTACAGTGGTAGGATATTCTGTAAATGATACAATCGTAATATTTGACAGAATAAGAGAGAATATGAAATCTCTGAGAAATAATTCTCCTGAGGAAGTGAAAGAGTTGGCAAATGAGTCGGTGACACAGACATTGTCCCGTACACTTTCAACATCATTTACCACAGTGGTTATGGTACTTATGCTTCTTATTCTCGGCGTTACAAGCATCAAGGAATTCGCATTACCACTTCTTGTCGGTATGACATGTGGTACATATTCATCAATCTGCATTGCGACAGAATTGTGGTATGTATTTAAGGTGCGTTTCGCAGGGAAGAAGAAATAAATATTTAAAATAAATAAAGGGAAATATTTTGCAAAAGAAAATATTTATAATAAAAAGATAAATAATCTGCGAGAAAGCAGAAAAATATAAGTGTAGTTTTAGAAATTATTATTAAAATCAAGGAGGAAAAACATGTACACATTAGATGATATCAAGGCGGTTGATCCAGAAATCGCAGGTATAATTACAGAGGAATTTGATCGTCAGTCAGATCATATTGAGCTTATCGCTTCAGAGAACTGGGTAAGCCCAGCTGTAATGTCAACAATGGGTTCAATTCTTACTAATAAGTATGCAGAAGGATACCCAGGAAAGAGATATTATGGTGGATGTGAAGTTGTAGACAAGGCTGAGGATTTAGCTCGAGAGAGAGCTAAGGAAATCTTTGGATGTGATTATGTAAATGTACAGCCACATTCTGGAGCTCAGGCAAACATGGCAGTTGAGTATGCTGTTTTAGAGCCAGGTGATACAGTGATGGGAATGAACCTTGATCACGGCGGACACCTTACACATGGTTCACCAGCAAACTTTTCAGGAAATTACTTCAACATTGTACCTTACGGTGTAAATGATGATGGTGTAATTGACTATGACAACGTTATGGAGATTGCTAAAGAGTGCAAGCCAAAGATGATTATTGCAGGTGCATCTGCATATGCTCGTGCAATTGATTTCAAGAAATTTAGAGAGATTGCTGATGAGGTTGGGGCAGTACTTATGGTAGATATGGCTCATATCGCTGGTCTTGTTGCTGCAGGACTTCATGAGAATCCAGTACCATATGCTGATATCGTTACAACAACAACTCACAAGACTTTGCGTGGACCAAGAGGTGGTATGATCATGGCTACTGCAGAGGCTAATGAGAAGTTTAACTTTAACAAGGCTATTTTCCCAGGAATTCAGGGTGGCCCATTGATGCACGTTATCGCTGCCAAGGCTGTATGCTTCAAGGAAGCTTTGCAACCAGAGTTTAAAGAGTATCAGCAGCAGATTATCAACAATGCACAGGCTCTTTGCAAGGGATTACAGTCTCGCGGTATTAAGATTGTATCTGATGGTACAGACAACCATTTGATGCTTGTTGATTTGACACCATTTGATTTAACAGGAAAGGTTGTGGAGAAACTTCTTGATGAGGCTCATATCACAGCCAACAAGAATACAATTCCAAATGATCCTAAGTCACCATTTGTTACATCTGGAATTCGTCTTGGTACACCAGCTGCAACAAGCAGAGGATTAAAGGAAGATGATATGGATCAGGTTGCAGAGGCAATTGCAACAGTTATTAAAGAGGGCGAGGCTGGAGTGCCAAAGGCTCGTGATATTATTGCAAATATCGTTGCTAAGTATCCACTTAAGGGTGCATTTTAAGGAGTGATTGATTATGATAGATATTAAATTCTTAAGAGAAAATCCTGACGTAGTTAAGGAGAATATTAAGAAGAAGTTTCAGGAGCATAAACTTCCACTTGTTGATGAGGTTATAGCTCTTGATGATAAGAGAAGAGCTACACAGCAGGAAGCTGATGATTTGAGAGCCAAGATGAATCAGACTTCAAAGCAGATTGGTGCATTGATGGGCCAGGGCAAGAAGGACGAGGCTGAGAAGGTCAAGGCAGAGGTTGCTGAGATCAAGCAGAAGATCAAAGATTTGGAGCCTGTTGAGAAAGAACTCAATGACAAGGTTACAGAGATTATGATGAAGATTCCAAACATCATTGATCCATCTGTTCCAATTGGGGCTGATGATACATGCAATGTGGAAATTCAAAAATACGGAGATCCTGTTACACCTGATTTTGAAATCCCATATCACACAGATATTATGGAGAGATTTGATGGAATCGATATGGATGCAGCTGGTAAGGTTGCTGGAAATGGATTCTATTATCTCATGGGCGATATTGCAAGACTTCATTCAGCAGTATTGGCTTATGCAAGAGATTTCATGATTGATAGAGGATTTACATATTGTATTCCACCTTATATGATTCGTTCAAATGTGGTTACAGGTGTAATGAGTTTTGAGGAAATGGATGCCATGATGTATAAAATTGAGGGTGAGGATTTGTATCTTATCGGTACATCTGAGCATTCTATGATTGGTAAGTTTATCGACACATTAAATGATGAGGAGAAACTTCCTTATACACTTACAAGCTATTCTCCATGTTTTAGAAAAGAGAAGGGCGCTCATGGTATCGAAGAACGTGGTGTATATAGAATTCACCAGTTTGAAAAGCAGGAGATGATCGTAGTATGTAAGCCAGAGGAGGCTATGCATTGGTATGATCAGTTATGGCAGAATACAGTCGACTTATTCAGAAGTCTTGATGTTCCTGTTCGTACTTTAGAGTGTTGCTCAGGAGATTTGGCGGATCTTAAAGTTAAGTCATGTGATGTGGAAGCTTGGTCGCCAAGACAGCAGAAATACTTCGAAGTTGGTTCTTGTTCCAACTTAGGAGATGCTCAGGCTAGACGCCTTAGAATTCGCGTGAAGGATAAGGATGGAAAGAAATATTTTGCAAATACTTTGAACAACACAGTAGTTGCACCACCTCGTATGTTGATTGCTTTCTTAGAGAACAATTTAAATGCGGATGGTTCAGTTAATATTCCAGAAGCACTTCGTCCATATATGGGTGGAAAGGAAAAATTGATTCCTAATAAATAAGGATTTTATATGAAAATGATTTATATTCTAGATTAATGAAATGGATTTATAATTTGAATTAATGAGATGGAATAATGAAATGGATTTATAATTTGAATTAATGAGATGGAATATAAAATATATTTTTGTATATTAGGAATTATAAAAAAGAGCAGTTGTGCGCTAGACCTTTATATATATAAATCTCTAGCGCATTAATTTTGTAAAGAGAGGATAATAAATATCATTAATCAAACAATCATCAAAAGAATATTAAATTGTGATGGTAGATTAATTGTAAAGAGAGGATTATAAAATGTCACAACCGAAAATTGGAAATAAAGTATTTATCGCACATGATGCAGATGTGTTGGATAATGTAGTTTTAGGAGATAATGTAAGTGTATGGTATCACGCTGTTGTAAGAGGCGATAGAAGCATAATTGAAATTGGCGATAACTCTAATGTACAAGACAACGCAGTAGTTCACGTGGAAGCAGAATATTCTGTAAAGGTTGGAGAGTATGTAACTATTGGCCATAATGCAATAGTTCATGGATGCGAGATTGGCGATAACACATTGATTGGAATGGGTGCTATTGTGATGAATGGAGCTAAAGTTGGGAAGAACTGCATAATTGGAGCAGGAGCTTTGGTTACAGAGAACAAGGTTATCCCAGATGGCTCACTAGTAGTTGGTGTTCCGGGAAAAATTATTGGTCAAGTCTCAGAAGAACAGATTGCAAGCAACAAGGAGAATGCTATGCATTATGTGGAGGAAGGACATGCCAATTTATAAAGGTGGATTTGAATTCAAATCCTAATAAAAATTAAAATAAAATCTTATAGGATCCTTTCCTTGAATGAGAGAGAACACAAACACCCCGGAAATTGAAATAAAGTGGAAAATAGTTGACATATTAAGCTGAAAACAAGTGAAAACACCCCGGAAATCGAAAAAAAGGGGGAAATAGTTGACATATTAAGCTGAAATCAAGTGAAAACACCCCGGAAATTGAAATAAAGTGGAAAATAGTTGACATATTAGGCTGAAATCCAGGAAAAACACCCCGGAAATCAAAAAAAGAGGAAAATAGTTGACATATTAAGCTGAAAACAAGTGAAAACACCCCGGAAATTGAAATAAAGTGGAAAATAGTTGACATATTAGGCTGATATCTAGGAAAAACACCCCGGAAATCGAAAAAAAGTGGAAATTTGTTGACTTGTTAAGGAAATTTGTCAGCAAATATAATTTCTAAATTGCAATAACAAGTTGGACACCTACTAAGAAACATCCACTTGATAAATTTTATCTAGTTCATCCTCAAATAGTTCGTCAGGTGTTTTATAGCCTAAAAGCTTCCGAGGGAGACTATTTGCCCATGTCTCTACA
>JAILFK010000023.1 GCA_024697595.1 Lachnospiraceae bacterium | reverse complement strand
AACGTAAACTATAGTATTCATATGTGACCTCCTATTGTATGCGGTAATCCCTGTTACCATTAATCTTTCAATTAATAGATTACAGGTAAATCCACGAATCTACAATCTGGAGGTCACTTCATATTGTCTCCTAAATCAAGATAAAAAATAAATATATTAATAATTTAGATAAAAAAACAGCCCTACCATTTTGGTAGGGCCAAATAGTTATATTTATTGCTTGGATACTGAAACTGAAACCTGAGCTTCTGGATCAAGTTCTACACTTAAACTTAATTTACCACCCAAGTTAGTTTTCATTCCGCCTGCATCTTTGCCACCAACGGAAATGTTATATAATGTATCAGGCTCTAATTCTAATGTGATTTGGGCATCTTCGTTTCCCTCTACCACAAATTCAACACCCTCGCCAGATGACTTCAAATTATTTACTGTAGTTCCAGGAACAGATTCATATACGAACATTCCGTCCCTTTCTAATTTTGTAATCTCATTAAATGTTTTAACTTTGTAAATACTGCCGTTAAATTCAACGTTGTCCTTCTTAGTTTTTTGCCCCAATGAGTAATCACCGAAACTTATTGAACCATCCGCTTCAAGTCGAATCAATTCATTTATAACAGCCATTTTTTATCCTCCTATATTGAATAGTCAAGCTATCCTTTTATTAGGTTCATTATATAATAGGATAGGTAAAATTTCTACCAAAATAGAGAATTTATTTTCCCATTTCAAATACTAATTCATTCTTTTTCATTGTAGCAATAACCTTGTCATCTTTTGAAATATTTCCGTTCAAAATTTCTTCAGAAAGTTTATCTTCCAACAATGTTTGAATTTTTCTACGAAGAGGTCTCGCACCATACTTAGGATCATAAGATGATTCCACTATATATTTTTTTACAGAATCTCTTATAACAAGATCTATATTCATCTGCTCCTTGCATCTTTCCACAAGACCTTTAGCCATAATTGTAACTATCTGCTTCATATCCGCTTTATTAAGCTGTCTAAATACAATAGTCTCATCTATACGATTTAAAAATTCAGGTTTAAAGATTCTCTTAACCTCTTCCATAACACCATTTTTCATATGCTCGTAATTATCTTTTTCATTATCGCTAGCAGCAAATCCCAATTTCTTAGGTTCCACAATAGCCTGAGCACCTGCATTAGAAGTCATAATGATAATAGTGTTTTTGAAATCTACTTTTCGACCTTGTGAGTCAGTAATTCTACCATCATCTAAAACTTGTAATAAAATGTTAAATACATCTGGATGAGCTTTTTCAATTTCATCAAATAATATAACTGAATATGGATGTCTTCGAACCTGTTCACTGAGCTGACCGCCCTCTTCATGCCCTACATATCCCGGAGGCGAGCCTATCATTTTAGAGACACTATGCTTTTCCATATATTCAGTCATATCAACTCGAATCATCGATTTTTCATCACCAAAAACCGCCTCAGACAAGGCCTTTGCAACTTCAGTTTTACCAACACCAGTTGGTCCTAAAAACAGGAAGGAACCTATCGGTCTATTAGGCTCTTTTAATCCCACTCTACCACGTCTCACCGCCTTTGAAACTGATGTAATAGCATCCTCCTGACCAATGACCCTCTTATGCAAGGTCTTCTCTAATGAATTTAATCTCTTGGTTTCCTTTTCATTTAATTTAGAAACTGGAATCTTAGTCCAAGTTGAAACCACTTGAGCGATATCATTTCCAGTAAGAACTAACCTCTTACTATTTTTATTTCTCAAATTTTGTTTTCTAATATTATCAATTTTCTTTTCAAGCTCTTGTTGTTTTGCTCTTGTTTGAGAAGCTTCTTCTATATTACCTTCAGATAAAAAATCTTCAACCTGATTCGAAAGTGCCTCTAATTCTTTTTGCATATTGTAAAATCGTTCCGGCGATTTAACACTATTAAGCTGTAATTTAGCTGCAGCTTCATCCATTAAATCAATAGCTTTATCTGGCAAAAATCTATCTGAAATATATCTTTCAGCTAAATATACAGCAGACTCTACCGCATCATCTGAAATTATAACACCATGATGATTTTCATATTGAGCTTTGATTCCTTGCAAAATTGCAACTGTTTCTTCATGAGTAGGCTCTTCTACCATAACCTGTTGAAATCTTCTCTCAAGCGCAGCATCTTTTTCTATATGCTTCCTATATTCTTCTATAGTTGTAGCACCAATAATTTGAATTTCGCCTCTAGCCATTGCAGGTTTTAAGATATTGGCAGCATCAATAGCACCTTCAGCTCCTCCTGCTCCAATAACTGTATGGATTTCATCAATAAATAAAATCACATCACCATCTTCAATAACTTCAGCAATTAACTTTTTGATACGCTCCTCAAATTCGCCACGATATTTCGACCCCGCAACCATTCCTGATAAATCTAAAGTTAGTACTCGTTTATTTTTAACCACTTCCGGAATGGCACCAGTAACAATTCTCTCTGCTAGTCCTTCAACAATCGCAGTCTTACCCACTCCAGGTTCACCAATAAGACAAGGGTTATTCTTTCCTCGTCTACTAAGTATCTGAATTACGCGCTGAATCTCATCATCTCTTCCTATAATTGGATCCAATTCACCAAATTCAGCCATTTCTGTCAAATCTCTGGTATATTGTTCCAAAGCAGAAACATCATTACCTCTTCTTCTATTTTTTAGAATCTTTTGACTTTCTTCTCGATATGTAATTCCCTCACGTCCCATTGCGGAAACTATCTCGTTAAATGTCTTTTGCGTATCAACAGAAAGAGAAGTTAGTATTCTTGCTCCAGCTGAATCCTGCATCTTAAGCATAGCTAAAAGTATATGCTCTGTTCCCACTTCATACATATCAGAAAGTTCAGCCTCACCTTCAGCCTTTTCCAATAACGATTCTAGCTTAGGTGTATATCCATCCCATTCCTTGGTCGTAACAGCAGCATCTTCTGTAGAAATAAGTTCCTTTATTAGTTTTACAACTGAATCTTCATCAACACCTTTATTACCCAGTATCTTTGCTGCCAAAGATGTCTCTTGTTTAGTTAAACCTACCAAAAGATGTTCTGTTCCAATATAATTATGCTTTAATTTTTTAGCAATTTTCTTGGCGTAATCCAACGCTGCCTGTGCTTGCTCAGTCAGTTTCATTTAGCCACCTCCATATATCATCAGGTCAACGATTTATATTTATAGATCGTTTAAATCTATAATAGTTAGTTTTTCGTCTTTAGACTTATATTTTATATCTTTATTACTTTTGAAAGCCGCGCCACCTCTCATAGAAGTGTATGACTTAACTTCAACATTTTTTTCTACAGGCATTTCGTCTTTCATATTTGATTCCGATTTAATAACATTATCACCAAAATAATCATCTTCTACATCATCCGCATCATCCGCATCATCCACATCATCCGCTTCATCTAGATTATCTTCATCATCGTCATCTTCTTCGTCATCTGCAGCATCTTCTGCTTCATCTAGAACATTTAGTTCTTCCATATCATCTAATTCATCTTCCGATAATACAGAATCTGGCTCTAAATCATCATCATCTGTAAACATAGCCTTCATATCTTCTGTATCATCTGGATAGAAATCATCTTCACTATCCTCTTCATCAACATCATCGTCCGATACAATATCGTCACCAAGATAATCTTCTTCGTCTTCAAAATTATCTTCATCGTCTGTATCTTCAAAAAGATCTTCATTTACATTAAACTCATCAACATCATCAATTTCATCATCTTCATCATATTCTTCGTCATCTTCAAAATTATCTCTCTTAGATTTTTTCGACATTAAAATTGTATTAATTGTTATGACTACTAATAATACGATTACAAATACTAAGATAGCAATAATCACTCGTTGACGTTGCCATTTTTGCTTTAAATCATCAGCTGAAGTTGGCACTTTTTCTGATTGCACGTCAGAACTAGGTGTAGCTAATAATTGTGAGTTATAGCGCTGTACTACGCCTGTAGTTTTATCATATTGAAACCATCCCTCTTGACCATTAGAATCTGTTCCATAGACAAAAGCAAAATCATTATCAGCACCATATGAATATCCATCAACCTCACCGTCTTCTAGCTGAATCTTCGTTGCGACAAAGCCCTCTCCCATTGATTCATGTGCCATAGGAATAACATAATAAGATTCATTTCCCAATCTTATAAATTTGCTTACAGAATTGGTATCTTTATTATAGATAAAAAATGTTCCATCGCCTGAAACATTAGATGCATCCTTTAAATAAATTAAAGTATTATTGTCATTTGCAACAGCTCTATATTCATAGTTGGAAATTGTAACTTTAACCCTTGAATAACCCGTTGGAATTTCAGCATCCGAAAATTTTTCAGAAACAACATACTTAACACCATTTAAGACAACATTACCATCCGCATCAATAACTCCATCACCTGTTGATTCTGATGCGTCAACTGATGTTTCATTAGATTCTTCTGCAACTTCCATTGTATCAGAGTTAGAAGTTCCCTCTCCTGAAACTGAAATTGATGTACTGCTTCCTGAGTTACTGTCAGAAGAAACGACAATACTAGAGTTTCCAGCAGATTTCGCTTTAAAAGTAACTTTCCCATTTACACCACTAAATGAAACAGTATTTCCAGAGGTAGTATATGACACATTAGATTGAACTAATTCAAGAACATCTTGATTATACTTTATATTGATATTTCCGCTTTCTGAAGCGTCAACTTCCACATCTAAATTCTCACCTACATTTATACTATTAGAACTTACATAAATAGTAGTTTTCCCTTCTGCGCTTGAAATAAAACTACTACCCAAACACATGAAAACAGCGATAGCAATACTTAATATACTTCTATATATCTTCATATTCTTCATAAATATACACCTCATTTTATTATAATTAACATCCTTTTTGATTATAGAAAAACCTATCGTTCTAGTCAACAACCATCAGCAATTTCTACACAAAAGAATTCCCCATAATATACCGCCTAATACAAAAAAACAAGTAATCAAATATGTCATATTACAATCCTGTAAACTAATTGCAAAAATAAACAAAATACTAAAAATTATACCCGCTGATGCCAACATAGCCATAATTGCACATCCAATAATCATATCTCTATCTAATGCTGATTTTTTTATCTCCATAATATACCTCTTTCTACGAAATTCATTGCCATAACCTTTAATAATCACAGCGAATTTGTCGTGTTTCTTTTTCAATCAAAAGATTTATATCTCTTTTGTAAATATAGAATACGCCACGCCGTGTCCCATTAATGTCCCCTTGCCCCTTCGCACCTCTGCGTTAATTGAATTTTTAAAAGCTTGTTTTTCACTTTTTAAATATTTTTTAATCGGTTAAAATGACTATGAAATATGATATAATTTTTTAAGAAATATATTTTCAAATAACCTAAAAAGGAGATCAATCTATGCAAAATTGTATCGTAGCACAATCTGGCGGTCCAACTGTGGCAATCAACGCTTCACTTGCTGGTGTAATCACTGCCGCCAAAGACAATTATGATAATATATATGGTTCACTAAATGGAATCGAAGGAATCTTGAACAACAACATTTTAAATCTTTCCGAAAAGATGAAAGAAATACCTGACTTCATCGACAAGTTAAAGATTACTCCTGCTATGTATCTTGGCTCTTGTAGATATAAAATGCCAAAGATGGATGCCGATCCTCAAATTTATAAGAAAATTTTTGATTTTTTCAAAGCTAATGACATAACCGGTTTTTACTATATCGGTGGAAATGATTCCATGGACACTGTGCTTCAACTTTCAAAATATGCAGCACAACATGATATTGATGCGAAAATTATGGGCGTCCCAAAAACCATCGATAATGACCTCTGTCTAACAGATCACACACCTGGATTTGGTTCTGCAGCAAAATATATCGCCACATCAATGCAGGAAATCGCATATGACACATCCATCTACGCACTTGACAGTGTAACAATCGTCGAAATAATGGGAAGAGATGCAGGATGGCTTACAGCTTCTGCAGCTTTGGCCAAAAAAAATTATGGTCTTGGTCCAGATATGATATATTTACCAGAAGTGGCATTTGATACCGAGGTATTTATCTCCGATTTAAAAGAATTATTAACTCATAAGCACAATGCTTTAATCGCCATATCCGAGGGAATCAGAGATTCTAAGGGAAATTATATTTCAGCATCCTCTGCAACTGTTGACTCTTTTGGTCATTCGCAATTAAGTGGCGCTGGCAAAACGTTAGAATATCTTGTGAAAGATAAATTAGGTGTAAAGGTTCGTTCAATTGAAATTAACCTCCCTCAAAGAGCTGCCGCACATCTTGCTTCAGCCACAGATATCGAAGAATCAATGAAACTAGGTGAGATTGCTGTAGAAAAGGCAATGTCTGGTACAACAGGTGAGATGGCTATAATTATTAGAGAAAATAATTCTCCTTACACAGTAAGCTATGATTCAGCTGACATTTCAAAAATTGCAAATGAAGTAAAATCAGTTCCTGCTGAGTATATTACCGAATCAGGAAATAATGTAACTCAAGAAATGATAGATTATCTATCTCCACTCATTGTAGGCGAGACAAAATTAAGCTATTCAGGTGGCTTACCAAATTATCTATCACTAGAACATTTATATTAAAATCTATTTATAAAATATAACACAACTTATTTTTTGAAATAAATTTTATATATTATAAAACAATTTATCCATAAAAAGCGCTGCAAATGTATTAAATACAAATGCAGCGCATTATTTTTAACCATATATAATTTCTAATAATTAACTCAAACTTATTTATCTATTATCTAACATGGAATCGTCTCTTTAACTCATGCTTTGCTGTCGCACCACCTAACATAATTGATGCAATACATTCAACCACTGTAACAGCGATAGCGACCTCAGCCACGATAGGTTTATAAATCAATCCTATCTTAATAAATATTGCAGGTATCAAACAAATAAGTACCATACCAATTTGAAATACCAGATAACTCTGCCAACTTCTCTTATTAATAAACATCAAAATAACAATAAGCAGATCCACAAATAGCATTGTACTTGGCAAAATATAATTTATTGACCAACCGTTGTATCCAATTATCCAATCAATCAATATAACCAATATAACAGCAAAGAAAACTCCGGTTAATATTCTAACTCTATATCCCGCTCTGTCATTAAAAGATACATAGAGCATCCACATGGTATATATCACACAGAGAACCGCGATAATCCCCCACTTATAAGTGTTTGTAAGAACGAAGCATCCCAAATCAATTCCCACAATACCCAAGATGCATAAAAACATCAAAAGTCTGTATACAAAATTTGCTTTCTTTACTTCGTTATACAAATCAGGATAAGTGTTTCGACCATCATGATCACCATCCAACACTCCATTACACAAAGGACAATGCCCAGATTTATCCAATATTTCTACTCCGCAAAAATTACATTTATTCATAGTACACCCCATTCGTTTCAATCTTTACGTCTATACCATCCTCAGCAATTTGTCTAAACACTCGACGTTGAATAGACACATCCTGCCATGCTGAAGTATAAGTATATACCAATGTATCTTTATAAGATGTAATTGTAGCCTTAAGCATCTGCCCCTTTGAAAATGATAAAAATGAATGGAACATTTCAATGTAAGGCTCATAATCCTCTGCCACCTTAATATTTCCTATATTGGTAATAGTTGTGGTATTGGCCAAGGCTGTCTGAGTGTAAAATGCTTTCATAACAGCATTTTTTATAGCCAATGGAATTGCTCTTGCCACAAAATACTGTTCATTAGACACGTTAAATGAAAAAATATTTTCTAGATTCTCTTTGTTAATCTGACTTTTCAAACTGTCATGTGTAATTTGACAAATTTCATCAAAAGTATACTCATCTTTCTCAGGAACAAACTCTGCCGAAACCATTACAAAGAAATTCTTGGTTGTAATAGAATCAAAATACGGTCTCAAGTTCACAGGAACCGCCACTCTAATAGCTCGTTTATCAGAAATATGACGATAATTTTCCTGATATGTAGCCCAAATAAAAGCTGCTATTAAATATTCATTAATACTTAAGCCTCTCTCTTTACTAACCTTTTTCAATTGTTCGATATTCATATAACCATGAATAACTCCAAAACCATTATATGGTATCGGTTCTCCCTTTATGAGAAATGCTTTTTTGAACTGATAATTAGGTTTTGATCTTCTCTTATAATTTTTTACAAATGAATCTTCTCTATTAAGTGAAGTTTCTTTGCTCAACTTATCTCCAAGCTTTTCACGAAGTTCAGGATGAGAAAGACGAAGGTATTGATATACCAACTCCTTTAAAAATAGTATTCCGCCCATGCCATCTGTCAAGGCATGAAATACCTCGAGATTTATTCTGCGTTTATAATAAGTCACTCTAAATAAATAACTATTGTTTTTTGATTGATGAATCAATCTACAAGGAAATGTATCCTCCTCCACAACTCGTGGTGCTTCCTTACCATTTTCCTCAAAATAATACCAAAAAATTCCAGTTCTAAGTCGTAAGTTAAATCCAGGAATTTTGGGAGTAACAATGTCCACAGCCTCCTGTAATAAATCCTTATCAATTTGTTCTTTTAACACACAACTAATACGGTATGTATTGGTCATATTCTCCCCTGCGATAACAGGGAAAATATTTGCCGTATTATCTAATTTATCCCAATGGATATATTCGCCAGCCATAACTATCTCCAAAATATATTTTTAAATTAAAACCCCCTTGGAAATAACTCCAAAGGGGTCTAATAAATTTCCTATTAAATTATATCTTATAAAAAGATGTACTTCAATACAAATAATACAGTAAGTATATACATAAGTGGATGAACCTTCTTAGCCTTACCTGTGAATAAGTTGATAACTACATATGAGATAACACCAACTGCAATACCTTCTGAAATACTATACATAAGTGGCATAGCAATCATACAGAGATATGCTGGAATTGACTCAGATGGATCCTTGAAATCAATATCTACCACTGCAGAAACCATCATAAATCCAACAAAGATAAGTGCTGATGCTGTAGCGTATGATGGAATTGTTGTAAATAATGGTGCAAAAATTACAGCCAATAAGAACAACAAACCTGTAACGATTGAAGCAAGACCAGTTCTAGCTCCTTCTGATACACCTGCTGAAGACTCAACAAAAGTAGTTGTTGTAGATGTACCAAATACAGCTCCTACTGATGTACCAATAGCATCTGCCAAAAGTGCTGGCTTAATTCTTGGAAGCTTACCATCCTTATCAAGCATATCAGCCTTGGTTGCAACACCGATAAGTGTTCCGATTGTATCAAACATATCCACAAATAAGAACGCAAAGATAATTACTGCAAAATCAAGTGGATTAACAGACGAAACAGCCTTCTGGCTGAAGCACTGTCCAAAGATAGAACCAAATGATTTAAAGTCTAAACTTGCAATCTGTGATGGAATCAAGGAATAGAATCCAGCATCTGGATCTGGAATATAAAGTCCACATAACTGGCAAACAATTCCAAGTACCCATGCAGCAATAATTCCGATAAGGAAGCTTCCCTTTACCTTCTTAATATGTAAAACTGCAATTATAATCAATCCTACTACACAAAGGATTGCTGTAATTCCCTCTGAATGGAAATTCTCTGTAAAGTTAATTACTGTAACCTTTGTAGAATCACTTGCTACTACCAAGTGACTGTTCTGAAGTCCGATAAATGCCACAAAGAGACCAATACCTACTGATACACCCTTCTTCAACTGAGTTGGGATTGCATTAAAGATAGCCTCTCTAACATTTGTCAAAGATAATACGATAAAGATAATACCTTCTACAAATACTGCAAGTAAAGCAAACTGCCATGGATAACCCATAGATCCACATACTGTGTATGCAAAATATGCATTAAGTCCAAGACCTGGTGCAAGTGCAAATGGGTAATTGGCAAGAAGTGCCATACAAACTGTACCGACAAATGCTGCCAATGCTGTGGCAATAACAATTGCCTGTGAATCCATACCTGAAGCAGATAGGATTGATGGATTTACCGCAAGGATATAAGCCATTGTCATAAATGTAGTTAAACCACCAATGACTTCCGTTTTTACGGTCGTGTTGTTTTCTTTAAGTTTAAATACTTTTTCTAACATGTTTCCTCCTTTTATCATGTATGTAAAATATTATGATTTTTTAGGTTCGCAGGTTACATTCATTCCTAATTTCTTAAAAATCTTCTCATCCACTGGACTTAACATCACAGATGAATGAACATCTAAACCTTTAAGTTTAGGAAGTTGTTCCAATGCTGCTTTTGCATTTGGATCTGTGCTCGCTCCAATTGATAACACCGTTAGAACTTCATCACTGTGAAGTCTAGGATTTTGAGCCCCTAAGTAATTCTGCTTCAACTCACTTATTGGTCTCAAAGCCTCCGGTGAAATAAGAAGTGTATCATGAGCAATTCCTGCCAACTCTTTTAACGCGTTTAGAAGAACTGCAGCTGATGGTCCTAATAAATCAGAAGTCTTACCATCAACCAAGGTGCCATCCTCAAGTTCAATTGCCACTGCAGGATGACCAGTCTCCTCGGAAACAGATACTGCCAAATTGGCCACAGCTCTATCTGCTGGGGAAATACCAACCTGTTTCATTAGAAGCTGAATCTTAAATAAAGCATCTCTAGTACCTGTACCCTTTTTTATATTACAAAGTTCTGTATAGTAACGTCTAATAATCTCTGCTTTTCCTGCCTCGCGACATATATCATCATCGCAGATACAATTACCAACCATATTTACGCCCATATCAGTTGGTGACATATACTCGCAAGTACCATAAATTTTTTCAAATATAGCCTTTAAAACAGGATATATTTCCACATCTCTATTGTAATTAATTGTAGTCTCTCCATACGCTTCAAGATGGAATGGATCAATCATATTTACATCATTTAAATCAGCTGTCGCTGCCTCGTAGGCAATATTTACAGGATGCTTAAGTGGCAAATTCCAAACAGGGAATGTCTCAAACTTGGCGTATCCTGCTCTCACTCCGCGCTTATGCTCCTTGTAAAGCTGCGATAAACATGTAGCCATCTTACCGCTTCCAGGTCCTGGTGCAGTAACTACAACAAGAGGTCTAGTTGTCTTGATATAATCATTTTTACCAAATCCCTCATCACTAACTATATGCTCAATATTACTTGGGTATCCCTCGATTCTATATAAAATATATGATGGGATTCCAAGACTATCTAATCTCTCTCTAAAGGCATCTGCTGCAGCTTCTCCAGTATACTGAGTAATAGCAACACCACCTACATAAAATCCTAAATTTTTGAATATATCAATAAGACGAAGCGCGTCATCATCATAAGTGATTCCTAAATCACCTCGCATCTTATTAGAAGCAATAGCGCCAGCAGAAATCGCTACGATGATTTCAACTTGGTCTTGCAACTGCATCAACATCTGAAGTTTTGAATCAGGATGAAAACCTGGTAACACTCTAGACGCATGATAATCGTCATAAAGTTTACCTCCAAATTCTAGATACAACTTATCGCCAAAGTGATCAATTCGCTCTTTGATATGTTGAGATTGCATCTGTAAATATTTGTCATTGTCAAATCCGATTTTCATCTCTTATACCCTCTTTCATTTCCGTCTATAATAATTAAAATGACCATAACCCCTTCCCAAAAATAGAAAGGGGTTATCAAACACAAAATAAAATATACAATATTAGGACTTGTTAAACAAGTGTCAATTTTCACAAATTATTGTCTACTATCTCTCTCCGCTTGCATTGCCTCAACATTCGCTTTCTCTGTTTCATTAAATAATGATATTGAAAATGCATCTGAGGCAATTTCAGGTTTATACCAGTCAAATTGTTTGTAATGATTTAGTAATGCTTCATCATTGAAAATGTATCCATGTCTTGCATATATTTCATTAATTGCCAATCTCAACTGCTCATCAGTTAAAGCCTTAATTTCTTCAGCAGCAATTATCTCCTCAGAACTATTTGCAAAAATAATACCATTATCACCGTTCAACTCTGCTTGATTAGCTGTAGACCCATTTACATCTACACCTTTACTAATATCTATAGTCTTTGAATCAAAATTAATATCGTAATTAGATTGATATTGAGATTTAAAATAATCAACTAATTCATTCGCTGAACTAAAGCCAGTGTACATCCATTTTTTATTAGTGAAAAATCCTTGATTTACGCCCGAATCAATTGTAACTACATTATATGGACTATCAATAGCATCTAAATCATAAGTATTTTCACCCTTTGTATTAACTGTCACATCCCTAAAACATTCATACCAATACAAAGTTGTAGGCTCATCATATGTCTGCACACCATTTGTGTAAGTATTTTGTATTTCTATCTTAAAAGCCAAACACAATATACTATTACCTGAATATGAGTAGGATTTTTTTGTTGCAGTACCCATTCCAATATATTGGAATGAATTAATTTTTCCTCCTGTGGATAATCTTCCTGATTCCATTTCTTCATAATCTTTTCTTGCTTTATCCTGTAGATCTTTCAAAGTATCCTTTGATAAATCATCTTCAGAAGTCACGTACTTATCTAAGCCCTCAACCTTATATTCAATATCAGAATACTTTATCTTTACTCCGTAACGCTTCAAAGCAAACTCATCATCACAATCCCATTTAAAAGTGATTTTATCACCATTTTTCAAATTACTATCTTTGTCAAAATCACCATCAACACAATCTGAGACAAATCTTTTGTATGCTGGTTTATTATCTAAAGCCTCCAAAGCCGCTTCAATTCTCTCTTCTTCACTTGCATAACTACTTGTATAACCTGATGCCCCCGCATTTTCTTCTAATATCTCGCCATAATCAGTTCCAAATCTCTCTTTATCAAACTCAATAGAAGCAGATCCATTTGGATCACAACCATCAACTTTTACAGTGACATAATCATTTAAATTAACTGTAGGTTTTCTTGTAGCAAATATAATAATAGCAACAAGAAGCACAGCTATAACAGCCAGCACAATGCCCACTATTTTTTTATTATTCTTCAACTTCTCCATCATAGAATTGAGAAAATCTGAAGACTTATTTTCATTATTATGTACATTACCTGTTACATTACTTGTCGCATTGTTCGTTGCATGTTTTTCTTCATTGTTTGTCACTTTTTCTGACACATTATTGGTCTCTGCATTTTCACTTTGCAAATGTATCTGCTTGGCCCCACACTCAGGACAAAACGCCGAACCCTCCGGCAATTTAGTTCCACATTGATTACAAAACATATTCATTCTCCCTTCTCTGCCCTATTTATAAAATATTTTTTTTCATCATCATTTATCATTATACCATTATGCATAATATATTTCGAAAAAAAATGTAAATCCCATAATTTCTGGGATTTACATTTTTATAAATACAACAAATAACTATTAATTTTATAACTAAAATAAGGTCAAAAACATTTTCATCATTTTCTCTCCAATTTAATTTCTGACCATCCATATATAAATAATACTACTCCTAACCCCATCATAATCATCCAAAATACTGAATTCAAAGGATCAAATGTCTTTGGTGATGTTGTCTTTGTTGCAACTGATGTGGAACTTGTATTTCCAGGAGCAGCCATTTTCTTGGCAATTGCAAAATTAGAAAAGCTTGTAACTTCACCTTCATATGTTCCATCTACCGCATTGTATGTCAGAGGAATTTCTTCATAATCATCACCATTATGAATATTATGAAGCAATACTACATCCTCTCCATCATATCCATCAAGTTTCAATTTAATGGTTGCAGCCTGAGACAAATCATTCATCTCATTGCTCCATACATCATCATCATTTCCAGTTCCTTTATAGAATACCTGGTCCATATGAATATCCACATATGAATCAATCTCTGTTCCTGTAGAAGTAGCAAATTCATCAAAATCGCTCTTCTTATCTGATGAAACCTCAGCATTTTCTAAATACATTCTTGCAGAGCCTCTATCTAAAGTTCCATCTGCCAATTCAACCGTTGCAGCCTCAATATTTGAATCTGTGGCTGTAACTCTAGTTTCATCCTCCACCGGCTCAACTTTTGCACCAATATGGAAATTACCTTTTCCAATTTGAAAACTAAATACTGACATATCGTCACCAGTATTAACTTGATCTCCATTTAGACTAAATGATTTAACCTGATATCCATACTCCGGCTCAATTTTCATAGTAACCCATGAACCCTCAGGAATAAACATGGAACCAAATTCTGCACCCGTCTCATTATTAGTTCCACTATCTATCTGAAGATAAGGATAAACCGAACTTCCATCAGGATTTTTCAACGCATCAATCGACTTGGTCTGCTCACCCGTTCCATCATCATAGGTAACTGACAATAATGTAAGTTCTGAATGCCCTATATACATATCATCTTCAACTCCAGTAACTTCAGGATCCATTCGTGGATCATTTGACCACAAGAAATTACCAACAACACACTCTTCTTCTTCAATTGGTCTCACTTGAATATCAATTTGGTATATTTCTGCACCTTCTGCATCAATATTATTAGATACAGGTACATCTGTTATTGTAAAATTAACTTCTTGCCCACTTACATGATTTAAATAAGAATTACGATCAGAAAAATCTATATAATTATTTACAGGATAAACTATACCATTAATAGTTACATTTCCTTCAAACATATTTCCCCATGAAGTAAAGAAAGTAATATCTACCGTGTTGTCGCTATTCTCTCTGTTATATCCTATTTTTTGATTATTTAATCCACTAATATCAGCATCATAAGTATATCGATCCAAAACATTATTTCTTTGACCGCCATTAATCATAACACCTGCTGTATAAGCATACCTCTCATATGATACGTGGTTTGGATCGTCCTGAGCCACATCACCTTCTGCATTATACTGTTCTCTGACCATCGGTTTCACTGACCACTCACCCGGATGAGCTATATATTCAATTTTTGCAGCATTTGAATATTGTTGAGCTGGACCTTGATCTTGTCCTGAATCTTGTCCTGGATTATTGTTCGGTGGTGCCTGCTCATATCTAAGGTTGATTCCACCCTCAGTTAATGAAACATCCTTGCCGGCACCTTCTATTTCACTTGTGATATCGGAACCATTCATCTTGATAGTCAATCCAGCTGCTGTACCAGTTATCTTCAGATAATAATCTCCTCTTTGAGACTCTGTTATATTCTGAAAATTAATAACTCCACTCGCATTAACTGTTTCATTAAATGAACCCTGTAAAGTTTCTCCCGGATTACTTGTATTATCCGCCGGCGTATTTGTCGCAGCTAAATACAAAGTCCAAGCAATATTATAATGTTGTGGTGCTGTAACACCATCTGCAATAGTAGTTGTAATAGTAAATGTGGCTTTTGCATTTGGATCCATTGCCTGAACAGTAATTCCATTTACCATAAAACCAACTGCTGTCACCATCAAAATCAGCGACATAAATATGGCCATTAAACCTCTTTTCCTTTTCATTCCTCTCATATACTCGCTCCTTCCCTTTTGTAAGTTCTCAATAATGTAAGTTTTTGCTATGTATCTTTCTTAACCATACATCCTCTGATAAAGATCCATTTTTTACTATGCACTGTCAGACCAATGTTTATTTTCTGACAACTACAAATCGTCTGATAAACGTTCATTTTCTGACAATCACACCATTGCACATTTATTATCTGACATTTTGATGTTACAGTATAATCCGAAATAAGTCAAATGTCCTTATGCTAAGATAACTTCTTCAATCAAGCTATTAACTACTTGCATATTTATTGGATATATCATTGTTTCAAATGTCATTAAAAAATTATCACCAAACCTATAACCATTATTTATATAAATATTAATTTTATTAACCATACTATTTGCATAATCCTCATTATCTACCATTCCAAAATGTTCCCATACAATCTCTTTTCTTCTTTTAACATTCAAGCAAACAAAATCCGGATAAATCCTTTTTCCATTTATTAATATACATATCATCAGGACATACTACTGGATCGATAAATTTTTGTCGCCCCTTTGAACACTTTTTATATATATTATCAATCTTATATGGATTATATTTTTTTAGCATATTGTCAATTAGTTTTAACTCATATTCACTTTCACGCCTAATATCGCAGTCATATTTCTTCTGAATTAGTTTTCTTATAAATTTTTCTTCCTTAACAGAAATATACCTCTCGACATTATCACCTTTTGAATCAATATAATAATATTGATAATAATCAGATTTTTTCACCACTCTTACTTTCCCTTCAGGCTGATTTTTTTGGCGTCTTTTAATTACTTGTATTATATTTTCTAATTGGTTCTTTCTTATATTTAATTCATTTAATAATGTGTCAGATAAAATCAATTCCATACTCATATATATTCCTCCCTCTTCAATTTCTATTAGCATATCTATTCCTAAACCTGGAAATTCTATTAACTTATCTATTCCTAAGCCTGGAAATTTCTATTAACTTATCTATTCTAGATCATATAATTCTAAATAATATAATCTATTTTCTTGTATTATTTTGTAACATATGGAGTTTCTAATGATAAGATATTACAGAATTTGATGTTTTTAACTACTAAATGCTCAGGCATATCATCTACTATTTATTAACTTGAATTATTAATATGAATTTTAAAAAAAGAAAGACATATATCCCTATCAGAATATATGTCTTTTATAACATCCTATGCATTTTTTATCAATATAATTTTATAATTTTCACTTTCTTGCAGTTCGATTTGTTTTTTCTCACTTTTGAACTGCATATTTTTGTATTTTGCTTCAATTATATTTTGTGATTTTTACTTTTATGCAGTTCAATTTGTTTTTTCACATTTTCAAACTGCATATTACTAGAAAAATAATAGTCATTTCTTTAGCATCTTGTTTTTTCTTGCAGTCGTAAATTGCTATTTGTACTTTACAACTGCATATATTATAAATTCACTTTATTATTTGCTCAAAATATTCCTATTTATACAGTTAGTAAAAGTGCATTATAGAAAAGAGCAAAAAAGCGCATTATAAAAATGCGCTTTAAATCATGCCAACAACATAAATCATAATAATCATTATGATTAACAATTATTTGATTAATATTTATCTGATTAACAATTAGATCATTAAATCTTACTTTTTATCTTTCTTCTCTTTTTCTTTTTCTGCTTCCATTGCTTCTTCTGGCTTCTCTACAGCTGCAACTGCTGCTTTCTGCATTGGAATACGGCAGTTCTTGTTGCTTCCGAACTCTACAATAATTGTATCTTCATCAATATCAATAACTACTCCATAAAATCCGCTTGTTGTAAGAACTGTATCTCCTACTGCAAGTGATGCCATCATAGCATTCTTAGTCTTCTGCTCCTTCTGCTGTGGACGGATCATGAAGAAGAACATAAACACTACCATCACAACAATCATTAAAATAGATCCACCTGGATTGCCGCCATTTGCTGCTAAAAACATAATAATTTTCCTCCTAATACTATAGACTTCATAAAAATCTCAAATTTTAATAATCTCAGACTTCTTATAAGTCTCAAACTTCTTACTATTTTACTAAAGAGATTACTCTCTTGCAATATAAATCCAAATATTTAATAAAAGTTTTAGAATTACTCTCCCGCTTCCATACTCTCGAGCAAATCTTTTTTATATCCTGCAAAATTGCCTGCGTCAAGTGCATCTCTAATTTCTTCCATCATATTGTTATAAAAGTATAAATTATGAAGTACACAAAGTCTCATTCCAAGCATTTCTTTTGCTTTTAATAAATGTCTGATATATGCTCTCGAATATGACTGACATGCGGGACATCCGCAACCCTCTTCAATAGGTCGCATATCCTTTTCATGCTTTTGATTAAATAGATTAATCTTGCCATGCTTAGTATACACATGACCATGTCGGCCATTTCTACTAGGATATACACAGTCGAAAAAATCTATTCCTCTCTCCACACCTTCTAATATATTGGCAGGAGTTCCAACTCCCATTAGATAAGTAGGTTTATCCTGTGGTAAATATGGTACAGTCTCCTCAAGCACATGATACATCTCCTCATGACTCTCACCTACAGCAAGACCGCCTACAGCATATCCATCTAAATCCATATCAGCAATTCTTTTTGCATGCTCAATTCTTATATCATCAAAGATAGCTCCTTGGTTAATACCAAATAACATCTGATTCTTATTGATGGTATCCTCCAAAGAATTTAATCTATCCATCTCAGTCTTACATCTAGCTAACCATCTTGTGGTTCTATCCACAGAATTTTGCACATATGTCCTATCTGCTTTAGAACTTGGGCACTCATCAAACGCCATAGCAATGGTTGATCCTAAGTTGGACTGAATCTGCATACTCTCCTCAGGGCCCATAAATACCTTATGGCCATCTATATGAGAATTAAATGTGACACCTTCCTCTTTGATTTTGCGCATCCCTGCCAATGAGAACACCTGAAATCCACCTGAATCAGTTAAGATTGGTCTATCCCAAACCATAAACTTATGCAAGCCACCTAATTCCTTTATCAATTTATCACCTGTTCGAACATGTAAATGATAAGTATTTGATAGCTGAACCTGTGTCTTAATTTGTTTTAAATCATCAGTGGAAACCCCACCTTTAATAGCAGCTACAGTTCCCACATTCATAAATAAAGGGGTTTGAACAGTTCCGTGAACCGTCTCTAAAACGGCACGTTTTGCTCTCCCCTCTGTTTTTAATACCTTGTACATATTTTATACCTTACTTGAGTTATACGCCTGTTTTACGAAGTACAGGCAAACATTTAATTATAAAAATCCATCACACCATCCATTGTTGCGCTCATATTCAGCAAAAGTGAATCTAGTAATGTAATTGCAGCCATACTCTCCACTACAACAACAGCACGTGGAACAATAACCGGATCATGACGTCCATGAATCTCTATAGCTTTTTGATTACCATCTATATCAACTGTCTGCTGAGATTGACTAATTGATGGTGTCGGCTTAATTGCTGCACGAAATACAATATCACTTCCATCACTCATTCCACCTAAGACTCCGCCAGAATGATTTGTAGCTTTAACAACACTTGAATTTTCAACAATAAACTCATCATTGTTCTCTGAGCCAACACTCTTGGCAGCCTCAAACCCATCACCTATCTCAAAACCTTTTACAGCTCCAATAGACATAATTGCCTTAGCAAGATTTGCATCTAATTTTTCAAATACTGGATCGCCAATACCTGCTGGCATTCCTGTAACTCGACATTCAATTATACCGCCAGCTGAATCCTGATTTGAAATACATTCCTCAAGATACTTCTGAGCTTTATCTGCTGCAGCAGCATCTGGCATATACAAAGAATTGTTAGTGATTTCATCCGCATCGAAATTCTCGATTTCAACTGGACCTATTGCTTTAGAATAAGTCACTATCTCAATGCCTAATTTCCTTAAAATCTTGATAGCAATCGCTCCTGCTGCAACTCTGCCAATAGTCTCTCTACCTGAAGATCTACCGCCACCGCGATAATCTCTAATACCATATTTTTCCCAAAATGTATAATCTGCATGCCCCGGTCTAAATACATGACTGATATTAGAATAATCTTTTGAATGTTGATCAGCATTTTTTACCATCAAAGAAATTGGTGTACCTGTAGTTTTGCCTTCAAACACACCTGATAATATCTCAACTTGATCTCCCTCTGCTCTTGCAGTGGTAAATTTTGATTGTCCTGGTTTTCTTCTATCAAGAAATTGTTGAATGTCATCCTCATCCAATTTTAAACCAGCTGGAACTCCGTCAACAATCACTCCAAGTGCTTTACCATGGGATTCTCCCCAAGTTGTAATTTTAAATATCTGTCCAAATGATGATCCTGCCACAACAACATCCTTTCTGTAAAATACATTTTACACTGTCTGTTATAATCTAATCTCACAAACAGTCATATTAATTTATGCTATCTGTTAAATATTTACACCAACTTATAAATCTGAATACTATTTGGTTTATCAACCTTTATAGGCGCAACCCTTTGTAACGCATATTTCTCATCATGAAATACTTCAAAGACTCTCATCTCATCAGTATCATGATTTAATGAAACAACAAATCTGTCTCCTGGAATAACTGATACACTCTTTGGATACTCTCCACTGACAGGGAAAGATTGTTCAAACTCAAAAGTTCCTGTCTCGGCATCTCTTTTTAACACTGTAATCATATTAGTGCCATCAATTGATACATAAGCATAGTCATCAGCAAAATCCTGATCAAATCCAGTACTAGATGCCATAGGATCCTCATCACCTAAGCATGAGATTTTTTGAATTCTCTCAAATACAGGGCCTTCCTTGGTATCCTGATAACTGAATACATAAACAGCGTTAGCTCCCTCAGCCATAACATATAAAAATCTACCATCACGACTAAATCTAAGTCGACGTGGAGCCTTGTCAATCGAAAATCTAATCATATCTATAAGGCGTAATTTTCCTAAAGTATAATCCACCTCATAAACTTTTACCTGGCTAAGTCCCCAGTCACACACTAATAAATATTTCTCATCAGGTGTAAGTCTCGAACAGGTAATCGCTGGGTCCATTCTCTTTTCCACAGCCGATTTTGAAATACCACTATGGAAAATACCACAACTAATTCCGCCAATTGAGCCGTCCTCATTAAGCTTCATCATTGTAATTCGTCCATCATGATATCCGCTGACAAATAGATATCTATCCTGGGAATCCACCTCAATATGACAGCCTCGCATTCCACCAATCCACTCTGAATTAATCTGTGTCAAATCACCATTTTCATCAATGGAAAATGAAGCTACTCCCTCGTCCTCAATAGAGTACAATAACTTACCACTCTTTGATCTAACAATATACGATGGATTGTTGATAGGCGCTACACTTCTCTCTGTCAAAACACCTGTCTCAGTGTCTACATCATATACATGAATTCCTATACTGTTTTCATGTGTATAAGTCCCAACATACGCTACATACTTGTCCTTAGCCATTTTACCTAGTCCTCCTTACGTCGTAATATATCAAATAAATCCAACTTACAACCTAAATCAATATACAACTTCTGCTTTGGATGTGGTGCCGATTCCATATCAACACCGTCCTCATCAGTAATTCTGCGAACCTTCACTTCTATATTATCGCCGTTTGGCTTCATAATCTCAATAGTTTCTCCCACAGAAAATTTATTTCTTTGTTCTAAAGAATAAAGTCCCTGAGCATTTTGCTCCCCTACAATACCAAGATATGTATACTCTTTTATATAAGTATTACTGTCATAAATCTGAGCATCCTCACTAGGCTTTCCAAAGAAAAATCCTGTAGTAAATTGTCTGTAAGTACAATTAGAAATCTGCTCTTTATACCAATCCATATTGGCGCGATACTTCTCTTCCGATTCCATATAATCATCGATAGCTTTACGATATGTACGGGCAACAGTTGCCACATAAAGCGCCGTCTTCATACGACCTTCAATCTTGAAACTGTCAATTCCAGCCTCAATCAATTCAGGAATATGTTCAATCATACACAAATCTTTGGAATTAAAGATATATGTACCTCTCTCATTTTCATATACTGGTAAATATTCTCCCGGACGCTGCTCCTCAACCACTGCATATTTCCATCTACAAGGATGAGTACAAGCCCCCTGGTTAGCATCTCTTCCAGTGAAGAAATTACTGAGAAGGCATCTACCTGAATAAGAAATACACATAGCACCATGAATAAAGGATTCGATTTCCATATCCTCAGGAATATTGGCCCTGATTTCTTTTATCTCAGCCATTGATAATTCTCTGGCACTGACCACTCTTTTAGCACCTAATTTATACCAGAAATTATAAGTGCCATAGTTGGTATTATTAGCCTGAGTACTGATATGAATATCAATCTCTGGGCATATTTCTCTCGCCATGGTAAATATTGCTGGATCTGCAATAATAAGGGCATCTGGACCTAACTCCTTAAGCTCCTTTAGATACTTTCTAACTCCATCCAAATCACCATTGTGAGCCAAAATATTTACCGTAACATGAACTCTAACCCCATGCTGGTGAGCAAATTTTATACCTTCTGCCATATCTTCCTTGGAGAAATTCTTTGCCTTGGCGCGAAGTCCATACACATCTCCGCCGATAAATACGGCATCAGCTCCAAACATAACAGCAACCTTTAACACTTCTAAGCTGCTTGCTGGAACCAACAATTCAACTGGTCTCATTTTAATTCCTCTCTATACTCGACTTAATTTATATCCAATACTTTTCAATCATTTTCCAATCATCTTACAATCATTTCATAACGCACATGGCAAGCCCATCTCCCACCGGAATAATAGAACATGTCATATCTTCATCATGAGTCAGAGTATATAAATACTCGCGCATTCGCTTGTGAATTGTGCGATCACGTCGCTCAATAGCATAATGGGATTCAATTAAATCTCCATCCTGTAAAATGTTATCTGTCACCAACACACTTCCTGAATGCATCAGCCTCTTGATTTCTGGGAGAAATATTGGATATTGTCCCTTGGCAGCATCCATGAAAATAAAATCATAGCTGTCCTCAATAGTAGGTAAAATATCCTGAGCATTTCCCGGCAACAATTTAATAACATCCGCCTTACCTGCATCCTCAAAATTCTTCAAAGCTATTGGAATGCGCGGCTCATAATTTTCAATGGTTGTAATCTTACAATCAACAGGATTATAAGCCTCCATAAGCAAAGCTGAAAATCCAACTGCCGTCCCCACTTCCAAAATATTTTTTGGCTTTAGAGACTGCATTAAAAATTTCATATATTGTTGTGTGTCATATCGAATTATTGGCACATATGTTTCTAGTGCTTCCTTTCGAATTCGATCAAGATAATCTATCTCTGGTGTCTCAAGGGATTGTAAATACGATATAAATCTCTCATCTACTATCACCTTTTATACCTCCATGATAATAGGCATAATCATTGGGCGGCGCTGAGTCTCTTTCCAAACAAAGTCCCCCAGAGAATCCTTTATTTCACCCTTGATTCTTGTCCAATCGGTAACACCTTCATCCATGAGATCTTCTACAGTTTCGCTAAGTACTTCCCTTGCGCTTTCCATCAAATCTTCTGAATCTCTCACATATACAAATCCGCGAGATACGATATCAGGTCCAGCAAGTACATTTCCACTGCCTGATTCCATCGTCATAACAACAATGATAATACCATCTTCTGCCAAATGCTGTCTGTCTCGCAATACAATATTTCCAACATCACCAACACCAAGACCATCAACCATGATTGCTCCTGTGTGAACGTGTCCATTCATTTTTGCTTTCTTTTCATCTAGTTCTAATACATCACCAGACTGTAAAATAAATATATTATCCTTTTCAATTCCAAGGCTCTCAGCAATCTTGGCCTGAGCTATAAGATGCTTATACTCACCGTGAACAGGAATTGCATACTTTGGTTTAACCAAAGAGTAGATGAGTTTGATCTCCTCCTGGCATGCATGTCCAGATACATGAACATCCTGGAATACTACATTGGCACCCTTTTTACAAAGTTCATTAATTACATTTGTTACAGCCTTCTCATTTCCTGGAATTGGATGAGATGAGAAAATGATAGTGTCATTTGGTTTAATTGTAACTTTTCTATGAGTACCATTTGCCATACGAGAAAGAGCAGCCATAGACTCACCCTGACTTCCTGTTGTGATAAGAACAGTTTTCTCATCTGGATAATTTTTAATCATATCAATATCTACCAATGTATTGTCAGGCACTTTTAAATAACCAAGTTCTGAAGCTGTGGCAATAACATTTACCATGCTTCGCCCCTCAACAACCACCTTGCGATCATACTTGTGAGCAGAGTTGATAATCTGCTGTACACGATCTACATTGGAAGCAAATGTTGCTATAATAATACGCTGCTTGTCATGCTCAGAGAACAATTCATCAATGGTTTTACCAACCGTCTTTTCTGACTGAGTAAACCCAGGTCTCTCAGCATTTGTTGAATCACACATAAGTGCTAAAACACCCTTTTTGCCAAGCTCACCAAATCTCTGCAAATCGATAGAATCCCCATAAACTGGAGTGTAATCCACCTTGAAATCTCCTGTGTGAACTACGATTCCTGCAGGTGAATAAATTGCAAGGGCCGCTGCGTCCTGAATACTGTGGTTTGTTCTGATAAATTCCACTCTAAAGCAACCAAGGTTAATATGTTGTCCATATTTTACAACCTTGCGCTTAACAGTCTGAAGCAAATTATGCTCCTTAAGCTTATTTTCAATCAAACCGATTGTAAGCTTTGTAGCATAAATTGGCACATTGATTTCCTTCATAACATAAGGAATCGCACCAATATGATCCTCATGACCATGAGTAATAAAGAATCCCTTTACCTTTTCGATATTGTCTCGAAGGTATGTGATGTCTGGGATAACTAGATCGATTCCTAGCATATCGTCCTCTGGGAATGCCAAACCGCAGTCCACCACAATGATAGTATCCTCATACTCAAAAGCTGTAATATTCATTCCAATCTGTTCCAATCCGCCCAATGGAATAATCTTCAGCTTACCCTTATTCTGTTTTTCTTTTTTCAAAATATACCTCTCTTTCTTAGACTTCGAATTTAGTATCCTCTACCAACTCTTCGAATATCTTTACAACCGCTTCAAATTCCACATCATCCTCTACGAACTCATAGGTGACGTCTGTGTCATCTGATTTTATTTCTTTTAATATAAAAGCATCAGTATCTCCAACACTATCTTCCGTAACTAATAGATACTTTTGCTGATTTAACGTAGTTTGTTCTAATACATATACTTCAATTTCATCCTGCGAATCAGGTGCTACCATCTTAATACTTTCCATATCTTAATCCTTATCTATAAATATAATCAAGCATTTTACAAAACTTGTGTAAAATATTTACAACTTGTCACTAATCTAATTCAAAATAATTACAATTTATTACTCATCTCATTTAAGTAATCTTGCAAAATAAGCATTGCAGCAATTTTGTCCACATACTTTTTTCGCTCATGTCTGTCAGTTATTCCACTTTCAAACATAATATCATCTGCCTCCACTGTGGTTAATCTCTCATCAACCAAAGTAACCGGCAATTTTGTGCGCTTCTCCAGCATTTCTTTAAACTCCTTGGTGGCCTGACATCGATCGCCCTCATCGCCGTTCAAATGCATAGGATAGCCCAATACAATACTTGTAACTTCGTACTCAGCAATCAATTCCTCAATTCTTGCCAAAGTTCTGCGCAATTTAGTTGGTTTTTCTCTGCGGATAATCTCCACACCCTGCGCCGTCAAAAATAAAGGGTCACTCACGGCGACCCCCACAGTTTTTGTTCCATAATCTAAACCAAGTATTCTTCCATTACCGTTCATATTATTCCCATGACTTATAAGAGATATACTCTCTCAAAAGTTCTTCTACGATCTCGTCTCTCTCAACTTTCATAATAAGACTACGTGCATTATTATGACTTGTAATATATGTAGGATCTCCTGACATTACATATCCCACAATCTGATTAACAGGATTATATCCTTTTTCTGCCAAAGCATCGTAAACCTGCTTTAAAACCTCTGTCACTCCCACTGGAACTTCTTTTTGAATTCTAATAAATTGTGTGTTACTTAAATCGCTCATAATATCACCGTCCATATCTCAGTCTTATCTTTTAAATAAACACTGTAATCTCAATAAAATTAACCCCTACATAAAAATTATCTATATAATTTTAATTTGTAATTCATTATATCATAGATTATAGGTTTTGAACAATTCGTATTATGGGAAATATATTCACAATTTATATATTTATTCTACCAACAAATATATATCCTCATCTAACATATCACCAATTTTTCCTAATACGATTCGATTTGAATATTTTTCACTGTCAAAAACATCATTTATCGGCCATGCAACCCTAATATATTCCTTTGTATATCCGGTCATATAAGATTTGCCGTCCAACTCAAAAGGCGTCTCTAGCAAAACCTCAACCTCTCTACCGATATAAGATTCTCTAAAATCTTTTGACATCTTCTTTTCCATCTCAAGCAAAATATCTGATCTAACCGCCTTGACTTGTTCTGGAATTTGATTAGGCATAACCTCAGCCTTGGTTCCCCTTCGCTTAGAATATTTAAAAACATGCATCTCATAGAAGCCAATGTCTTGTAAATATTTTTTGGTCTCCTCAAACTCCTCCTCAGTCTCACCTGGAAAGCCCACAATAACATCTGTTGTTATAGCCGGATTATCAAAATATTTTCTGAGTAAATCACAACCTGCCTTGTATTCTGCAGCGCTGTAATGTCTGTTCATCCTCTTTAAAGTCGCATCACATCCGCTTTGTAGGGATAGATGAAAATGTGCACAGATTTTTGACATAGACGCCAACTCCCTTGCCAATTTATCCGTTATAACCTGTGGCTCTAGTGAGCCAAAACGAATTCGCTCAATTCCATCAATATCATGAACTGCCTTAATAAGCTTCAAAAATTTATCAGAGTTTTGAGGATTGCTGTTATAGTTTTCTGTCATTCCATAAGAACTCAAATGAATTCCAGTGATAACAACTTCCTTGTAACCATCCCTGGCCAAATCAGTAACTTCATTTACCACATCATCTATCTCTCGACTTCTCACAGCTCCTCGTGCATAAGGAATGATACAGTATGTACAAAACTGATTGCAGCCATCCTGAACTTTGATAAATGCTCTTGTGTGTTCACTGGTGTGCTTTATGATAAATTTCTCATAGGGCTCATCGGAATTTCTCACATCAATGAGGCTCTCAATTTTCTTGTGAGAAATATTTTCATGTGAAATATTTCCAGCAGTATTTTTGTCATTATAGTTTTCATCAAAATATTTATCCAAAAGATCAATCAATTTTGTCTTTTGATTGTTACCGATTATGATATCTATGGCATCATCAACTCTAGCTTGATTTTCAGCAGTTTGAACATAACATCCTGCAGCCACAACCGCAGCATCAGGATTTAATTTATGAACTCTGTGAAGCATCTGACGTGATTTTCTATCTGCCATATTGGTGACCGAACAAGTATTTATCACATACACATCTGCCACTTCATTAAATGGTACAATCTCAAAGCCAGCTTCACGGAGCATATTTTCCATAGCATCTGTCTCATATTGATTAACTTTACACCCCAAATTGTGTAAAGCAGCTTTCATATTCTTATAATAATCTCTCATTATCTAATTCCCTCTATTATTACCAATTTTTCAACAAATAACACCTATTTATAGCTAAATTAGACATTAAATCCATTGACTTTTCAAAGTTCTTGGATTAGGATGATTTTATACTATTACTATTCAATCAGCAGGAGGCGTTTAAATGAAAAAGGTTCAGATTTCTTTAAATTCAATTGATAAGGTTAAATCTTTTGTAAACACTATAAGCCAGTATGATTTTGATTTCGATTTAATCTCTGGCAGATACGTAATCGACGCAAAATCTATCATGGGTATTTTCAGTTTAGATCTTTCTAAACCAATTGATTTATCAATTTATACAGATGACGAATCATCAGATGTATTTGAGGCTCTTAAGCCATACATCGTTGAATAATATCAAAATGATAAATTATATGACACAGGCCAATTTGGTCTGTGTCATTTTTTGTTTTGTCAAATGTATCTTCTAGTCTGCCACCACATGGATAGTCTCAGTTGTGTTGATGGCCTCCTCCATTAGGTCGTCAATCACATCAGCAAGTTTTGTCTCAGACTTCTTGATAATATTGATATTAGGCTTTGTGACAGGATGTTTTGCCACAAAGATTGTACAGCAATCTTCAAAAGGAAGAATTGATGTCTCATAAGTTCCAATCTTCTCTGAAATCTTGACAATCTCCTGCTTGTCCATACCGATAAGTGGTCGATATACTGGCATTGTGCAAACCTCATTGGTTGCTGCAAGAGACTGCATAGTCTGTGAAGCCACCTGTCCAATACTCTCTCCAGTAATAAGACCTAAACATCCGTCCTCTCTTGCAAAATGCTCTGCAATCTTCATCATATAACGACGCATGATAATTGTGAGTTCCTCGTGAGGACATTTCTCATAAATAGCAAGCTGAATATCTGTAAAATTCACCACATGCAAATCAATTGGACCAGTGTAAATAGATATCTCTTTTGCCAAATCCACAACCTTTTGCTTTGCGCGCTCTGATGTGTAAGGTGGTGCATGAAAATATGTTGCCTTGATACCAACTCCACGCTTTGAAATCATATATCCAGCCACTGGGCTATCAATTCCACCTGATAAAAGAAGCATAGCATCTCCAGCAGTTCCCACAGGCATTCCACCTGGTCCGGCAATCTCCTCTGAGTAATAACTAATCTCTTCTCTAATCTCAACATTTAACACAATCTCAGGATTGTGAACATCCACACTCATCTCTGGGAATGCGTCTAAAATCTTTCCGCCAAGCTCAGCATTTATCTCCATAGAATCCATTGGATAATTCTTTCTTGCACGTCTAGCCTTCACCTTGAAAGTCTTGTTTTTATCAGGATAAACCTTGTCAACGTATGCAATTACATCCTCAGCCAATTTATCAAATCCCTGATCTTCCACCTTTACACAAGGACAGAAACCAGTGATACCAAAAACATGGCTCAAAGCTTCAACCGCCTCATCATAATCATAGTCTCCATCTGTCTCAACAAACACTCTTCCCTGCTGTTTGATGACGCTAAACTTGCCATCAACATGGCGAAGCGCATATTTTATCTGACGAACTAAAGCATCCTCAAATACATATCTATTTTTTCCTTTAATAGCTATTTCTGCATACTTTATGAGAAATACTTTATACATATTATTCATTCTTATAATCCTTCCTTTAATCCAAATTCATTTATGAACACATCTGCATTATATCAATTAAAATAATTCTATCTCGATATTTTTTCGATAATCAATCAAATTAGTGTCTCGTGTATCTCGCAAGCATTGGAACTAATTCCTGCAATGCTTTTATGGCATAATCAATCTCTTCTTCTGTAGTGTGAATAGAAAAACTAAATCTCACTGTGGAATCTAAAAGTTTTTGATCTAGGCCAATGGCCTTTAAGGTCTTACTTATAGATGGCTTATTTGATGAACAAGCGCTTCCTGCTGATACATATATTCCCTTGTCCTCCAAGGAATGAAGCAAAACTTCAGCTCTAACTCCCGCCACACTAACACTTACAATATGAGGCGCATTGCTGTGGTCATGTCTACCATTTACACTGACACCATCAATCTTGATAACCTCTGAGATAAATCGATCTCTCAAATAATACATTCTATCTATATTACTGTCAAAATCTTTATAGATTTCTGTGGCTGCAACTCCAAGACCAGCAATAGCTGGTACATTTTCCGTACCAGAGCGCATCCCCCACTCCTGGCCACCACCTAAAATAATAGGCTTTACCTTTATCTTGTCCTTCACAAACAAAAATCCACTTCCTTTTGGTCCATGAATCTTGTGTCCGCTTACTGAGAGCATGTCAATTCCAATCTTCTTTGGATAAATTCTAAATTTACCATAGGACTGAATGGCATCTACATGAAATACGCATTCCTTATTTGCCGCTTTTATAATTTGAGCAGCCTCCTCTATAGGTTGCACCGCACCGAGTTCATTGTTGACATGCATTATGGATACCAAAATTGTATCCTCTGTCATGGCTTCCTTTAGCGCCTCTAAATCAATTACACCGTAGGAATCCACTGGCAAATATGTCACCTCGAAGCCTTCCTCCTCAAGATAGGCAAATGGATTTGAAACAGAAGGATGTTCAATCATAGTTGTTATAACCTTGTTACCACTTCTGTGATAAGCTCTTGCAGCACCTACAATAGCTAGGTTATTGCTCTCAGTTCCCCCTGATGTAAAATATATTTCCTTGTCATTTACCTTTAGAGTTTTGGCAATTTCTGAGCGAGCTGATTTGACATAATTCTCTCCCTCCATACCTTTATTATGAAGAGATGATGGATTCCCATAATCATCCTGTAAAACCTTTGTCATTATATTTACAGCCGCCTCACTGCATTTTGTTGTGGCTGAATTATCTAAATAAACTTCCATTTTATATATCCTTGTTGTGTTAAATATTCTTAATTGTGTTAAATAATTTTATTATGTTAAATGTTTTTAATTATATTAATCGCTCACGACTCGCAGGCCAACATCACCATAGTCATAGATGCTATTGCCGCTGTGTCTGTTCTCAAGATTCGTTTACCGAGAGAAATCACATCCATATCACTTGCCATATCGATTTCCTCATCAGCAAAACCACCTTCCGGTCCGATAATGATACTCACCGAATTAGATTCAGGCAATTTTTCTAAAGCCTTGGTGGTGGCTACCATTCCCTCTTTGCATTCATAGGGAACTAAATTCACATCACACTCTCTGGCGTACTCAAGCGCTTCCTTATAAGTCATCACATCATGAACTTTTGGAATAATGCTTCTCTTAGACTGTTTTGCCGCTGTTTCTGCAATGGTCTGATAGCGTTGAATCTTCTTTTGCTTTTTTTTCTCATCCAACTTAACCACACAGTATTTCATCTCAACAGGAATAATTTCATACACTCCAAGCTCAACTGCTTTTTCAATAACAGTCTCCATTCTATCACCCTTTGGCAAAGCTTGAAACAGATATATTTTCTGTTTCAACTCAGTTGATGCAACCTCCTCAGTAATATGTAAGGTGACCTGTTCATTATCAATTGAGACTATCTCACCAAGATAATTATCACCCTCATGTGTGCTGATTCGAAGCACCTCACCTGGCTGCATACGAAGCACTTTATTCAAATGCCTCACATCATCCCCTGTGATTGTCATATCATTATTTATTTGTACATTTTGATTTACAAATATTTGCTGCATACTTTCCTACTTTCTTGCAGTTACACTTCTCCACTCACCCTGAGCTGTGGTTTTTACAACTGTAAGGCCAGCATCTGTAAGTGCTTTTTTCACTTCCTCTTCCTTGAAATCTATAATTCCAGAAGTGATGATATAGGCACCATTTTTCATAGTATTATAAAGGGCTGGAGCCATTGGAATTATGATGTCGGCCAAAATATTTGCCAAAACAATATCATAAACCTCCTTGCCCACCTGCTCTTGAAGTTTTATATCATCAATCAAATTACCCACATAAAAATCACCTAAATCATGGGATAAATGATTCACGTCAAAATTTGAATAAGTGGAATCGATACAGTCCTGCTCAATATCAGTTCCTACCACATGGGCCGCTCCAAGTTTTAAAGCAACTACAGATAAAATACCGCTACCGCATCCCACATCAAGCACATTTGGATTATCTAAATTCAAAGTATTATCTACCTGTGAATCAAAAGGTAAGTCTCCCACTGTATTGTTTTTATCGCTTCCAATCACCTGCTGCAACTGCTTAATCACCAGCTGTGTGCTCTCATGCTTTCCTGTACCAAAAGAAATTCCTGGATCAATCTCTATCATTGTCTTATCACCCAAATCACCAGGAGCATCCTCCCAAGTTGGCTTGATAAATATATCTCCTATCTCAAATGATGAGAAAAAATCTTTCCATTTGTCACGCCAATCAGCCTCGTCAGATATTTCAGTTACGATAGTACCCTCACCAATGTCAGTATAACTTCTCATGTCTTCAAGTTCATTGGCAATATTTTCAAGAAGTTCCGTGGCATCAACATTTTCCTCAAGATAAAAACTCACATGACTTCTTCCGTCATCAGCTTCCATATCCGGTTGAAGTTCCTCAAAAACTCCACCTTGGCGATCTCCATCTGGTATAAACACATTATTGTCTATCTCCACACTGTATATCTCGTACTCAGCAAGCATTGCAGTTACCAATTCCTGAGCTTCAGTTGTTGTATTAATAGTATATTTATTCCACTTCATTCAAAATCACCTCGAATAAATTTTAATATAATCAAATACATTTCAATTATCTACCACAAAAGAGGCTTCTGCCTTGGCAGGTTTCTCACCTAATCCAGCAAAAGCCTCTAAAAAATCTTTTATCTGCCTATGAAATAATAATAAAATCAGCGTATTTTGTCAATATTTCCAAGCTAATGTACCCGTTTTTAGGCAATTATCTTACAAGCTTCCAAGGAGCTTCAAACTATCCTTTGGAATTCTCTTCATTGTGCTTCTAT
>JAILFK010000059.1 GCA_024697595.1 Lachnospiraceae bacterium | reverse complement strand
AGTTATTTGCCCAATAATCGGTGGTATTCCAATGATGCTCTTTTACACAAAGGTGAAAAAGTTTGGAATGATCACAGTCATGACTATAATTATAGGATTGTATCTATGGATTACAGGAATGGGATATTGGCCATTTATATTTGGTATTGTATGTGGTTTGATTGCTGACTTGATTGCCAAGAGCGGTAATTACAGTGATTTCAAGAAAATCGCATTGAGTCATGGTGCGTTGAATGTGACACTATTTGGATGCTTTTTACCTTTATACCTCAATATTGATGCATATTTTGCGACAAGAACTTCATATGGTACAGAGTATGTTGATGCTTTGAAAAATATTTTCCAACCTTGGACAATGCCGGTACTTTTTGTAGCTGCATTTGTTTGTGGAATTATAGGAGCAATCCTTGGTAAGGCGTTGATGAAGAAGCATTTTGAAAAAGCAGGTATTGTTTAATGAAAGTGTGTGACACAAATGAAGCAACGATAAAGCGTGGGTTGATTTTAGATCCGCGGACCAAGATGTTGTTTTTGATTACGATTACGACGTTTGCTCTTGGGGGAGCAGGTGGTGAAAGAACAAATTTCATTATACCCGTATTGTGCATGTTTCCATTCTTCTTGCTACTTACAGCAAGAAGGGTGAAAACAGCCATTATAGGTGTAGCACTTTATTGGGGTGTAAATATTTTGATGGCATTTGGTAATACAGTTCATTTAACAGGAGCATTGTATTTTCTTGTGCTAGGCTCATGTGGGATTCTCGGAAGATTTTTGCCGGTTATTATGATGGGTAGATATCTAATGGAGTCGACTACAGTTAGTGAATTTACAGCTGCCATGCAAAAAATGAAAATAAGTGAAAAAATAATTATTCCATTATCGGTTATGTTTAGATTTTTCCCAACAGTTTTTGATGAGGCGAATTCTATCAATAGCGCTATGCGTATGAGAGGAATTGGTTTAGGCGGTAAACATTTTTCAAAGATGATTGAATATCGCATGGTGCCGCTTATGGCATGCTGTGTAAATATTGGTGAAGAACTCTCGGCGGCCGCTTTGACACGTGGCCTTGGAGGAACCGTCAAGAGGACAAATATATGTAAAATAGGATTTCATATCCAGGATTTCATAGCCATTGGCATATGTGTGATTCCTTGGATACTTTTAATTATGGATGTGTTGAAATGGTAAATATTGAAAATGTAAGTTTTAGTTATCAAAATTCAAGCGAGGCTTCTGTGCATAATGTGTCGCTATCAATTAAGAAGGGGGAGTCAGTCTTATTATGTGGCGAGTCTGGTTGTGGCAAGACAACTTTGATTCGTATGATAAATGGGCTGATTCCCCATTTTTATGAAGGTGAAATGAGTGGCAAGGTGCTATTAGGCGAAGATGAGAAATGTCAAATGGATGTATCTGACTCAGAACTTTATGATATTGCAAGAAATGTTGGCTCGGTATTTCAGAATCCAAGAAGCCAGTTTTTCTGCGTTGACAGTACAAGTGAGCTCGCTTTTGGTCCGGAAAATATGGGATTGCCGGAGGAAGAGATTTTATCAAGAATAGATAAAACAGTTGCCGAGATGAAAATAGAAAATTTGGTTGACAGGGATATTTTTGCGATGTCAGGTGGCGAGAAGCAAAAATTAGCTTGTGCATCGGTGGATACCTTGAGCCCAGAGATATTTGCGTTAGATGAACCATCGTCAAATTTGAGTCTCGAGGCAATTGAGGAATTAAAAAATACTCTTCTGAAATGGAAAAAAGCAGGAAAAACCATCGTTGTGGCAGAACATAGACTTTACTGGTTAAAGGACATATGCGATCGTGTTGTTTGTCTTAAAGATGGACGTATTACTTTTGATATGCCAATGGCCGAGTTTATCAAATTACAGGAGAATGAATTGCGAAAATATGGTCTTCGCTCAGTGAAGGAAAATCTCGATTTCACACCTGTAGATGACGTGGAAAATATTGAAGAAACCATAGTTTTAGAGAATTTCAAATACAACTATGACGGATTCGATGTTCTTGATATTGACCGTTTAGAAGTACCAAAGAATGAAGTGATTGCAATAGTTGGTCCAAATGGTGCAGGCAAATCAACATTTTCCAAATGCCTATGTGGACTTATGAAGAAATTCAAGGGATACATGATGGCTGACGGTCATAGATACAAGAGCCGTGACATGTTGAAAAACACATACATGGTGATGCAAGACGTGAATCATCAGTTGTTTTGTGAAACAGTCAGAGAAGAAGTTTCTCTGGGGATGGATGAAGAAGATGATGCCAAGATAGATGAGATTTTGGAGAAGTTTGGACTAAAAGATTATGGCGAGAGACATCCGATGAGTCTATCAGGTGGCCAGAAACAGCGAGTTGCAGTGGCAAGCGCGATACTGTCAAACAAGGAAATATTGATTTTTGATGAGCCTACAAGCGGTCTAGATTTCTATAATATGGAGAGAGTGGCGGAGTTGATTCGCTCTCTTAAAAATGAGAAGACAGTATTCGTGGTTACTCACGATCCTGATTTGGTACGACGTTGTGCCAGTGTTGTAATTTGTTTTGAAAATGGTGGTGTTAGAAGAAAGGAGAACTAAGTGAAAGAGAAAAAACCAAGTACAATATCACAATTATTTAAGTACGCAGGTAATCATAAATATTTCTCAATATGTTCATGGATATTAGCAGCAATCAGCGCGATTATTGCATTGATGCCGTTCTATTATATTTGGGAAATCATAAAAGAAGTGGTGGAGGTGTCGCCAAACTTCAGCGAGGCTACACATATTGTTGATTATGGATGGAGCGCAGTGAAGTTCGCATTACTTGGAATGCTAATTTATATAGCAGCCTTGATGTGTTCACATATCGCCGCATTTCGTGTGCAGGCAAATATGAGAACTGCCATGATGGAGCATGTGATGAAGCTTCCAATGGGATATATTGAGTCGGAGGGAAGTGGTAAGATACGCAAGATTATAGCAGAGTCAAGTGCCGCGACAGAGACATATCTAGCCCATAGTCTTCCAGACAAGGCTGTGAGTATGGCCACTCCGGTAGGTCTTATTGCAATGCTTTTATTATTTGATTGGAAGATAGGCCTTATCTGCCTAATCCCTGCAGTTATAGCATTTTTATTGATGGGTAGCATGATGGGTGAAAAGATGCAAAATGATATGAAGGAATATCAAAATGCATTGGGCGATATGTCATCAGAAGCAGTTGAGTATGTCAGGGGAATTCCTGTGGTGAAGACATTTGGTCAGTCTATTTTTTCTTTCAAGAGATTTAGAGAATCCATCGATCGTTATGAGAAATGGGTTATAACGTACACCATCGGAATGAGAATGCCTATGGTGGGATTTACTACTGCGGCAAATGCTGTTTTTGCGGCTCTTGTAGCATGTAGTTTTATATTTGCAAGAAATGGTGTGACAGATACATTTCTTTACAACATTTTATTCTACATAATAATCACTCCAATTTTGACCGTTACACTTATGAAGGTGGCGTATTCAGGTGAGAGTGAAATGGTGGTAATGGATGCCCTTGGCAGAATCGATTCTTTGCTTGGAGTAAAACCTCTAAAGGAAGCCGGGAATCCACAAATGCCAAAGGACAGTGGTATTTCTATGGAAAATGTTGTATTTACTTATGATGAGAAAAAATCAAATGCCATTGATGGAATAACTCTCCATATCAAGCCAGGTGAACATGTGGCTTTCGTTGGGCCATCAGGTGGTGGAAAGACCACATTGGCATCTCTGGTTGCAAGATTTTGGGATGTGAAGGAAGGCAGTATCAAAATTGGTGGGGTAAATGTTCGAGATATCTCATCCAAGGAACTAATGAATCAGGTTTCCTATGTTTTCCAGGATAGCAAACTTTTAAAAATGTCCATTTTGGAAAATGTTAAAATGGGACGTCCTGACGCTACAGACGAGGAGGCAATACAGGCTCTAAAAGATGCCATGTGCTGGGACATTATCGAAAAATTCCCAGAAGGTGTCAACACAATTATTGGAAGTAAGGGAACGTATGTGTCAGGTGGTGAAGCTCAAAGAATTTCAATTGCCAGAGCATTTCTCAAAAATGCTCCTGTGTTGATTTTAGATGAGGCTACAGCCTTTGCGGATCCGGACAATGAGCTTATGGTGCAGCAAGCATTTTCAAAACTTGCAAAAGACAAGACTGTAATTATGATAGCCCACAGGTTATCTACAGTGGTTGATGCAGACAAGATATGTGTCATTTCACAGGGGAAAATTGCAGAGAGCGGCAAGCATGATGAACTTATAAAACAAGATGGAATTTATAGCCACATGTGGAATGAGTATCAGAAATCAGTAAATTGGAAGGTAGGTAGAGGCGCATGAAAATAGTAGAGAAACTTCAACATAAATATGCGCTTTCAGAAAATGGCGCAAAAGAAATGATCAAGGCATTTGTGGCATGTACCATTGCCAATTTAGCACAGATGATGCCGGTATCGATTTTATTTTTTATGACAAATGATTTGCTAAGTGGTGGTATCCCAAAGGGGCATATTACGTTGTTTGTTGTGGGCGGTGTGCTATGTTTGATTTTGATTGCAGTTACAGAATATTTTCAATACAACGCAACATTTTTCTCAACATATGTAGAAAGTGGAGTTAGAAGACGTTCTTTAGCTGAGAAACTTAGAAAAATTCCGTTATCATTTTTCGGAAAAAAGGATTTGGCTGATTTGACCAACACCATAATGGCAGATTGTGCACGAATTGAGACAGCATCGTCACATTGGTTACCTGAGTTGGTGGGCGCGATGATTTCCACAACAATTGTGGTGGTTAGCTTATTTTTCTTTGATGTGAAGATGGCTGTTGCAGCTGTGTGGGTATTGCCGGTTGCATTTATCATCGTGTTCA
>JAILFK010000053.1 GCA_024697595.1 Lachnospiraceae bacterium | reverse complement strand
TGTAGATGAAGCAGATATTGAGACACATGGTTGCTTCAATCAGAAGTTACCACCAATGTACGATCCAAACTACAATATCATTTCACGTGATCTCACATGGAAGGATCATTATGTAGATAGAGCAGTTCGCATGTTTAGAAGGGATGTAAATCATCCGTCTATTATTATGTGGAGTCTGGGAAATGAGTCCGGTGGTTTCGAATGTCAGGATGCAATGTATGATTTCTTCAAGAGTGTATCAACATTGCCGGTTCATTATGAGGGGGCTATCCACTCTAAGAGAGAAGCGTATGATGTTGGAAGTGAGATGTATCCTACTCCGGAACATGTACATTGTATTGGTGCTGATATTCCGGACAAGAAGATTAAGTCCAGATTATATGACAGACCATATTTCATGTGCGAGTATGCTCATGCCATGGGAGTTGGTCCTGGCGGAATAGAGGATTACTGGCGTGAGATTTATGCTTATGACAATCTTATGGGTGGATGTATCTGGGAAATGATAGATCATGCAATCCATGAAAAGGATGGCGGATATACTTATGGTGGAGATCATAATGAGTATGAGCATGATAGCAATTTCTGTGTTGATGGATTGTTCTTCCCTGATAGAACTCCTTCTACAGGTGCGCATTTGATGAGATTTACTTATCGACCAATTAGAGTGACTCGAGTTGGTGATAGCAAATACGAATTCTTTAATACAACAGGATTTACACAAGGTGAGGAGTTTGAATTACATTTCACATGGAATGATGGAACTGAAGTGGTTAAGGTTGTAGATGTTGCACCTCTTGAGAAGGTTGTCCTTGATATGACAGCCGACTATGTTGAGAAACATAGTGATGATGAGTTTGTAACAATTAGATGTATTAAGAAATCCAATGGTAAAGAGTTATCTGTGGAGCAGCTTGTTATCAATGAGAAGATTGAAATTGAGCCGGTTGAGAAGAAGCAGTTGCCAGAGACATTTGATGTATCAGAGGATGGTGTAGTTACAATTAAAGTTGGCGACAAGACAATTACTTCTGATAATCCATATACTATTTTTTGGAGAGCCGCTACAGATAATGATGAGGGCTACTTCGCAGATGTGAAGATGAAGAGATTCATAGAAGCTACAACTGTTGTAAAGAGCGTGGAGAAAGATGCTCACAAGATTATAGTCGTAAGTGAAATCTCTGGTAAAGGATTTAAGTCTCAGGTAACAGATGTATATGAAAATACTAACAAGGGAATTTTGGTTACATCTAAGCTACATGCATTAAAAGGCAAGAAGAACTATGGCAGATTTGGAAAAGCCTTCAAGATGGATGAATTCTTTGATAATGTAAATTACTATGGAAGAAATGGTGAGTCATACAATGATATGAAAGACCATACACAGATTGAAAATGTGACATGTAAGGTTTGTGATATGACAGAACCATATGTTAAGCCACAGGAAAGTGGAAACAGAATGGATACCAGATTTGTGACAGTTGATAATGGAAATGAGAAGATTACATTTACTGCTGTGAACAAAGCTTTTGAACTTGGTGTGAAACCTTATTCCGATATGGAATTAAAGGATATGAAACATCGTGAGGATGAAGTTAGAACTGGTACATATGTGACTATATCTGCCTTCCAGGCTGGAATTGGTTCCGCAAGCTGTGGACCAGGATGCGCAGAGGATTGCAGATATCCAATGAACAGGGATTATGAGTTGAAATTCCTGATACAGTTTTAGAAAAACAGTTCATGCGAATAATTACATGTGTGATACATGTTGGGGGACAGGGTTATGAACAGGTACGATATTACTAACTTAGACTTGGAAAAGAAATATATTCAGAATTCCCCGGCAGAAATGCCGGGAGGTTTTCTTGTGTACAGGGCAAATGATGTTGGTGAGATATTATATGCCAACAAGGCTTTGCTCAAAATCTATGACTGCGAGACATCTGCGGAATTTATGCAGTTGACTGGTGGTGTCTTTGATGGAATGATTTATCCCGAGGATCGACAGGATGTAAAAAACAAAATACAGGAACAAATTTTAGCTGATGAAGGAAGATTTGATCAGGTAAATTATAGAATTAAGACTTTGTCAGGTAAGATAGTTTATGTGACAGACTACGGTAAATGTGTGCATGATGAGTTGGAGGGGGATTTATTTTATGTGTTTGTCGCAACCAGCAGAAGCAGACTGGATGGTCTTACTGGATTGCTAAGCGATTGGTATTTTCTGGAAATGGCAACTAAAGGTTTGGAAGCTATGTATAAAAGTGGCATTGTGCCAGTCGTGCTTAGTTTTGACTTTATTGGAATGAAAGGGTTCAACAATAAATATGGTAGAGAAGAAGGAGATAAACTTCTAGTTATTTTTTCTAAAATAATATCGGATAAATTTGGAAATAATAGATGTTCACGATTTGGTGAGGATCATTTTTATGCATATGGAGATGCGAGAGATATTGAGAAGGTATTAAATGAGATTATTGTGGCTTTTCATGAGGCGAATAGTGGTAGAAATTTACCAGTTAAAATCGGTATATGCAAATACATTTTAGGAATATCAACATCTACTTTGTGTGATTGGGCGAAATTAGCCTGCGAATCAAAGAAGAATTATTATTCATCAGGTTTTGAATGGTTTGATGATGATATGGCCAAGAGTTTTGATAAGACAGAGTATATATTGTCTCAGGTAAATAGGGCTTTGATTGATGGCTCAATACAGGTATATTATCAACCGGTAGTTAGAACTATGACAAGGGAACTGGCGAGTTTTGAGGCTTTGGTTCGGTGGCAGGACAAAAGAGATGGAATGATTTCGCCGGGAGAATTTATTCCTGTTTTGGAGGATAGCGGATTAGTATATAAAATTGATAGATTTGTTATTAAGCATGTTGCATCCGTTATGAAAGATTTACAGGATAAAGGGATTCAAATAGTGCCAGTTTCTATTAATATATCACGGACAGATTTCGAAATGATGGATCCTGTGGATACAATTATAAAAACAGTTGATGAGCAAGGTATTCCACGAGGAATGATAGTTGTGGAAATAACAGAAACTGCACTTGTATCAGACAACGGAATGATAAAAAACGCAATAAACAAGCTTCATGAAGCTGGCTTTGAGGTGTGGATGGATGATTTTGGCAGTGGATATTCATCACTTAATGTGCTTAAGGATTATAATTTTGACGAAATAAAAATAGATATGATTTTTATGAGAAATTTTGATGAAAAATCTAAATCTATTGTGCGCCTTGCGGTGAAAATGGCTAAGGAATTAGGTATTCATACCTTGGCTGAGGGAGT
>JAILFK010000045.1 GCA_024697595.1 Lachnospiraceae bacterium | reverse complement strand
AAACATAGCGAGGATGAGTTCGTAACTATCAGATGCATTAAGAAGTCCAACGGTCAGGAATTATCTGTAGAACAGCTTATTATCAATGAGAAGATTGAAACTGAACCTGTTGAGAAGAAACAGTTGCCAGATACATTTGATGTATCAGAGGATGGAGTAGTTACAATTAAAGTTGGCCACAAGACAATTACCTCTGGTAATCCATATACTATTTTGTGGAGAGCAGCTACAGATAATGATGAGGGCTACTTTGCAGATGTGAAGATGAAGAGATTTATAGAAGCTACAACTGTTGTAAAGAGCGTGGAGAAAGATGCTCACAAGATTATAGTTGTAAGTGAAATCTCTGGTAAAGGATTTAAGTCTCAGGTAACAGATGTATATGAAAATACTAACAAGGGAATTTTGGTTACATCTAAGCTACATACATTAAAAGGCAAGAAGAACTATGGTAGATTTGGAAAAGCCTTCAAGATGGATGAATCCTTTGATAATGTAAATTACTATGGAAGAAATGGTGAGTCATATAATGATATGAAAGACCATACACAGATTGAAAATGTGACATGTAAGGTCTGTGATATGACAGAACCATATGTTAAGCCACAGGAAAGTGGAAACAGAATGGATACCAGATTTGTGACAGTTGATAATGGAAGTGAGAAGATTACGTTTACTGCTGTAAACAAAGCTTTTGAACTTGGTGTGAAACCTTATTCTGATATGGAATTAAAGGATATGAAACATCGTGAGGATGAAGTTAGAACTGGTACATATGTGACTATATCTGCCTTCCAGGCTGGAATTGGTTCTGCAAGCTGTGGACCAGGATGCGCAGAGGATTGCCGATATCCAATGACCAGGGATTATGAGTTGAAATTCCTGATACAGTTTTAGAAAAACAGTTCATGCGAATAATTACATGTGCGATACATGTTGGGGGACAAGGTTATGAACAGATATGATATTACTAAGTTAGACTTGGAAAAGAAATATATTCAGAACAGCCCGGCAGAAATGCCGGGAGGTTTTCTTGTGTATAGGGCAAATGATGTTGGTGAGATATTATACGCTAACGAGGCTTTGCTCAAAATCTATGACTGCGAGACATCTGCGGAATTTATGCAGTTGACTGGTGGTGTCTTTGATGGAATGATTTATCCCGAGGATCGACAGGATGTACAAAACAAAATACAGGAACAGATTTTAGCTGATGAAGGAAGATTTGATCAGGTAAATTATAGAATTAAGACTTTGTCAGGTAAGATAGTTTATGTGACAGACTACGGTAAATGTGTGCATGATGAGTTGGAGGGGGACTTATATTATGTGTTTGTCACAACCAGCAGAAGCAGACTGGATGGTCTTACCGGATTGCTAAGCGATTGGTATTTTCTGGAAATGGCAACTAAAGGTTTGGAAGCTATGTATAAAAGTGGCATTGTGCCAGTTGTGCTTAGTTTTGACTTTATTGGAATGAAAGGGTTCAACAATAAATATGGTAGAGAAGAAGGAGATAAACTTCTAGTTGTTTTTTCTAAAATAATATCGGATAAATTTGGAAATAATAGATGCTCACGATTTGGTGAGGATCATTTTTATGCATATGGAAATGCGAGAGATATTGAGAAGGTATTAAATGAGATTATAGTGGCTTTTCATGAGGCGAATAGAGGTAGAAATTTACCGGTTAAAATCGGTATATGCAAATATGTTTTAGGAATATCAACATCTACTTTGTGTGATTGGGCGAAATTAGCCTGCGAATCAAAGAAAAATTATTATTCATCAGGTTTTGAATGGTTTAATGATGATATGGCTAAGAGCTTTGATAAGACAGAGTATATATTGTCTCAGGTAGATAGGGCTTTGATTGATGGCTCAATACAGGTATATTATCAACCGGTAGTGAGAACTATGACAAGGGAACTGGCGAGTTTTGAGGCTTTGGTTCGGTGGCAGGATAAGAGATATGGCATGATAAGTCCAGGAGAATTTATTCCTGTTTTGGAGGATAGCGGACTAGCATATAAAATTGATAGATTTGTTATTAAGCATGTTGCATCCGTTATGAAAGATTTACAGGATAAAGGGATTCAAATAGTGCCGGTTTCTATTAATATATCACGGACAGATTTTGAAATGATGGATCCTGTGGATACAATTATAAAAACAGTTGATGAGCAAGGTATTCCACGAGGAATGATAGTTGTGGAAATAACAGAAACTGCACTTGTATCAGACAACGGAATGATAAAAAACGCAATAA
>JAILFK010000027.1 GCA_024697595.1 Lachnospiraceae bacterium | reverse complement strand
TACATAAGGACATGAAATCCTCATATAGCTCATAAATATTAAATATCAAAACCTGAAAATACATCAAAAATCAAAAAGAAAATGAAAAAAGTCTCTTGTGACTTCATAAATCACAAGAGGCTTTTGTCTTCAGTCTGAAAGAAACTCATTAGAGTTTCTTTTTTTTAGAGCGACAGACGGGACTCGAACCCGCGACTTCCTCCTTGGCAAGGAGGTGCTCTACCAACTGAGCCACTGTCGCAAATGTTGAATTATTTTGTCGCCTCTTCGCGACGACAAAAGTTATTATATATAAAGCTGTAGGCTTTGTCAACATAAAAAATCAAAATATTTTAAATACCTGAAATACCGTTGAGATAATCAGTAATTGCTGTAGAATCCAATGTGACTGTATCAGGATTTGCAAGGGCTTTATCCTGTTGCTTCTGGTATACAGAAAAACTAATCCATCCGATTATAACACCACAAACAAGACAAGTGCACAAGATGCCTAATACGTGCTTAACCTTTCTCTGTTTAACTTCTTTTTTTCTGTTTAATTTCTTTTCTTTATTTAAATCGACTTTTGCCTGACTCATTTTTAAAAGCTCCTTTAATATGAAAAATGGTAAATAAAATATTTTATATTTACCCACAAGAATTAATATATATGATTTGGGAATAAAATTCAATTCGTAAGGTGATTTATCACCAAGTTCAGGTCGATCATAGGAATTAATATGGTCCATCATAAGATTGATTTGATTTTGTGATGAGGGATCACAGTAGAATACATACTCTGTTAGGTTGAATCCAGATTGAGATTCGCTTCTTATATCTTCATATTCTTGCTGTGCCTCACGTGGCATATAAAAATATTTTTCCAGTGTACAGGTATTAAGGATACTGCAACCATTGCACACATAAGGCGGTTTGCTTAGATGTGGGCAAACTTCCTTGATGTAAGCTTTGCAAAAATCTGTGCATTTACCACAGGACCTTTTCTAAGTTGGCAATCATTAAAAGGTCTGTATGGTGCACCCGATACTTCTTCCTATAGCCTTAAAACTTGATGATGCATCAAAGTCATCTCTAATCCGACAACGTTCATCATACACTAAATGCTTATTCTTGTTCATAAAAACTCCTGTTCCAGCCGGAGTAAGAGGGAAAGTTAACTTTATAAATAACATTTGTGCACCAAATGTGAGCCAAATGTGAAAAAATATTGAACGGAAAAAATATGTGTGTTATCATTGCGTTTGGGATGTTATGGATTAATTAGGGACAAAAAACACATGGAGGATAGGAAGTTAATGTTAAGAAATAATATTATAAAAAGAGCGATAGCATTTTTGTTTGCTCTAATATTAGTATTTACATTTGTTCCATTTTATGTAGTGGATGCAAATAATACTAATTTTTTTATTACATTTACGGGAACTAATGAGAATAGAGTAGTAAATTATACCGTGAAGCAAGATGGTGAAGTCGTAGATGGAGCTACGCAGTTAGCCGTTTCTAAAGAGGTGGCTGTAGATGAAGATAAGGATGTCGAGGTATATGTTTTTGCTTCAACTAATGAAAGCGATTTTGAAACTACTTGTCCAGATGGGTGGAATGAAAGCGAGCAGGGATACACTAAAGTTATTGCTGCTTCAGACATAGTAAACGGATTGACAATAAATGCAACAGATTTTTTTAAGGCGAAAGCATATAAAGTGAAACTGGAAACTAATATTGATAGTGGACGTGTATCATTTAATGGAACGCAAGTAAATTTAACTAATAAAAAAGGTGAAATTGTACCAAGTGATTCCAATAATGTTTTGGTCTTTAAACCAGGGATAGGACATTATGTAAGCGGGATTAGTTATAGAGTTGAAGGACAAGCGGAAACTAATGTTGAATTTTCAGATGTTACATTATTAAATGATGGTTCTATTCAGATTGATATTACGGATATTGTGACAAATATGAAAGCAGTCGATGCTATTAATCCTGGATTGATTAAATGTACATATTCGGATGTTGGGGCAATTGAAGCGAATGTTGAATCATCTCCAAATTGGAATCATGGAAATGCATATATAAAATTAAATAATAAATATTATACAAGTGGCGATTTGAACTTGACAGGATTATATTGCAATGGACAAGGAAAAGAGTATTATACTTTTGACAATTTAACTTTGTCAAAAGAGAGCCGCACATGGGTTTATCAGCTTAATCTTAGTGCCGCAGACTATGATGAGACAATTTCGAGATTTTATTTGAATTGGGCAAATGATTCAAATGGACCTACAGTGAAAGTTGATGGGCAGAATGTTTCGACAACATATACGCAATATATAAAAGGTGATGCTGTAGATAAAGCGATTGCTTTTTCTGTAGAAGATGATCATGTAAACGTTGAAAGTGTGGTTTGGTCAGACACTAGCGTTGGCGATATTGATAATGTTGATTGGACAACAAATAAAATTGTTGCTGATTCACAAGGTAAATATATATTGCCAGTTGATTTTGATGGAGATGCAGATGAAGCGACATATTATATATATACGAGAGATACACTTGGAAATAAGAACAGTGTATCTATTATAGCGAAAAAAGATGCGGATGCACCTGTTGTGACATCATCATGGGATAAAGCAGATGACACTATTAGTGGAAAAATAAGATCAATTTTTTCTCATAAAAACACAGATGTTGTGAATGTTACTTTCACAGCTCAGGACGATGAGTCTGGAACTTCGAAAATAGTTGTGATGGATAAGAATAATAAAGTGATTGGGCAAAAAGATGTAAATTCACAGAATGATAATATAATTACTATTGAAAATGTACCTATGGATGCAGTTACAGATTATAAAGTAAAGGTTTATGACAAAGTTGGAAATTTTGACGAGTATGGATACAAGGCGACTTTGGATAGAAAACCATGTTCTATAAAAGTGGATGTTGTCGCAGGTACCACGATGAAATTACATAAGGAAAGCGATGATATTTATTTTGTGAAAACAAATGGCGAAACATTGGATGGGATAATTAATGTTAATGTAGCTGATGAACTTACTGCCGTTAAAACGTTTAATGTAAAAAATGAAAGTGGAGATATTATTAAAAGTTTCGTTTATGATTCGTTAGATAAAAAGTTGACAGCGAAGTTTGAGAATATTGTATTATCAGAACTGACAGATGCTGATAATAATGGTATATATGAGGCTATAATTGAAACGGAGGATCAGGTTGGCAATGATGATATCAAAGTTATTTCTTTAATTACAGATGATGCTGAGCCAGAGATCTTAAATTATAGTAAGTCTAAGCCACAAACTTATGATGGCGGAATGAGAGGAAATGGAACTTTTGTTGTTAAAGTTTTGGATGAATGGATTGCTGATAAGGCATCTGCTGGAGACAAGCAGCGTGATAAAGCTTCAAGTATAAAAGAAGTAATATATAAGTTTGTTGGTGAAGATTTATCAGGGGATTCCGTAAGTGGAACTGTGGTCGATAATTCATTCCCGAATACAACATTTCAGGGGCTGGCGGTTCCTACTGATTTCAAAGGATATGTAGAAATATCTGCAGTTGATAATGTGGGTAATACTACTACTTCATATACAGAGGGTATAATAAATACAAATAAAAATAATGGAAATGCTACAATAAATATTGAGGATGCAGCTGTTTGGGATGATAAAGGGAATCCTTTATACAATCACGCAGTCAATGTTGGTTTAAATGCGACAGATAATTTTGCTTATATTTCAAAGATTACATGCAGTATCAATGCATCCGATGCGCCAGAGGCAAATGTAATTGATGCGGTTGTATTTGAAGCAGATAATTCGATAACATCAAATAAAAAAATTACAGTTCCAGTAGATATTGATAGCAACGATATTACTATTACATTTAAGGTGTATGATACATGCGGGAATGCAAAAGAATATACAAAGACAATTAGTATAGACAAAACTGCTCCTGTGATAGAAATGTCGTATGATAATAATGATGCAGATAGTGGTAATAAATTCAAAGCAAACAGGATTGGCACTATAAAGATTGTAGATCGTAATTTTAATCCGGATAATTTTAAAATAGATGTTACGGCTTCTAATGGTGCAAGTCCTTCCTTGTCTAATTGGGATACATATATAAACGAAGAAGACCCAAAACAAAATACATATATTTCGAGAATTTCGTTTGTTGAAGATGGTGATTATGAAGTGAGCATGAGTTTCGTGGACAAAGCGAACAACTCGGCTAATATAATTGGTAAGCAGCAGTTTTCGATTGATAAAACTGCGCCTATAGTCGAAGTTGCTTTTGATAATAATGACATGTTAAATGATAGTTATTATGCAGCAGGAAGAACGGCTACTATTACTGTGAGAGAACATTATTTCGATCCAAATAGAATCGTTGTGAATGGATTGGCCACGATTGATGGAAGAAACATAGCGTTTCCAGGAATGAGTGGCTGGACTAATGATGGCGATGTGCATACTGCGAAAATCACCTTTTCTTCTGATGGAGATTATGAATTTACGATTAATGCCGCAGATCAATCAGGAAATGTTTCACCACAGTTTGTTGTTGGAAAGTTTACAATTGATCAGACTATACCTGTAATTACATTTGGGGGTGTAGAAGAGAATTCGGCGAACAAAGATGCAGTGGAACCTACAGTTACGTTTGAAGATATAAATTATGATCCTGACAATGTAAATATAACTTTAACAGGTGCAAATTCAGGGCATGTAAATTTTGCTAATGGTGCATCTGATGCAAATAATGGACAGACATTTGTATTTAGTGATTTTGCATATGAAAAAGAAGTTGATGATATTTATACTTTGACTGCAACAATTACTGACAAGGCTGGAAATCAGTATGAGGATAGTTTCTCTTTTTCTGTAAATAGATTTGGGTCTAACTATATATTAGATGATACAGTAAAGGGAATTAATGGGAAATATATCAAAGAACCTGTTGATGTTGTGCTTACAGAAACAAATGTAAATTCATTAACAAATGGTAATTCTAGATTGGTAGTAAGTACAAATGGTAATGCTGAGACTTTAAGCAATGGTGCTGATTATCAGGTCGCGCAGTCAGGCGGTTCTGGTACATGGAGTCGATATGTATACACGATAGACAAGAGTGTTTTTGCGGGCGATGGTACTTATATCGTTTCGGTTTATTCAGAAGATGAGGCAGGAAACGTGAATGAAAATAACGCAGAAGGTAAAGATGCTGAAATCAAATTTGGTGTCGACTCAACAAAACCTGAGGTTGTTTTAACCAATTTAGAAAACGATGGCAATTACAATGAAACAAGTTATGATGTGATTGCAAATGTGAGTGATAATCTTGTGTTAGAAAATGTGAAAGTATCAGTGGATGGAAAAGATGTTGATGTGAAGCAGTCTGGTGATAATTATGGTTTCACAATTCCGGAGTCATCTTCTAAGCGGACGATTGTAGTTACGGCTGAAGATGCGGCGGGAAACAGAACTGAACAAGAGATTAGCGGAGTGCTAGTATCAACAAACGCGTTTGTTAGATTTATGGGTAATACTCCAGCGGTAGTTGCTGCAGTAGCTGGGGTGATTACTGTTGCTGCGGGAGGTATTTTTGTTGCTGCCAATGGAGGCGTTGCTGGAGCAAAAGCAGCTATAAGTACTGGTATCAAGATTAAATTTAAAAAGAAGTAGAGACATAAATGAGTAGATTTTATGCGTATCATACGGATACAGGAATTAAAAAAAGAAATAATCAAGATAGTTTATTGGTACGAAACGCAATAACAAATAAAGGTGAATTTTCTTTGCTTGTGTTATGCGATGGAATGGGTGGACTTTCAAAAGGTGAAGTTGCAAGTGCTTCATTGATACAAGCTTTCTCGAAATGGTTTGAAATTGAATTGCCCAAATTGGTTCAAGAAGATGATGATTCAGATTTTCTGAAAAAAACTGTAGAAGCCCAGTGGGATGAGATGATTCATACTATGAATGATAAAATAGCAAATTATGGATTGTCGCTTAGTATACAATTGGGAACCACTGCTACTGCGATGCTAATACTTCCAGATTTTAGTTATCTGATTGGACATGTTGGAGATACCAGAGTGTATAAAATATCAGATTCTGATATCGAACAATTGACGGTAGATCAAACATTTGTGGCAAGAGAAGTACGTGAAGGAAGAATGACGCGAGACGAAGCGTTACATCATCCTAAAAGAAATATGCTGTTACAATGTGTTGGCGCTTCGAAGTCAATTAATATTGAATATCGATATGGATACGCAAAAAAAGGCGAGATTTATATGCTTTGTTGTGATGGGTTTAGACACGTTGTTTCGGATGTAGAGTTTTATGAAATGCTAAAACCTAAAAAAATAAAGGACAAGGAAATGGCTAAACAAAGTCTTGTTAATTTAGTAGAAATAAATAAGACAAGAGGTGAACAAGACAATATTACAGCGATGCTAGTGAAGTTATGAGTTACTAATAGTTTTCTGGCAAATATTAATATAAGGAAATGAAAACGTGGCAGAAATAGGACAGATAATTGGAGAAAAGTATGAAATCCTTACACAAATTGGTAAGGGTGGAATGTCTACAGTGTATCTTGCGAGGGATCAGCGACTTAATAAACAGTGGGCGATAAAAGAGGTTAAAAAGGATGCGAGGGATGAAAACGATGAAGAAGTTTCGCAATCTGCAATAGCCGAAGCCAATATGATAAAAGATTTAGACAATAATAATATTGTTAGAATAACAGATATTATAGAAACAGAAGATGTTATCTATATTGTAGAAGATTTTGTTGAAGGGAGAACTCTTGCAGAAATTCTTGTAAAAGAAGGCCCTCAACCGCAAGAGAGAGTTATTGGTTGGGCCATTCAACTTTGTAAGGCACTAGAATATTTACATACTAGAGAGAAGCCTATAATTTATAGAGATATGAAGCCAGCAAATGTCATGCTTCAAACAGAAGGGTCAAGCTGGGAAGATGATAAAATAAAAATTATTGACTTTGGTATAGCTAGAACATACAAGGAAGAAAACAACGAGGACACAAAACTTCTTGGCACAAGAGGATATGCTGCGCCAGAGCAATTTGGCGGCTTGGGTCAAACTGATGCGAGGACAGATATATATTGTCTAGGTAAGACTTTGTATTGTCTGCTTACTGGGCAGGCGCCATATGATAATATGGATCCTATTCGAGTTTGGAATCCATCTCTCGACTCAGGATTAGAGTATATTATTGATAAGTGCATAAAGTCAAAACCTGAGGAAAGATTTCAATCATGTGCAGAATTGATATATGCATTAGAACATTATCAGGAATATGGAGAAGAATATAGAAAGGCGCAAGCTGATAAATTAAAGAAATTTAGTATCGTTGCTATTTTATCTATTGTTTTTATTATAGTTGGAGGTGTTCTGCTTATTGTAAGATCCAAAATAACTAATGATGATTATGATATAAATATAGTTCAAGCAGAAAAGGCGGCTACTCCAGAGGAACGAATTAGTTATTATGAAAAAGCTATAGAAGTAAAGCCAGGTGAAACGAAACCATACATAGGAATGATAGAGGCTATGAAAGATGATGCTTCATTTACGACAAAAGAATCAGATATTTTAACGTCAGTTGTTACAACTAATAATGAAGTATTAAAAGATCAAGAAGATTATGCTGAGTTAGCGTTTGAAATAGGAAAAATATATTGGTATTACTATGATTATGGAAAATCAGATGGACATGACAATCAAATCACCCGAATGAAAAGTTCGATACAGTGGTTTACAGATGCAGTTGATTATGGGAGTGAATCTGATGATTTTTATCAGATGGCTAGAGTTTATATGAAGATCGGAGAGTTTAACAGAGATATAACTATGAACGTCCAAGAGGCATCTGATAAGGGTGAATATGCAGAGTATTGGGATAGCGTGAAAGAATTGATTGAATATATAGATTCTCAAGAAGAAACTAATGAATTCGTTCAATTAGAAATATATAAATTGGCATATTCTACTATAGAAACATATGGGAAAAAACTTAAGGCTGATAAAGTTCAAGAAGATGATGTAAGAGAGATATATACTAAAGTGACATATGATATTCAAAATATGTCTACCACATCTGATACAACAGAGGAGGTTAAAGTTAATTTAATAAGTAGGAAAGAAGCTGTAGAAGCAGCTATTACAAATGCATATAGAGAGCAGGTGATAGCAAATGAATAGCGCGGATATTTTATTATATATAGCAATTGTTTGCTTTATTGTTGCGGGTGTATTGTTGATTTTTGCGGTTGCTATTTTCTTTAAATTTGACATTATAAATGTTATTGAAGATGTTACTGGGAAATCATTTGAAAAGGGTGTTCAATTTGTCTTAAAGGAAAATGAAGAATCTGAAGAAAAGAAGAAGCGAACAGTTTTTAAAAAATTTGATACAACAAGCGGTTTGTCGCAATCTAAAACACTTGATAGAAGAGAAGAAATTAATCATATTAATAGGGCAACAGAATTAGATTCGATTATAAAGAATGAAGAAGCATATAAAAATAACAGCGATGTGGCAACAACGTTATTAAGAAATGATGTTGATAGTGCTACAACATTACTTCATAATGAATCTAAAATTTTTGAGTCGGATTATGAGACGAAAGAAACCACATTATTATATGACGCAATAATGTCAGATGAAGAAACAACATTGCTAGATGATAAAGAAGAAAGTGATAAAAGTTTTGTTATTTCGGAGACGGACTTAGTTGTCCATACAGATGAAATCATAAAAATATAAATAATACGGAAAGATGGGGCGTGAGAATTTAAATGTCTAAATTTAAAGTTAAGATAAAAGATAATAGGCTTGTGATTAAATATTCGCAGAATATGATGTTATCTGTTAATCAAAGAGAAATGGGAATGTTAGACAAAGGAGCTGTTGAAGGGTTTATGAAACCACAATGGATTACAGCTGGGACTATGGAATTTGAGGCGCCCACATCATTAACTTTAAAGAAGTACCTTTCGAAAAGAGGCTCAATATCAAAGGTATATGATTCGATATTAAATACATTGAAAGTGATAAATACAGCAGTTAATAATTCACTAGAGGTAAGAAAAATATCATTTGATATCAATACTATTGGCGTTGATGAAAATATGAATAAATTATATTTTGTTTATGAGCCTTACGAGATTAGTGTTCAGAATGAAGATGTAATGCTTTTTTTAAATAGTGTGATAAAGAATTCTAAGATAAAAGAAGCATCTGAAAAAATAAAGCTAGAAGAATTAAAAAATTATATATCATCTCATCAGAATTTTTCAGATATAGAATCCTATATCATAACTCAGTTTAATATAAAAGCTATGTATGGGAATTCTAAAAATGAGAGTAATTATATAGAAAGAAATGCTAAGGGTCATCCCTTTGCAATGAATATTGGCACAGCAGAAATATTAAATAAGAATAAAGATTATTTTGATGAAGAAACAGGCTTGTTAGGAATGGAGGATGAGGGGACTTCTGTTTTGAGTCCTGAAGAAGGCTTTGACCAGGAAACTACACTTTTGAGACCGGATCCTGTTTTGCATCTGAGAAGAAAAAAAGATGGGATGTCTATGAAAATAGAGACAATGACGTATGCAATAGGCCGTTCAGAAGATAATGATTGGGCGATTAGAGATAATACGGATATAAGTAGACATCATGCTGTGATTAAACGTGAAGGAGAAGGCTTTTATATAAAGGATGTAGGGTCGTTGAATGGGACATCGATAAATGGTAGCAAGCTAGTGAAGGATGAGAATGGTTTTTTGAGAAATGGTGATATAGTAAATTTAGGTGGCGAGGATTTTGAGTGCACCATAGAATAATGTATAAATCTTAGGTCTAGATAAATTAGAGGTGAAATATGTATACATTAAAAGATGAAGGTATAATTAGTGAAATAAAGTCTGGAAACAATTTTGAATATGTTTTATCTGATGACGCGAATTTTGCCAATACTGCATATAAAGTTTTGCAAAGTCAGAAAGATGCAATATTTGTAAAATGTATGAAAATTACTAGAAATGGCTTATTCGACTTATACTATGTGACCGATGGATATGTAACAATGAGTTCAATGTTTGCTGGAATTAATGTAGATACATTAGCAACTATTGTTATTAATTTATTAGGGTGTGTCTTAGAAGTAAGACATAATGGCTTTTTAGAGTGTCAATGCATTGATTTGTCATGGGACAAGATATTTGTTGATAAGAATACATTGAAAGTTAAGCTTATATATTTACCTTTGAACATAATGATTTTTGAGAGTTATGTAGAATTTGAGAATGAATTTCGTTCTAGTGTTGTTAAGATAATTGACCAAGTTGTAATAGTATCTAATTCAAAGATGGATCAACTTGTAAAGGATTTACGTGATGGAAATTTATCACTTGAAGAGGTTTATAATAGAGCAAGAAATGTGAAAAATGATCTTATTACAAAGAATGGGGAGAAAAAGCGAACATCACCTACGAATAGAGAAGAAGGAACGATTAAGCTAGTGGCTATGAATGCGCCTGATTATTTTGAAATTATAATTGAAAAAGATTATGTTGTCCTGGGAAAGAAAAGGGAATTAGTTGATTTAGTAATACCTTTTAATAAGATGATTAGTAGGAAACATTGTTCCATATCAAAAATTGCTGGTATTTATTATATAAAAGATGAAGGTAGTGCTAATGGAACCTATGTGAATGGGGAAAAACTTAGTCAAGGACAAAAAATCAAGATAAATCGTGGCGATGTTATACGCTTAGCTAATAGTGATTTTCAAATAGTATAGCGAGGTGAAAAATGGCAAAGACTAGAGTTATTATTGCAGATGAAGATGAAAATTATATTATTCCACTTCAGCATAAATTTATTGTGGAGTTTTTTAATGAGATAGAGTTAGAGGTGATTACGGATTCGCTTTTTTTTGATGAGTTTTTTTCAAAACCACAAAGTGCAGAAATATTAATTGTTTCAGAAAATTTATATAATGCTTCATTGCAACGTCATAACATACAAAATATTTTTAAAATGATGGAGCGATATGAAGATGGCGATACAGGCGATTTAAGTACTACACAATTATTTAAGTACACAAGTATTAAAGAGATTTTTAATGAAATTATAGGGAAAAGTGCGGAAACTATAAATGTTACGTTGGAAGAAAAAAAAGAAGCTCAAATTATTTTAGTGACATCTGCGGCAGGTGGAGTTGGAAAAACTACAATTGCAACAGGAATTTCAGCATGTTTGGAAAAAAATTATAAACGAGTTCTTTATATTGAAGCATCAAGACTACAATGTTTTCAAGGGAAGTTTGATAATAATACACCGATAACTGAACGAGAGATATATTCTAAGTTGATAAAGCCAACGGAAAGAATCTATGGAGATATAAAACATGTGATTAGAAAAGAGGAGTTTAGTTATTTGCCTAATTTTAAAGCTGCATTAATGTCAGTTGGAGTTGAATATTCAATATTTGAAAAGATTGCAATATCTGCAAAAAATAGCGGCGATTTTGATTATATAGTTATTGATGCAGAAAGTACATTTGATGAAGATAAGACAAGTTTATTAGATTTATCGGATAAAGTAATAATCGTTACAGAACAAGATTATAATGCTGTTATGGCTACGAATTGTTTTGTGGATAATATAGATAATATATATTCTGAGAAATATATATTTGTGTGCAATAAATTTGATAATGAAGCATATAATGCAATTATATCACAAGATATACAGCAGGCATTTGTTGTTAACGAATATATTCCTATTATGAAAAAAAATAAAATAGGTGATATGAAAGAATTGTATGAAATGGACGAGTTAAAGAAAGTGGCTTTTTTTTGCATATAAAAATCGTAGTTAAATAGCTAAGTCGACACCTGGATTATTGATAGGCAGAACGAAGGAAGTGAGGACGCCACTAGCTGGATGATCCTGTTGGACATGAGAGGTAAGCTGTCATATAGGGAGGGGATACATCGAGGTCATTTAAAGCGAAAAGCGATGACGTTTTATTTGGTGTACCCATTATCACTATATATCTGCCCTGTATGAGGTAAAGAACGCTCTATAACCGCAGTTCGGTTACACAAGAGGTACTTAGAAATCTTAATTTTACTGACATTTACACTTGATTATATGGAGAGGAGAGAAATTATTATGGAAGAGACTGCAGTTGTGATTTTAAGAGATTTAAAAAATAATCGACAAGTGGATTTGGAAGTGCCATTAAATATTACAGCGCGAGAGTTGGTTATAGGTTTAAATGAGGCATATAATTTAAATATAGATGTAGATGATATAAAAAAATGTTATTTAAAAGTGAAGAATCCGTTGATGTTATTAAGAGGAAATATGCTTCTTAAGGATGCAGGAATTAGAAATGGTAGTGTTATTTTTGCTCATGAGGTGATGTGAATAGAATGAACGATAAATATAAGGTTATAATATATAATAAAAAAATTTATAAAGAGATACAATTGCCTGAAAAAACTGAGAATTTTAGTATTGGTACTTTGAAAGACTGTGATTACAGGCTACATAAGGAGTGGTTTTTTGGGGATATATTGTTAGATTTCACGCTGGTTGATTTTCAGTGGAACTTAATGTGTTCTGATAATATATATATTTCGACAGGTGATAGCAAAAAAATGCTAAATGTAATCTTGGAACATGGTTCAAGTTTTGTTGTTAAATATCAAGATAACAATAATGAAGTGTTTAATGTGGAATTCGAGATTGTATTTGACGAGAAAAAAATAGAATATAATAGGGAGATTAATATAAGTGGTCTTAATAGTATTTCAATAGGCTCTGTAGATGGTTGTCAAATACATATAGAAGGAGAGTATGTATTAAATGATAAAGTCATTTTGGTTCGCAGAGAAGGTGGGTTTTTAGTTGATATTATTTCGTTAACATACGATATAAAGAAAAATGGAAACAAACTAGAACAAGAGGAAATGGTTGCTTATGGTGATTTTATTTCCATAGCTAATTTTACTTTTTATATAACAAGAGAGGCAATTTGGACTCAGGCGTTAAATGTTTGTAATTGTGTTGGATTAAATTATATTGATTATAATAATAAAAACAATTATCCCAATTTCATTAGAAACACTAGAGTGAAGTATATTTTGGATGAGGAAGATATAGAAATATTAGATCCGCCATCAAAACCAGAAAAACCAAAAAATAACATATTAATGAATTTGTTACCATCTTTGGGAATGCTTATTGCAGCGGGAATAATGGCTTATATGGGTGGAACAACAATGTTGATTTTTAGCGGTATTTCAGCTGGTATGGCTATATTGACAACTGTTGTAGGAGTAATTCAAGGAAAAAAAGAATATATACAAGGATTAAAGAAGAGGGAAGATAAATATATTGCATATATTTCACATAAAAGGAGTGAAATTGAAAAGGCAAGAAAAATAGAATTAGAGAATATCTCGAATATTTATAGAGATAAAGAAATTAATGAACAAAAGTTTAAAGAATTTTCTAGTGACTTATTTGATAGAGAAAGAGCAGATCAGGATTTTTTGCATGTTTTAATTGGTAGAGGTACAGTTGATGCATGTAAAAAAATAAAATATAAAAAAGCTGAAAAATTAGAAGTAGATGATGCGTTACAGATGTTACCTCAAAAATTATGTGATGATTTAAAAATGATTAATGATGCACCAATAATTTGTGATTTTAAATCAAGTAACGCAGTAGGGATAATAGGAGACGAGGATTTTAGGCATTATTTATTAAATGATATTGTTTTTGACATATGTGCAAGACAATTTTATACCGATGTGAAATTATTTTTTATAATGGATTCAAGTAATAAAATGGTTGCTAGTGATTTTAGGTTACTTCCTAATGTAACTAACACGATTGAGTCTATAAAAAATATTGTTTGCGATGAAGAAAGCAAAAATGCAGTATTTGAGTTTATATATAATGAATTAACTCGAAGAATTAATAATAAGGAACAAGAGTATATTAATTACGTATTATTCTTTTATGATTTATATGGTTTTGCTAGTCACCCAATATCTAAATTTGTGAATTGTGCGTCTGAATTGGGTGTGACTTTTGTGTTTTTTTCTCAAAAAAGTTCTGAAATTCCACAAGGCTGTGATTATCTTATCAGCCAAATTGATAAAGAGAATGCAGAATTAATTGACACAACAAATATTAGTTTAAATAAATCATTTTGTTTTTATAAAATAGAAAGCAATGTCATAAGAAATATGAGTTCTAAGCTTGCTCCGGTTAAAGCTGAAGAAATTTCTCTTGAGGGGACTCTTACAAAAAATATAGATTTATACTCTATGTTAAATATTATTTCTGCGGATGACTTGGATTTAAAGAATAGGTGGGGGCAAACGAGAGTTTACAAATCAATGGCGGCTCCGATAGGTGTTTCAAAAAATGGTATTATTTATTTAGATTTACATGATAAAGCACATGGTCCTCATGGACTCGTTGCGGGTACGACGGGCTCAGGAAAATCAGAAATATTACAATCATATATTTTATCTGTAGCAACATTATTTCATCCATATGAGATAGCTTTTTTGATAATAGATTTCAAAGGTGGTGGAATGGTAAATCAATTTAAAGATTTACCACATCTTTTAGGCGCGATAACAAATATTGATGGGAAAGAAATAGATAGATCATTAAAATCAATAAAAGCCGAGCTTCAAAAGAGACAACGTTTGTTTGCGGAAGCAGAAGTTAATCATATAGATAAGTATATTCAAAAATATAAAGAAAAAAAGGTTAAGGATGCTTTGCCACATTTGGTAATTATTGTTGATGAGTTTGCTGAATTAAAGGCAGAACAACCTGATTTTATGAAGGAACTTATTTCAACTGCTAGAATAGGTAGAAGTTTGGGAGTGCATTTAATATTGGCAACACAAAAGCCGGCTGGACAGGTAGATGAACAAATTTGGAGTAATTCAAGATTTAAATTATGTTTAAAAGTTCAAGGCCCAGAAGATAGTAATGAAGTGCTCAAGTCTCCGTTGGCTGCAGAAATAAAAGAGCCAGGTAGAGCTTATTTTCAAGTTGGAAATAATGAAATTTTTGAATTGATACAATCAGCATATAGTGGAGCATCAGCGCAAATTGACGATTCGAGTATAAAAGAATATTCGATTTATGAATTGGAATTATCTGGGAAAAAGAAAAAAATATTTGAGCAAAAATGTCTAGAAGGTGATAAAAAGGGCAAAAATCAGTTGGAAGAAATAGTTGAGTATGTTTCTAGATATTGTAAAAATGAGGGGATAAAAAAGCTACCCGATATTTGTGTTAAAGCATTAGATTCAAAAATTGAATATAGAGATGTTATAGGTACATCGCAGTATTTTTTAGGAATATATGATGATCCTGATAATCAATATCAAGGTGAAATGCCAATTGATATTGATAATAAAAATACTTTTGTAGTTGGTTCATCTCAGTATGGTAAAACAAATATTATACAACTTTTTATTAAACAGATTGCTTTAAAGAAAAAAGTAACTGAAGCAAATATTTATATATTAGACTTTGGGTCACTTGTGCTTAAGAATTTTGAAGATTTGAATCATGTTGGTGGGGTTGTATGCCCTACGGATGATGAAAAATTAAAGAATTTATTTAAACTGATTCAAGAAGAAATTTATAATAGACGTGAAAAGATGGTTTCCGTCGGTGTAAGTTCTTTTTCTTCATATTTAGAAGCCGGATATACAGACTTGCCACATATTTATATTTTTGTGGATAATTTAACGGCGCTTATTGAGTTGTATTTAGAAAACGATGAAACATTTTTGGGGATTATAAGAGAAAGTATTGCTGTTGGTGTGTCTATAGTAGTAGTTAATTCAAATACAAACGGAGTGGGATACAGATATCTTTCTAATTTTGCGAATAAGATTGCATTATATTGTAATGATTCTAATGAATATGGAAATGTTTTTGATCATATTGATGTAAAGCCAGAAGATATACCTGGCAGAGCTATTTTAGAATATGATAATCGTTTGCTAGAATGTCAAACATATATTGCGTTTGAAGGTGAAAAAGAAATTGATAGAGTGCGTTCAATTCATGATTTTATCGAAAAAATCAACGAGGATAGTGAGGGCGTGGTTGCAAAGAAAATACCGTATATACCAGCTTTGTTAACAAATAATATTTTGATAGATGAATTTGGTGCTTATCCACAAAATTATAAATTTCCAATTGGTTTATCGTATAGTGAAGTCGCACCATTTATCCTTGATTTTGAAAATATTGGTGCTTTGGGTTTATGTGGAAAAGAAATAAATTTACACATAGATTTTATTGTTGATATTATTGATTGGATGTGTAAAAGAAGAGATACTAATCCGGTAAGAGTGTGCATTTTCGATGATGTTAATCGAAATTTAAAAGAATGTAAGGATTTATCGATTGTAACTTCATATACGATTTCTACAGAGCCTATTATCGATATATTAAGTGAATGGAATAAAATGCTTGAAATTAGATATCAAAATATGGTTGATGAAGTTGAAAGCATAGATGATGAGTTGCTTTTGCTAATAATTAATAACAATGATGTTGCTAAAACAATATATGAGAATATGGATGCAATGAATCATTATACTGATATGATAACAAGATATAAGAACTTAAAAGTGGGTGTAATATTTATAAATTATGAAAATGCTAATATATCGTATGATGCACCAGAACCATTGAGGAAAATTAAGCAAGAACGTCATTTATTGTATTTTGATGATTTGGATAATTTAAAAGTATTTGATATTGCTTATGAGGATATTAAATCTAACAAGAAAAAATTACAGTTAGGTGATGCTTATTATATTAAAGACAATAGTGTGACTAAATTAAAGTTAAAAAGCATACAATAAATAATATGGTGATTATTGGAATGGTCCAATTTTCATAAATAAATCTTTCAAGGAGGTAAAAAAATATGGCTAGTCAAATTAGAATGACACCAGAAAAAATGAGACAAAGAGCAGGTGAATATACAACACAAGCTACAAATCTCAACTCAATCATTACAAAAATGGATGGCTTATTAGGAGAACTTCAAAGTGAATGGGAAGGTAGTGCAAGTGATGCTTATGCCGAGAGATTTAGAGAACTAAGACCTGGATTTGTGAAGGCAAAGGAATTGATCGATGAAATTTCTACTGCCCTTAAGAACACTGCACAAATTGTAGAAGAAACAGATCAGAATATTGCTAATCAATTCAGATCTTAATAGGGTTTAATAATTAGTTTTTAATGATGAGTAAAACAGGCAAACGATAATATTAAATATTATCGTTTGCCAAAATTAAAATGATTTGAAAGAGGATTATTATATGACAAAAGTAGAGGTGCAAAAAAAAATAAGATACAATGAAAATTTAGTTGCACAATATAGAGATGCCATATCCCGATTGCAATCACAAATATATGAACTTGAAAGATTAAGAACAAAATTTCAATCATTGCAATATATGTTTGAATGTAGGCAAAATGATAGGAAGAGAAAACTTTTTTCTGTTTATTCTGCAAGAGTTAATTTGAAGTTTGTATCGACATATATAACTGGGATGAGTGATTTATTGTCGGGGTCAGAATGTATACATGCGTATAATGGATTGTCAGTAGCACAAGATAGAATTAATTCTCAGATAGGTTCAATACAAAGCGAAATAAGTGATAATTATACAAATTTAAATTATAGACAAGGTAGAATTAATTATTGGAAGAGTCAGTTGCGATATGCAACAGATAATTAAGGTGGTGATATAATGGCGAGTACAGATATACAGATAGATGATGATTATTGTGAAAGTATGAAAAAATATTATATAGAACAAGGAATGAAAATAGAAGAGTATTTATCGGAGTATATTACTATATTAGAAAATATTAGTAAAAATGCAGTAAAAAAAGGAGATGTAAATATTGCAATTGACGCATATATCACATATGCAAAAAAACTTAAAGGCCAGATAAATAATATGTCTAATGCAGCTAGTAATCAAATTAGTAATTTTTTGAAGAAGGTGGATGAAGTTGATCAGTATTTATTTTGAATTGGAGGTGATATATTGTCTGAAATAGTAATTGACATTAATAATCTTGATTCTGAGATTAATAGGCTGAGGGATTTAAAAAAAACAATAACAAATAATAAAAAGAAACCGCCAAATACTATTGGTGGTGGAAGTGCGATTTCTAATATCGAAAAAATAGGAAATGATTATAAATGTATGGAAGAAAAAATGGAGGTTTTAGTGCAAAATACAGTTGGTTTGATGGAAAATATTAGAAATAGTTATCTTGAGAGTGACATAAAAGCAACAAAAACGATTAGATAAGGAGGTGTGGAAAGATGTTAAGAGATTTTTCGGAAGCCTCAAAGAAAAAAATTCTTAGCCTTGTTTCAGAGGTTGAAAATGAAAACATATGTGACATGACAGATTGGATGGGGGATCGATGGTATGACTTTGATAGCTGGATTGGTAGATTAAATATTAAGAATTATATAAATGATGTTAATTCATATCATAGAAAAGTTATTGATAAAAATAATGCTTCAAAAAAATCTATAGAAACTATTTTTGCCAATGTCTCAAATGTTAATAATACTTATTCTTTGATTTTGGGTAATATTGATTCGAATATTGATAACTTATTAGCATATATTGATTGTATGAATAATGTAGTGATTCCAAGCAAAGGGATGTTTAATTCACGTTCAATGAGTAACAATTTTGATTTTTTACTTAGTAAAATAAATTCAATGAATGCTCAATGTTTGAAAGAACAAATGGTCCAAGACATAAACGGAGAATTGATTTTTAATGAAGATTTAATTTATGAATATTTAAAAAAAGATCAAGCAGAATTATCTAAAGAAGAACAGCAAATATTAATCGAAGTTATTGCCAAATTGCAGGGAGCAGTTGCGACATATGAAACATTAGCTTCATATGGAACGGACGAATTAGGCGTAGATGTTTTGCATTATGTTTCATGGCTGTCTAACGATACTAGATACAATAGTTTTTCTGCGGTGAGTGCGCATTATAATGAAATATATGTTAATTTACTTAATTTTATGGTGGAACAAGATGAATCAAGCAATTCATTCGCAGCATCACTGGTGAAAGCATCTAATGGAGAGGATGCGTTAACTGTTTTAGGTGCAGAATATAAAGATGTTGTAAATTTATTGTTTGGCGGTGCCTCTTTAAAAGTATATGCAGCAAAATATCAATCTGAGCATACTGAACAATATTTTGCAAAACTTGAAGCAAATGAAAAAGAATCATTAAGGGCATCAAGTTGTGCTAAAACTTTTAATGGGGATATTGCTAATAGACTGAAAAATAGAAACAAATTGAAGGAGAAAAATGATGTAAAATATTATGATTCCTTGGGAAATGAAATTTCTAAAGATGATGCATCAAAATTTGGTAAAAAATTACTTACTTTAGGGGAATTGAGAAAATCTCTTTCGGCAAATGTAAGTTTTTATGATGGGACTTTTGATACATTTGGAGATGGAAATGTTAATGTCGTTGTCGGGAGAGCGGAAGCACATGCAGATTTATGCGGTGGATTCTATGTTGTAAGTGAAGATGGAAAAAGGAAATTTAGTCCTGGAGTAAATGCAGAAATTGGGACAAGTATAACGGCGCTTGATGTGGCATGGGATCAACAATGGGCTGGCGATGATATGTTTGGATTTAATACAAATGTTGGACTGACGGCTTTAGATGCTGGGATAAAAGCTGATGCGGCTATTCAGTTCACCGATAGAGATGGGAAATTAAATCCACAAATGGGTCTTGGCGCAAAAGCGGAGGCTACTTTGGTAGAATTGGAAGGTTCGGCAGGAGTAAATGTTCTCGGTGGAGAAGTTGGGGTTACCGGAAGCGTAAGTGTTGGAATTGGAGCGCATGCCGATTTAGGGTATAAAGATGGAGTGTTCAAGTTTGATGTAGGGGCATCTGTTGGACTTGGCGTTTCAGTGGGGGGAGAAGTGGATATTGGTGGTATGATTGATACTGTTTCTGATAAAGCTGAGTCAGCTTGGGATGATTTAAAGAAAGGATGGAATGCTAGAGATAGTTGGTTTTAATCGATATGGAGCAAATAAAAGCGACGGGAATTATTAATAAAAGTTATGATAATATAAGAGGAAATATTGTGTATATTGTTGATGTGGAAATCAATGGAACTATTGTTAGGGCAGAGTCTATTGATTATTCACTTAAAACAAAAGAATTACGTGCAGGAACAAAAGTTGATGTATTATATTGGGAAAGACAAGATGGGAGTAAAGCTGTAGAAATACTAGATGATCGTATCATTGCGTGTAAAGATGATATGGGCGGTGAGTTGAGATTACTTATAGGCTTTGTTATATTAGTAGTTGTTGTTATAGTGGTTACATCTTAAAAAAATATAGGAGGATATTATTATGAACGGTGAACTATTGCCTATTGGAAGTGTAGTGTTAATTGGAAATAGTAAAAAGAAAGTTATGATTGTAGGTGTATGTCAAAAAGGAGGTCAAAATCCAGATACAATATGGGATTACACGGGAGTGATTTTCCCAGAGGGATACTTAGATTCTGAAAAAATGTTCTTGTTTAATCGAGAGCAGATTTCTCATATATATTCTTTAGGATATCAAGATGAAGAACAAATGGTATTTATAAAGAAGGCAGAAAAAATAATAAAGGACATTAGAGAGGAAGAAAAATGAGCAAGATTATTAATGTGAAAAAAAGAGTAAGTATTATTTTAAGTATGATTTTGGTAGTGATTGTATTTGCTGCTGGATGCGGCAATGCTAATAAAACAATATCATACACATTTAACGTTGAGACAGGTGATGATATAGTAGTTTCTTTAGATGCATCAGATGGTTATAGTATGACGCCAGATGTTCCATTTGCAGTTTCTAAGGATGATGAGGTGTTGAGCCAAGGTACTTTCATTACAGCGGACTATTACACATACTATGTTGATGCTGCAAAGAATGATGCGAATGCAGTAATTATTGATGAAGGTACAAAAGGTGATTGCAGTTATGTGATGTGGAATTATAACGATACAGAGTATGATTGTGTAGTCATGATTAATGGTACCAATACAGGCTTAGTAATCGGAAATGATGTTTCTGAAGAGTCGGCAAAAGAATGCTTTGATAGATTAGAGATAAAAGTAAAAGAATAATTGTGAATGATACAGCCCTCGTGCTTGCACGCAGGGCTGTTATATATTATTTCAAGGTAGATTGAAAATGAAGGCCTTTTTATAATGCCATCTACATTTAGTTCTTGTTAGTTCTTCAACCAACGTAAATCTTCTATTTGATGCATTCATAAGTTCTGCATATACGCCAGTTAGCATATATGAGCAGAAATCCTACAATAACTTCCGAAAGATTATTTCCTTTTATAAGACCAGTAATAACTGTATTAAAGAAATCAAATCCTTCATTTGTATTTAAATCGACTTTTGCCTGACTCATTTTTAAAGACTCCTTTAATATGAAAATTGTAAATGAAATATCTTATATTTACCCACAAGAAATTACATATATGATTTGTACATAAAATTCAATTAGAATATGTAGACAAAACCACAATATATGCCCTTTATACCTTGAAACAATGGCTTAAATTGTATAAAATATATCCAAGTATGCGTATAAATGGCATAATTGGATAAAAGTTGATTTCTATTAAAGAAAGGAAAGCGGATTAATTTACTTTTAAATTGATTATTTAGGTATAATTATGTGGTCCAAAAAGAAGCAAACAAAGCCAGGTTCTGGGGATTTTTATTTAAATGGCGAATTAGTTTCATCAAATTCTTCAAAACATAATGAAAATGATTCGCATCAAACATCATATGAAAAAATAAAGGTTGATGATATTACAAATCAAGGCGATGCATATTTTAATCAAGTTATAAATAGTGGAGAAAAAATAGCAAAGAATTTTTTTCGAACGATTATTATCATTTTTGCGGTAGTAATAGTAGTTATAGTTGTTGTAAGCATATTGTTTTCTAGAATGTCACGTGGAATTTCAGATTATTTTTCTTCACAAGATATTCAGAAATCAGAATCGGTAGTTTCAGCTTTTGCATATCAAGACCTTCAATTTAAAGGGGTAGATATTATTTTGGGAGAAACAACTCTTCAAGAGTTTATAGATAACACAGGCTGTACACCAGACATGAGATCAGCATTTTCAGAGGGTATTACATTATATACATTAACTAATCAGAAAGAGATTCGTTTGGATATACATAATGAGAATCATACTGTTCCAACAGAAGATACGTTTGATGATTATGTAATTACTGGAATAATTTTTGATACCGATTGTGGCGAAGATTATTCAATCTGGGGAATAACACCAACCACTAAATATCAAGATTTAGAGCAGTTATATGGAAGACCATCGCGATATTCGGGATATCCTGAAGATTTATACTGGAAGGATAAAGATCTTATGTTAAGTATACATATAGATAAAAATACCGGAAAAATAAAAAATGTTGATGCCTCTATACTAGGGATTTATTAAGTAGGGAATCTTATAGATTTAAAACATGGTCATCAAAAAGGGAAGAAAAGCGGATTAATTTATTTATATATAAATTATTAAAGGATAATTATGTGGACAAAAAAGAAACAAAAAAAGCCTGGTCCTGGGGATTTTTATTTAAATGGCGAATTAGTATCACGAAGTGATTATGGCGGGTACAATGAAAGTACCCAGGATGAAAGTTTATATGATGAAGACATATTAACCCAAGAAGATGCAGATTTATATGATGAAGACACATTAACCCAAGAAGATGTAGATTTTTATATAGCAAAATATGGAAATAAAACATGTAGGGATTTTTCGGATGAGGAATTAGCTTCTTTGCCTAAGAAAGATGTGGATTATTTATTTTTTGCACAGGCGGTCAAACAGCCTTCAAAAAGAATATATATGGGTATTGTCTGTTTAGCAATGTTGTTTGTCACAATTATTTTAGGGGTGATTACTGCTTATACTACACCAGCTGAGGAAGTGGCGTCTGAATATAATGAACCTATGATAACATCTTTTGCTGGTCAAAAAATAATTTTTATAGATAAAGAGATAGTATTCGGAGAAACAACAGTTCAGGAATTATTAGATGCAACTGGTTGTAAAGCTGATTTTGATTTCGGAAATTATGAAATGGTTTATGTAACAACGCCAGCTGACAAAAGCAGTTTAAGGCTTGATGTAAAGGGGCCTGATTTTGTTGACCCGGCAGAAGATAATCTTGATAAATTTGCAATTACAGGAATTCATGTGGATGTAGACTGTGGTGAAAGTTTTTCAATTTGGAATATAACACCAGAGATTAGTTATGATGAAATATTGAGGTTATATGGAAAACCAGACCGTATATCAGATGCTTGCGTATCTTGGGAAGATGAAAATGGATACGAATTGTGTTTATGGTATGATGAAACGAAAGAAACATTTGAACGAATTACTGCAGAGCAACTAAGAGAGGATGAATATGAGTAAAGCAGACGAGTTATTTGTGGCAATGTGCCAGGATATAATTGAAAATGGATATAGTACAGAAGGAGAGAAGGTTCGTCCAGTTTGGACTGACACTGGTGAGAGTGCTTATACCATCAAGCGCTTTGGCGTGGTAAATAGATATAATCTTGCCGAGGAATTTCCAGCGATCACTCTTCGTAGAACTGCTATCAAAAGTTGTACCAATGAGATGCTTTGGATTTGGCAGAAAAAGTCTAATAATATCAAGGATTTAAAAAGTACTGTATGGGACGAGTGGGCTGATGAAGAGGGTTCAATTGGAACAGCATATGGATATCAGATTGCCAAGCCTTATGCTCATCATGTGCTAAAGACTGCCCAGCAGGTTGAGGGAGAATTTCCTGTGGTTGATGGTAGAGAAGATTTGTTAGATTATCCTAGTGCCAAGATTGAAAATATTAATGGCAAGGATTATGTGATGTTAGATCAGATTGATGGTGTGAGATATGATTTGAAACACACACCATTTTCCAGAAGAATAATTGCCAATATGTACAATCTTGAGGAGTTGCACGACATGCATTTATATCCTTGTGCATACTCAATGACATTCAATGTCACAAGCAAGCCTGGCTCTGATAAGCTTGTGTTAAATGGCTTGTTAAACCAGCGCTCACAGGATGTGCTTGCAGCAAATAACTGGAATGTATGTCAGTACGCAGTGCTTGTGCATATGCTTGCAAGGGATTGTGATATGGAAGTGGGAGAGCTTGTTCACGTGATAGCTGATGCCCATATTTATGATAGACATGTACCTGTCGTTCAGGAATTGATTACAAGAGAGCAGTTTGCGGCTCCAAAGTTTTGGTTGAATCCTGAGAAGAAGAATTTCTATGATTTTACAGAGGAAGATATCAGACTTGATGATTATCAGACAGGACCACAGGTGAAAAATATTCCAATCGCGGTTTAAATCCGGATATTTATAAAGGAGAATGCAGATGAATTTAATAGTTGCAGTTGATAAGAATTGGGGAATCGGCAAGGACAATAAACTTCTTACCAGCATTCCTGCAGATATGAAATTTTTCGTGGCCAAGACCACAGGACATGTGGTGGTTATGGGGCGCAAGACTTTGGAAAGTTTTCCAAATAAAAAGCCATTAAAGAACCGAGTCAACATCGTCCTGACTCGCAATCAGGACTATCAGGTGGACGGCGCCATTGTAGTTCACAACGACGAGGAGCTTGAAGCCGAACTGGCAAAATATGCCGGTGATGAAATTTTTGTAATCGGTGGTGAAAGCATTTACAAGAAGATGGTTGACAAGTGCGATGTGGCTTATGTAACCAAGATGGATTATGCCTATGATGCGGATGCACATTTTCCAAACCTTGATGACAAGGATAATTGGGAATTGGCTGAGCAAGGCGAGGAGGAGACATACTTCGATCTTGAATATGCTTTCTGTACATATAAGCGAATCGGCTAATTGAGCTTTGATATTTTATTGATAATTAGACGATGGCTTTTAGAAAGATGGGTTTGAAATTATGGATATAACTGGAAGAAAATTATTTGTAAAAGCACTTCAGGAGGAAGGGGTAGATATAATATTTGCCTATCCTGGAGGAATGATAATTGATATTGTTGATGAATTGTACAAGACAGAAGGGATACATGTGGTTTTACCTCGTCATGAGCAGGCCCTTGTGCATGAGGCAGAAGGATATGCCAAGGCCACAGGCAAGGTTGGGGTGTGCTTGGTTACCAGTGGACCTGGAGCAACCAATGCAATCACAGGTATTGCGGATGCTCATTATGATGGGATCCCACTTGTTGTATTTACTGGACAGGTGCCACAGAATCTAATAGGAAATGATGCTTTTCAGGAAGTTGACATTGTTGGAATGACAAGAAGCATTACAAAATATGGAGTGACAGTTCGCGACAGAAAAGATTTGGGCAAGACAATCAAGATGGCATTTCAGATTGCCACAACAGGAAAGCCAGGTCCAGTTGTAATCGATATACCAAAGGACATTCAGGTGAAGAGCGGTTCGCCAGAATATCCAGATCATGTTGATATTCGAGGATACAAGCCTAATGAGAGTGTTCATATCGGTCAGTTAAAGAAGGCATTTAGAATGATAAAGCGCGCTAAGCGTCCACTTATTTTGGCAGGTGGCGGTGTAAATAATGCCGGAGCCGGTGACTTACTTGTGGAGTTTGCAGAGAAGATGCAGATTCCAGTTGTCACAACTATCATGGGAAAGGGGGCTATGCCAACTGACCATGAGTTATACATTGGAAATAGTGGTATGCATGGTAAATATGCATCCAACAAGGCTATAAGTGAATGTGATGTACTATTTTCCATAGGAACAAGATTCAATGACCGAATCACTGGGGACTTAAATGAGTTTGCTCCAAAGGCCAAGATTGTCCACGTGGATATAGATGCGGCATCCATTTCCAGAAATGTAGTGGTTGATGTACCGATTACTGCAGATGCCAAGTTGGCGCTCGCTAAATTGATTGAGTTTGTGGATGAGCCGCTTGATATCACAAAGTGGATGAAGCAGATTATGCTTTGGGATGATGAGCATCCTCTAGAGATGAGACGGGATAGAGGTCTCTGCCCACAGACTATTATGGAAGAGATTAATCGAGTATACCCAAAGGGTGTTGTGGTTACAGATGTAGGGCAGCATCAGATGTGGGCTACTCAGTATATTGATATGCCCGCGGACAAGACATTTATCACATCCGGAGGTCTTGGAACAATGGGCTTTGGTTTTCCGGCTGCGATTGGAGCCAAGATAGGTTGCCCGGATAAGCCGGTGGTATGCATCACAGGTGACGGCGGATTCCAGATGAATATGCAGGAGATGGCTATGGCAATCACTGAGAAATTGCCGATTACTGTGTGCATTTTAAATAATTATTATCTTGGAATGGTGCGCCAGATGCAGCAACTATTTTATGGAAAGAGATACGAGATTACATATCTTGGAAAAGAGATAGATGAGGCTGGTAAATGTTGTTTGGATTCGGGTAAGGAACCAGAATATTCACCTGATTTTATAAAATGGGCAGAAAGCTACGGTGCCAAGGGAATTAGAGTTCGCACTGTAGAGGAGGTTGGACCAGCCCTTGAAGAGGCGGCGAAGGCCAAGGACGCACCGGTGGTAATCGAATTTATGATTGCCAGCGAGGAGATAGTTATTCCTATGGTAAAAAGTGGAAATCCAATCAGCGAGATGATATTGAAATAAGGAGGAAAATCATGGCATCAAAAATGAAAAACAGATGGATTGCATTGTATGTGGAAAACCAGGTTGGTGTTCTCGCCAAGGTGTCAGGTCTTTTCTCTGGGAAATCATATAACTTGCAGAGTTTGACAGTTGGAACTACAGAGCATGAGGACGTATCGAGAATGACAATTTGTGTCACAAGTGATGATGTGACATTTGAACAGATAAAAAAGCAGCTCAATTGTATGGTAGAGGTTATAAAGGTTATGGATTTAACTAATGTGCCGATACATATGAAAGAGATACTTTTCGCGAAAATCAAAAAGATTGATGCGATACAAAAGCAGGAAGTGTATCAGATTGCCAATGTATTTGACCAGGGTGGTTCTGTGGAAATCACAGACATTGGTGAGGATAGTATTTTGATGGAGTGTATGTTGACAGAGCGACGCAACAATGAACTTATCGCATTGCTTAAAAAGCAGTTTAAGCATGTGGAAGTGGTTCGCGGCGGTGCTGTGGCCATCGAATCAATTAGTACAAGTTGTCGATAGTGGTGTGATATTATGCAAAAACGATTTTTTAAAAACTTCATAGTGACCATATCTTTGGTGGCATTTTTCATATTATCTATGGGGATGTCTCCAGCATATACTATGAATACTGTGGCGGCGTCTATTGAGGAATTGCAACAGAGGCAGCAGGAGACACAGGATAAGATGGATTCTGTTGAGGCGCTGAAGAAGGAAGCGGAAGATGTGTTGAAGGCACTTCAGGGCGAGGCTAGTTCTTTAGAAGGCGAGTACTCAGGATATGCGACACGTTTGAAAAAAATCACAGATGATATTGATAATGCCGAAAGATCTATCAAAGAGACTGAGGAAAATATTATCAATTTGCAGAGCCAGCTAGAGCAGGCTCAGGCGGACGAGGTTGAGACCAAAGAATTAATGAAGGTACATATTCAGTATATGTATGAAAATAATTCTAATCAGTCTATGCTTGTGTTGCTGCTTTCTAGTGATTCTATGTCAACATTTTTGAGAAGAGCGGAATATACGGCTGCCATAATTCAAAATGATCAGGATTTAGTTGATAAATACCAACAGCAGCAGGAGACTATAAAAAATGCTACTGCTGAGTTGGAGCAAAAGCAGATTGATTTAGAAAAATATCAGGAAAGTTTGACGGCGCAGGTTGATGGCTTGAAAGCTCTTACTGATGAAGCCAAGGCTGCATATCAGGACAAGACCGGTGAAGTTTATGTGGCTCAGGGAACAGTAGATGAATACAATGCTATGATGAGCGAGTTGCAAGCTGAGATGAGATCATTGCAGAATCAGCAAGCAGCTGCGCAGATGGAGTTGGCTAAGCAAATGGCTGGTTCTGAAGATTCGGCTTCAGCAGAAGGAACAGAAGGTGGCTCATCTGGAGGAAATGTGGTTGATCCAGGAACCACCGGCGGAAGTGGTGCAGCTTATGGAGCTGGTCAGGATGAGCGAATGCTTCTGGCAGCTTGTATTCAGGCAGAGGCCTGGGGCGAAGGAACAACGGGTCAGTTGGCTGTTGGATCGGTGATTATGAACAGAGTTGCTGATTCGAGATTCCCTGGAACAATTACAGGAGTTATAACTCAAAAGAGTCAGTTTGCATCTTATCCGGGACCGATTAATAGAATTTTAGAGCGAGGTGTTGCGTCGGAATGTCTAGCGGCAGCAGATCAAGTTCTTGGCGGATATCGTTCTGGAAACTGGTTGTTCTTTATGACAAAACCATGTGCTGATGGATATGGAATTACCGGATATACTATGATAGGAAATCATGCTTTCTTCTATAAGTGGGGAGCAAATTAAAAAAGTGTAGCTATATGATTATATGAGGGACTACTTCATTTTGTCATATGGCTACTTTTTTATTATCACTCAAAGAGCTAGCCTTTTTATTTTTGATATAATATGTCAAAGTGAGAATGACGAAAAGAAGGGGATAATTGCATGAGAAAGATTAAAACATAATGCAAAATGGACTGCAATTTATAATGACTTTGTTGTATGCTATGAAAAAGGGATGTCATTGGTTGAAATTGCAGATCGTAACAATTTAAGTGAGCGTAGTATATATCGATATTTGGCATACTATAAAGAAATGAATGACAAGAATTAAAGAAGGAATTTTTTAGATGAAATACAGAAATTTATTATTTGACTTAGACGGGACACTTACAGATTCATCTGAGGGAATTATTAAATGTGCAATTTATGCATTTGAAAAAATGGGAATAGAAGATCCTGACATTGAAGAACTTCGCGAGCGCTATATTCCTATTGGTAAATTCGAGAATAAACCATATCCTGGTATGATTGATTTGTTGGACAGATTGAAAAAAGAAGGCTTTAAATTATATGTTGCAACTTCTAAACCCGAAAAGACTGCCAAGGAAGTTGCCTTTGATGTTAGAGGCGCTGCGGAACTTGGAATTCCTTGCATTGGTGTTACATGGGGATTTGGTGATCTAAACGAGATGCGAGATGCAGGTGCAATCGGTATCGTTGAGACCATGGAACAATTATATGAGATGGTTAAATAAAGAAGATAAAGCATAAAGATTAAACTATTAGTTTATTGATTCTTATGGGTGTTTATGATATTCTGATTTAACGCTGTATAAGGAGACGGCGCGATTACAGGAGTAACTAGTGTCAAGTAGAGTGTTCGGGAGTGCAATCTAGGAGGAATGAATATGGAATATCCAGTAATCAATATGGAAGCAACTGGTGCTAGAATTAAGTTGCTGAGACTAGAAAGAAATATTAGCGTGGCTCAAATTGCCAGTTTCATGGGTGATGTTTCAGAACAGGCAATTTATAAATGGCAACGAGGACAGACCTTGCCAACCGTTGACAATTTATTTGCATTGAGCAGATTATTTGAGACATCCATGGATAATATAATTGTA
>JAILFK010000052.1 GCA_024697595.1 Lachnospiraceae bacterium | reverse complement strand
AGTAAGCATATATAACACCGCCTTATTTGATACTATAATTATACCAAATATAGACTTAAATTGCCTGTAAAATAAGGGCTTTCTGCGACTTTTTTCATAAAGAAAAGGCCGTGATAACACGACCTTTGTCTTCAGTCTGACGGGATTATCTCATTGAGATAATCCCGATTTTTTTGTTTATTTTTTCAAATATTTCTTAACATACTGACCTGTATATGATGACTTGTTTTTCGCCACCTCCTCTGGTGTTCCGCTGGCAACAACTGTTCCTCCTCGCTCACCTCCATCAGGTCCCATATCTATAATGTAGTCAGCGCACTTTATCACATCCAGGTTATGTTCAATTACCACAACCGTATTTCCACTATCAGATAGTTTGCGCAGAATCTGAACAAGTTTATTCACATCCTCAAAATGCAATCCAGTGGTTGGCTCATCTAGTACATAAATAGTCTTACCTGTAGGTCTTCTACTCAACTCTGTAGCCAACTTAATTCTCTGGGCTTCTCCTCCCGAGAGTTCTGTAGAAGGCTGACCCAATTTCACATATCCCAATCCCACATCATATAAAGTTTGAATCTTTCTGTGAACACTAGGCACATTTTCAAAAAAATGCAAAGCCTCCTCAACTGTCATATTTAGCACGTCATATATAGATTTGCCCTTGTACTTCACCTCTAGAGTCTCTCGGTTATATCGCTTGCCACCGCAGACCTCACATGGCACATATACATCTGGTAAAAAATGCATCTCAATCTTGATTATTCCATCTCCAGAACAAGCCTCACATCTACCGCCCTTTACATTGAAACTAAATCTACCCTTCTTATAACCTCTCGCCTTGGCATCTGCAGTTGCGGCAAACAAATCTCTTATCATATCAAAGACGCCTGTATATGTGGCCGGATTTGATCTAGGTGTTCTACCGATAGGCGACTGATCAATATCTATAATCTTGTCCAACTGATCAATTCCTATAATATCATCATGTTCTCCCGGAACTTTATGAGCTCTGTTTAACTCTCTTGCCAACGCCTTATATAGTATCTCATTGGTAAGGGAACTTTTACCAGAACCAGATACACCTGTTACACAGGTCATTATTCCAAGAGGAACATCCACATCAATATTTTTCAGATTATTCTCCCTCGCCCCTTTTATATGAATATATCCAGTAGGCTTTCTTCGTTCCTTCGGAACAGGGATAGACAACTTACCGCTTAAATAGGCACCTGTAATGGAATCCGGATTGTCCATTATATCCTGAGGTGTTCCAGCAGCAACTATAGTACCACCATGCTTTCCAGCCTTTGGTCCCACATCAACTATATAATCCGCAGCAAGCATTGTATCCTCATCATGTTCCACCACAATAAGAGTATTTCCCAAATCGCGAAGTCCTTTTAAGGATGCCAACAATTTATCATTATCCTTTTGATGTAAACCAATACTTGGCTCATCTAAAATATAAGCCACTCCAACCAAGCCAGATCCAATCTGTGTAGCCAGTCTTATTCTCTGGGCCTCGCCTCCTGATAGGGTAGCTGTCGCTCTTGAAAGAGACAGATAATCCAAACCCACATCCACCAAAAATCCCACACGACCTTTGATTTCTTTTAACACCTGCTTACCAATCTTTTCCTGCTGGGGGCTGAGTTTCATCTCATCTAAAAATTTCTGCAAATCCCTGATTGGCATCTCAGTCATCTCAAAAATATTTTTATCAGCAACAGTAACAGCCAAAGACTCTCGCTTTAATCTCTGTCCCTTACAAAGAGGACAGTCACTAAAATACATATACTCCTCATATTCTTTTTTCATAAGTTCTGAATGAGTTTCTCTGTACCTTCTATTCACATCAGAAATCAAGCCGTCAAAGGTGATGTCATATACACCCACGCCTCTTTGACCCTTGTAGTGAACCGGCACACTTTTATCAAATCCATAGATAAATTTATGCCTTATATCCTTTGGCAATTCTTTATATGGAGTATCAAGAGAAAAATCATACTCCTTGGCCAAGGCTTCTAACAGAGCATGGGTAAAACTCTTTTTATCAGAAGAGGACTGCCATCCCATAACCTGTACGCATCCCTGGTTAAAACTCAATTTCTTATCAGGAATCATAAGAGATTCATCAAATTCCATCTTGTATCCCAATCCAAAACACTCTGGGCAGGCTCCAAATGGATTGTTGAATGAAAAACTTCTTGGCTCCACTTCATCTATACTTATACCGCAGTCCGGACACGCAAAGCCCTCTGACATTGTAATCGGTTCTCCATCTATCACATCAACTATAATAAGTCCTGATGTGAGATGAAGTACTGTCTCGATGGAATCTGCAAGACGTTTTTCAATGCCTTCTTTTACCACCAATCTATCCACCACAATCTCAATATTGTGCTTTATATTTTTCTCTAACTTTATCTCCTCCGAAAGTTCATATTGATTTCCATCAATAATCGCTCTCACATAACCATTCTTTTTTGCCTTCTCTAAAAGCTTATCGTGGGTACCCTTTCTTCCTCTAACCACTGGGGCAAGCAATTGAATCTTGGTTCTCTCCGGCAAATTCATAATCTTATCAACCATCTGATCCACTGTCTGCTTTTTAATTTCTTTTCCACAATTCGGGCAGTGCGGCACACCTATTCTGGCATACAAAAGTCTGAAGTAATCATATATTTCAGTAACTGTTCCCACTGTAGATCTTGGATTGTGATTAGTTGACTTCTGGTCTATCGAAATAGCCGGAGGAAGCCCCTCAATCTTTTCCACATCTGGTTTTTCCATCTGACCCAAAAACTGTCTTGAATAAGAAGATAGGGACTCCATATATCTTCGCTGTCCTTCAGCAAAAATAGTATCAAAGGCCAAAGATGATTTTCCCGAACCACTGAGACCTGTCAAAACCACAAATTCGTCCCTTGGTATATCCAAGCTTACATTTTTTAGATTGTGCACATTAGCACCTTTTATTTTTATATATTTTCTCTCACTCATAATTACATATCCTGCAACATTTTCTTCATTTCTATCAAACTATCTCGGCACTCAGCCGCCAATTCAAAGTTGAGATCAGCTGCTGCCTTTTCCATCTTCGCTCTAACTTTTGCAATATGTTTTTCCAATTCTTCCCTATCCATATCCTCAGGCAGTCTATCCATGGAGTTATCCACTTCATCCTGCTCTTTTCCTATACTTATCAAGTCTCTGACCGCCTTCTTGATAGTGGTAGGTGTGATTCCATGGGCCTCATTATATGCCTGCTGAATCCCGCGTCTTCTCTTGGTTTCCTCAATAGCCACAGCCATTGAATCAGTAATTTTATCTCCGTACATAATCACATGACCATCTGCATTTCTGGCGGCACGTCCAATAGTCTGTATCAGAGATCGCTCTGAGCGAAGGAATCCTTCCTTGTCAGCATCCAAAATAGCCACCAACGTAATCTCCGGAATATCAAGTCCCTCTCGAAGCAAATTGATTCCCACCAGCACATCAAACACATCTAAACGCAAATCACGAATAATCTCCGCCCTCTCCATAGTATCAATATCTGAGTGCATATATTTTACTCTCACGCCCAGTTCTTGTAAATAATCAGTTAAGTCCTCTGCCATTCTCTTGGTCAAAGTGGTAATCATTACCTTATTTTTCTTAGCTGTCTCCTTCTTTATCTCTGCATATAAATCATCAATCTGTCCCTCAATCGGTCTCACCTCCACCTCAGGATCCAATAAACCTGTAGGTCGAATCACCTGTTGAGCTCTAACAAATTCATGTTCTTCCTCATATTCTGCCGGTGTGGCAGATACAAAGAGCACCTGGTCCAACTTACTCTCAAACTCATCAAAATTTAGCGGTCTATTGTCCAAAGCCGATGGCAGTCTAAAACCGTACTCCACCAAGGTGGTCTTTCGAGATCTATCTCCCGCATACATTCCCCTAACCTGAGGAATTGTGATGTGAGACTCATCAATTATCATAAGATAATCCTGAGGCATGTAATCAAGTAAACAAGCTGGCGGTTCCCCAGGCAATTGATTTGTCAAATGTCTAGTGTAATTTTCTATACCGCTACAAAATCCTGTCTCTCTGAGCATCTCCACATCAAAATTGGTTCGCTCTGCAATTCTTTGAGCCTCAATAAGCTTGTCCTCGCCCTTGAAAAATCGCACTCGTTCTTCCAATTCCTTTTCAATCTCATTGCAGGCCTTATCAATTTTTTCTTGAGGCACAACATAGTGAGACGCCGGAAAGATTGCCACATGGTTTAAGTCTCTCTTCACCTCCATAGTCATGGAATCAAGCTCACTTATCCTGTCAATCTCATCTCCAAAAAATTCCACTCTTATAGCCACCTCGGAGGAATCAGCAGGTATGATTTCAAGCACATCTCCCCTCACCCGAAAGGTTCCGCGATCAAAATCCATATCATTTCTCATGTATTGCATGTCCACCAACTCTTTTATCACGTCATCTCTGTCTTTTATTTCTCCCGGACGAAGAGATACCATCATATTCTGATAATCCTCAGGACTACCTATGCCGTAGATACATGATACTGAAGAAATAATTATTACGTCCTTTCTCTCTGTAAGCGCTGCTGTAGCCGAAAGGCGAAGTTTATCTATCTCGTCATTTATAGATGAGTCCTTGGCTATATATGTATCACTCTGTGGAACATAAGCTTCAGGCTGATAATAATCATAATACGAGACAAAATATTCCACTGCATTTTCAGGGAAGAACTCCTTCATCTCACCATATAGCTGAGTTGCCAAAGTCTTGTTATGTGCCAATATAATAGTAGGTTTATTTAATTTTTCAATAACATTTGCCATGGTAAATGTTTTACCTGACCCCGTAACACCCAACAATGTTTGCATTTGATTACCGTCACGAAAACCAGCCACAAGCTCTTCTATAGCCTGAGGCTGGTCGCCAGTTGGTTTGTATTCAGAATGTAATTTAAATTTATCCATATCAATCCTTCTTGCTATAAAACCATAGCATCCTGTCTTATATCTGACTTATTAAATCGAATTTCTGCTCTAGTGCCTTCTCCCACCTTGCTCTCAATCATCAGTTTGCCCTTGCAAAGTATTTCTAATCGCTTTTGTACATTGGCAATACCAATATGCTCTCTTCCGTCTCCTTTGTCAATGACATAATATCCCTCTGAGTTAACAGAATGTGAAAAATCAAATCCAGGGCCATCATCTTCCACTGTTATAAGAACTTCATCCGCCTTAACCTCTGCTGAGATTATAATAGTTCCCCCATCCTCATTTTGAGTAACTCCATATTTTACAGCATTTTCCACCAAAGGTTGCAATGTTAAACAAGGTATGGAAAAATCAATATTTCTCAAATCATAAATCACCTTGATATCATCGCCAAAACGCTTCTTTTCAATAGATAAATAGTTAGAGATATGCTCCATCTCCTTGTCAAAAGGAATCATCCTCTGATTGGATAGTGAATCGATATTATTTCTCAAATATTTTGCAAATTCGTCCACAGCCTCCTGAGCCATATCCGGGTCCTGCTTGCATAAATATTTTATTGTGGTCAAGGTGTTAAAAACAAAATGTGGGCCTATCTGCGAAATCATATTCTTGGCCGTCAAAGTGTGCAATTCTCTTCCCTGTTCTACAATCTTTGCCGCCTGTAGCTCAACAAATTTGTATTCCTTAATAGATGCAACTCCGTATACCAAACACACGGACACCATGGCAGCAAAATTCAAAAGCGACAACCCGTATACCCAAAGTTGTATAATCACCGCTATAATTGGGCTTAAAGTATATAGTCCCAAGGCTATCATTGTGGACTTTGGTATTCTCTTTTTATTTAATAAAATAACAATATTTAAAATTCCAAGAACGAACAGTCCACTCATCTGAGTCAACCAAAAGTATTGTTCATTTCTGTGATAATAATTATGACTGTCAAAATAATAAAAGCATCCTGTAAACAAGGATATAACCATACCTATTATATAAAGCAAGAGCACCAAAAAGCATATGTTAAATAGCACATCATACTTTCCTAGATTGCCAGTCCACAAATCGCCGATTTTTTTTATTCTCGGCTGCTTTTTATCAGGATATAATATCTTTTCTGTAACATCTGATTCAATACTTTCCATGTAAGACTCCGCATTTAAAATCGTATATCTAACATATAGTACATATATCATACCCATAAGCCCGACCATAATAAATACAGCCAAGTTGGATATACGAACCATAAAATACCCCAATTTGGTCTCGTTACCTCTAAATATTATGGCCAAGGAATCAAAAATCAAATTAAAAATATTTACAATTAATAGGGACCGTATATATACGGTCCTTCAGACTGAAGACAAAAGCCTCTTGTGATTTATGAAGTCACAAGAGACTTTTTTCATTTTCTTTTTGATTTTTGATGTATTTTCAGGTTTTGATATTTAATATTTATGAGCTATATGAGGATTTCATGTCCTTATGTAGG
>JAILFK010000055.1 GCA_024697595.1 Lachnospiraceae bacterium | reverse complement strand
GATCGAAATGAGATAGTAAAACGCCTAGAAAATGATAGAAATAATGTACAGATTATCGCTATGCTTGACACATTGGAATATCTTCACAAGGGCGGAAGAATCTCAGCGGCAGCAGCCACAGTAGGCAATATGCTTTCTATCAAACCTGTTATTTCAGTGGAAGATGGAGTGGTAAAACTTTTGGGTAAAGCTAAGGGGTCTAAAAACGCCAACAATAAGTTAAAGCAGTTTGTCATAAGCCATGAGGGCGTGGACTTTGACAGAGCTTTTATGCTTTTATACTCAGGAAATAGCGAGGTGCTTATCAACAAATATATTGCGGATAGTGCTGAATTATATGAGGAGTATGAGGGAGAATTGCCAAAGGTGAAAATTGGACCGGTCATTGGAACATACGCGGGACCGGGGGCCGTTGGCTTAGCCTTTTTCGGTAAAGACTCTAGAAAATAAATTAAAATAGAAATTTAAGATTGAAAAAATATAAGCAGATTTGGGTGTAACCTGCTTGATATTAGCAGATTACATCAGAATCCAACATGATGGTGAATGGACCATCATTTACGAGAGCAATTTGCATATCGGCGCCAAAGGAACCGGTTTGCACATTGCTTATTTTTTCTTTACACATATCGATAATTTTATTGTACATGTCCTCTGCAAATTCTGGTGAACCAGCCTCTATAAAGGAAGGGCGGTTACCCTTTTTACAATTGGCATAAAGGGTGAATTGAGACACCAAAAGTAAGCTGCCATCCACATCTTTTAAAGACAGGTTTGTCTTGCCGTTTTCATCCTCAAAGATGCGCATAGATGTCATTTTATTAACCATTTTTTCTGCCATTGGTAAAGTGTCTGTGTCAGCGACACTAATTAATACAACAAAGCCCTTGCCGATGGAACCAAGTTCTTTACCTTCAGAAGTTACGGTTGCCTCGGTGACACGTTGAATCATAAATTTCATAGAAATCCTCCAAATTTTGTAACGATAATAACTACTATAGCAAAATATTATGAAAATGTCAGTAAAACCCACCATATATAGAAGGGTATAACTGTGGTAAAATGTTAGCAGACATTTTTGAGAAAATCAGGTGTGATATGAATTTACTTACTATAAAAAATTTGACAAAAGCATATACGGATAAGGTCTTATTTGACGGCATAGATTTCAGCCTTGAGGAGGGAGAAAAGGTTGGTATTATCGGTGTAAATGGAACTGGTAAATCCACTTTACTCAAGATTATTGCAGGAATAGAAGAGGGAGATAGCGGTGATTACATAAAAGGTAAAAATGTGATTATCAACTATTTATCACAAAATCCTCAGTTTGAATCAGGTCAGACTGTATATGATTATGTTGTGACTCAAAATCAAAATTCCAGTGAAGTGTTAGACCTTGAGGGGGAGGCAAAAACCATATTAAATAGATTAGGTTTTGATGATGTAAATATTGTTATAGATAATCTGTCAGGTGGTCAGAAAAAGAAGGTTGCCTTGGCAGCAGTACTCCTTTCCCAAAATGAGGTGCTTATTTTAGATGAGCCTACTAACCACCTTGATCATCACATGACTGAGTGGCTGGAGGGATGGCTTAAAAATTATAGAGGCGCCCTTATAATGATTACCCATGATAGATATTTCTTGGATCTGGTTTGTAATCGTATAGTGGAAATCGACAAGGGGAAATTATATTCCTATAAGACCAATTACGAGGGCTTTTTGGAGTTAAAAACTCAAAGAGAGGATATGGCTCTCGCCACTCAGGCGAAGCATCAAAATATACTTCGCAAGGAGATTGCCTGGATGCAAAGGGGAGCTAGAGCTCGTTCTACCAAGCAAAAAGCTCATATTAAAAGATACGAAACCTTGCGTGATGAAGCGCCGGTAGAAATTGATTCCGATGTGGAGATTGAGAGCTTATCAAGCAGACTTGGAAATAAGACCATAGAGTTTAAAGATATAACTGTACTGTTTGATGGCAGGACTTATATTAAGGATTTTTCTTATAATTTTTTGAGAAATGATAGGATTGGAATTCTAGGTCCAAATGGTTGTGGAAAATCTAGTTTACTCAAACTTATTATGAGAGAGTATGAGCCTGATGCAGGAAGTGTTGAGATTGGAGAGACGGTAAATATTGGTTATTATGCCCAGGAAGCTCAGGGGATGGATCCTAATCAAAGGGTTATTGATTATGTAAAGGATGTGGCTGAGTATATAAAGACTGAGGATGGATATATTTCTGCCTCACAGTTGTTGGAAAAATTTCTCTTTAAAGGTTCTATGCAGTATCAAAAGATTGAGAAATTATCCGGAGGAGAAAAGCGTAGGCTTTACCTTGCGAAGGTGCTTATGGGAGCACCCAATGTTCTTATTTTAGATGAGCCAACCAATGATTTGGATATTTCTACCTTATATATATTGGAGGATTATTTGGATACGTTTCAGGGGATTTTGATAACAGTATCCCATGATAGATATTTTTTGGATAGAGTCGTAAATCACATGCTTACTTTTGGCGAGGGCGGTGAGATAACACTTTTTAATGGCAGTTATTCAGATTATTACAATAGCCATAGAAGTGAGTTTGAGATTGGAATTGGTGGAAGTGATAATACCACAAATGACAATAAAGCTCAGTCTGGAGCTGAGGCATATAAGCAGCAAAAACAGATGAATAAAAAGCTGAAATTTACATATAAAGAGCAACTTGAGTATGATAGTATAGAAGATGATATTGAGGCTTTAGAAGGTGAGATTGCCCAGGTGGATGAGCAATTATTAGATTCAGCCATAGCCACAGATTTCGTGAAACTAAATGAGCTTGGTCAGGAAAAGAGTCAGCTAGAAGAACAATTAGAAAAAAAGATGGAGCGCTATGTTTATCTAGAAGAATTAGCTGAGAAAATCAAGGCTCAAGGATAATTTAAAACAAAGTATTTATATAAAAAATAGTTCATATAATAGATTTAGAGGTATTTATATATAGGAGGAATAACATGTTACAGGATGAAATATACAAGATTTATGGTACTAATTATAAGAAGATGACCTTGGATATATTAGACAAGGCTGATTTGAGAGAAGAAATCGAGAGAAAGGCTAAAAATCTCGGAGTGGAGGATGCCAAAACTTTAAAGATTGGTCTTAAGCCAAATTTGGTATGTGCCTCACCTTCTAATTTTGGTGCCACAACCCACACAGAGGTTATGGCGGGAATAATAGAATATTTGCAACAGAGAGATTTCAATAACATTGTTATTGCTGAGGGCTCTTGGGTAGGTGATAGAACAAGTGATGCCTATGAGTATTGCGGATACAGAACCTTGTGCGAGACATATGATGTACCATTTGTTGATGCTCAAAAGGACGGACATCACACGGTGAATTGTGCAGGCCTAGATATTGAGATTTGTGATGTGTATGACGATATAGATTTTTTGGTAAATGTACCTGTTATGAAGGGGCATTGTCAGACTAGGATGACTTGTGCATTAAAGAATATGAAGGGATTGATTCCCAACACAGAAAAGAGACATTTTCACAGTATGGGATTACATAAACCAATAGCTCATCTGTCACAGGGAATCCATCAGGACTTTATTGTTATAGATCACATTTGTGGCGATTTGGATTTTGAGGAAGGTGGAAATCCTATAACAAGAAATTGCGTTATGGCAGCTCTAGATCCGGTATTGGTAGATGCCTATGTATGTAAGCTTATGGGAATTAGAACATCTGATGTTCCTTATATTAAAATGGCTGAAAAAATTGGCAGTGGTAGTGCCAATGTAGAGGATGCTAGAATCTATGATTTGAATGAGGGTAATATGGATAATGAGCCGCCTCGTGAGAGAAAGGTGTTGCGAGTAAAATATGCAGTGGATGAGGTGGATTCATGTAGTGCTTGTTATGCAAACTTAGTTCCTGCACTTCTTCGATTAAAGGATGAGGGGCTTTTAGATAAGTTGGATACTCAGATTGCAATTGGTCAGGGGCATCAGGGTGAGTCAGGTAAAGTGGGCGTTGGTAAATGTACCAAAGACTACGAATTTTGCGTTATGGGTTGCCCTCCAGATACAGAAAAAATTTATACAGAGTTAAAGGACTATATTCAAAAATTGTAAATAGAGTATAGGGTTAGATAATATTTGCGGTGCAAAGTGCAATTTATGTATGAAAAAATGCATTTTGTGCCGCATTTATTTTTTTGATGGTTTTATCTGTTAATATATTTTCTATAAAATATGGAGGATTTATCTATGGGTGCTATAAAAAATATTTGGACAAATTTTACAGAGAAACATCCTAAACTATCAAAATGGATTCGTGAAGGTGGGTTGTTTTTTATATTTAGTAATCTTGTAACTGTTGTGCAATATATTGTATATGCGTTTTTGCCAAGACTTTTAGGGCTGAAAATGGCGAGTATTCAGTGGAGCTGGCCAGCAATTCCAGTGGAGGTTTTTGGGTTAGAGTTTACATGGAATGTAATAGGGTATGATGTACTCTATGATGCGGCTGGAAATGTAATGATAGGTGGCGGACTTGGTTATTTGATAGCTATGTTGGTTGGATCATTTTTGGCACAGGTTATCAATTTTCCGTTACAGAGAAATATTACATTTAGAAGTAAGGGGAATCCTTGGTGGCAAGCCATGTGGTATTTCATCGCTTGGGTTATAATTACATTTGTTGTGAATTCCGTAAATTGTATGTGGGTTGGATGTGCAAGTTCATTTGTGCCTGACTGGTTATATAATATTGGAACGACTGTAATTATGGGTGGAATATCAATGGTTATATTCTTCTTTGTATTCAAGATTATTTTCCCAGAGGGCGAGCCAAAGAAAGAAACAGAAGTTGACAAGGAAAGCGAGTCTAAAGAGAGTTAATAAGAATAATATACGGATAAAATTAATATTATATAGGGAAAAGTAAAGGCTATGTTGCGATATTGCGTTGACATAGTCTTTTGAGTTATTATAAGAATAGCGTGAGACTTAGGAGGGATTTTAATGAAGGGCTTTATGAAAAAGATATTTTGTATTGCCTTGGTGGCAATGATGTCATTTTCTATTACCGCATGTGGGAATAAAAATGAAGATCCCACAGCTGGAGAACATCATTTGAATATATGGTGTTGGAATGACGAATTTCAAAGTAGATTTAATAAATTTTATCCGGAGGTCAAAGAGGTTTCCGAGGATGGTTCTACCACAATATTAAAGGATGGGACTATTGTGAATTGGATCATCAATGAAAATGATCATAACAATTATCAGAATAAACTAGATGAGGCTTTGTTGGCTCAAGATAGCGTGTATGATAATGAAAAAATTGATATATTTTTGGTGGAGGCGGATTATGCATCTAAATATGTCAATTCTAGAAATACTCTAGATATAAAAGAAGATATTGGTTTGACAAATGAGGATTTAGCCAATCAGTATCAATATACCAAGGAAATTGCAACGGATAAATATGGATCCCAAAAGGGAACAGCTTGGCAGGCAACCCCGGGACTTTTTGCTTATCGACGTTCTATTGCCAGAGATGTGCTGGGGACAGATGATCCAGAACAGGTTCAGCAGGCGTTGAGTGATTGGAATAAGTTTGATGCGGTTGCAGCTTTAGCACATGAAAAAGGATACAAGATGCTATCGGGATATGACGATTCTTATAGAGCATTTTCTAACAATGTATCGGGCCCTTGGGTTAGTGGAGACAAAGTTATAGTGGATCCACAAATTATGAAATGGATTGAACAGAGCAAGAGATATACAGATGCGGGATATAATAATAAGACATCACTTTGGGATGAGGACTGGACAAGTGACCAGGGGCCTGATGGTAAGGTTTTTGGATTTTTTTATAGTACCTGGGGAATAAATTTTACTTTACTAGAAAATTCATTGGCTGATGCAGATGGACCGAAAAAAGTTGGCAATGGTTCATATGGAGATTGGGCAGTGTGCTATGGACCTGATTCTTATTATTGGGGTGGAACCTGGATATGTGCAGCTGACGGTACGGATGACAAAGAATTAATTAAGGATATAATGCTTAAGCTCACCTGTGATAAGGAGATAATGGAGAGCATTACTAGAGATCCTGAAGTTCAAGATTACACAAATAACATGGCTGCTATGAACGAGATAGCAAATGATGAAAATTATTCTTCGGAATTTTTAGGTGGGCAAAATCATGTGGCGCTTTTTGCGGAGGCCGCACAACAAATAGATATGTCCAATGCCGGTGCTTATGACCAGGGGTGCAATGAAGAACTGCAAACGGTATTTGCTGATTATTTCGCAGGTGATATTGATTTAGAAGATGCCAAAGCTAATTACGAAAAAATTATTAAAGAAAAATATCCAGACATAAAGACAGTGGAATGGCCTAGATAAAAAACATGTGAGTTTATTAAAAAGTGATATAATTATCTAGATGTTTTAGGGGGTGTATAAAAAATATATAGTAGGGATATTTAGAGGAAATAAATTTCATGAGTTTAGAAACGGGATATTATAATTTTTATTTTGATATTTGCGCGGTTGCATTTAATATAGTTTTTTTATTGTTAATTTCAGGGAAAAAAATTGTTATTGGTCGTAGATATAAATATTTTTATTATCTAGTATTAGTTATGTTATTGGCTTCTCTAGGGGAATTATGTACATCGTTGATACGTGATGGTTTATGGCAGGTTTCTAATGGCGCAAAGGTGGCAATAAATGTATTGTCTAGCTTTTTCCATAATTCCATAGGATTTTTGCTTTATATGTATGTATTACATATTTTTGGGATTTTTAGGCATTTAACTATGCGTATCAGAATTATGATAAGTATACCAGAAGCTGTTTTGACGATTTTTTTGGTTGTGCCAACCTTGAGGAAAATGATTTTTTATTATGATTCTTCAGGACATTATTGTGTAGGTAGATGGCAAAATGCATTATATTGGGGGATTATTTTAATATACGGCTGCGGAGCGATTTTAGCAGTTGTTATATACAGAAAACATATTTTAAAAAATGATTTTATCTCCATTTTTATAATTTCAAATGCTATGATTGGCAGTATTATGGTAGATAAAATAGTGAATGATATACATCTTAATATATCCATTTTTTTACAATCCGTATGTCTTATGATCGCTTATATTAGACTGGAAAATGACAGTGAGGTTATTGATAGTGAAACTGGACTTTTAAGTAGGGTTGCGTTATGGAATGACTTTTCAGTACTAAATAAGACTAATTATTCTGCTTATCTTATTTTAATTGATATTAATAATTATGATTATTACAGCAGAATTGTTGGTGCGAAAAGAATCAATGATGTTTTAAAGAACATGGCTAGTTGGTTGATTATGTTTGCTGATAACAAGGTAAATGTATATCATCCAGAACACGAGAAATTTGTGTTGTTACTATATGATTATTCTAAGGAAGATGCCTTGAGATTGGCAGAAAATATTAGACTTCGTTTTGAGAAAAAATGGGATTTGAAGGATAACGGTGTGGTATTCCAAACCACAGTAGCAGTCACAGGTGTTCCAAATCAAATATCTAGTGAGGGACAACTATATTCTTTTGTAGAAGGCTCTGTGGAGAAAATCAAATCTAAAGCCAAGGTTAACTTTGTTGATGAAGTAGAGACGGACGCAAGGAAATTAGATGTGGAGATGGCGATAACAAGGGCGCTGGAGAATAAAAGTTTACAGGTGTATTATCAGCCGATTTATGACGTGAAATCTCAAAAAATCAAGGCATGCGAAGCACTAGTTAGAATGACAGATGAAGAAATAGGGGAGATTCCACCGGAAGAATTTATAAGAATTGCAGAGGAGACAGGACAGATAGGTTATATTGGGAATTTTGTCTTAGAAAATGTATGTAAGTTTTTGCAAAAAAATAATCCTAAGCAATATGGCCTTGAGTATGTTGAAGTAAATATGTCTACCATTGAATGTATGAATCCGGATATTTTAAGAAATATAGATAAAATAATTGAAAAATATGATGTGGATAAGAACCAAATTGATTTGGAAATAACAGAGACAGCTGTTGTACATAATGATAGCGTAATGGCTAACGTAATGAATGCTTTGCAAAATTCAGGGATATCATTTGCTTTAGATGACTTTGGTACAGGAAATGCTAATTATTCATATTTAGTAAATTATAATTTTGATATTATAAAGATTGATAAGACATTTTTGTGGGCGGCGGATGACAATGCTGGGAATAAAGCAGTGTTAAATTCTATGATTCAACTTATACAGGGACTTAATAGAAAAGCAGTGGTAGAGGGTGTTGAGACAGAAGAACAAAAGGAGTATTTAATTTCAAAGGGAGTGGATTTCTTGCAGGGATACCATTTTTCAAAACCAATACCAGAGAATGAATTTATGGAATATTTACGTGAGTTCAATTCGACAAATTTTGAGAGTGGTCATGGAAAACAAGTGACAGAAGAAAGAGAAATAGATTATAAATAAAAAATATTTTGATTTTATGCTTGACATGAAAAAAGAATGTGATACTATGTTAGTAATGACTAACTCATAGAACGCCGGTGAGCGCCGGCGATTCTTTTTAACCGCAGGTTAGTTCAGACTAACCTACAAACTGACTACTGATCCTAAAGGACTGTATACAAATTGATCAAAGTCTGAAGGGGTTGAAGTTGGTTTGGGTTATAAGTGTGATTTGGAAGGATGTAAACCTTATGCCAGAGAGATATGTAATTGAACATTGTTCCCCTACATTGGCCGGAATAAAGACAGGAAATTTATTTAGAATTCAGTTAGATAAATTGACAAATCTATATGATGAAATAAGAGAATTGAATAATATTTTAATCTGTAAAGGCCTTAGAGCGGTACCTGTTAAAGTTACAGGTAAAGATGCTTTGGTATATATCTATAGACCGGATTTCCTTGAAAAGGATTTGTCCAGTCCGGAGGCTATAGAGATATTGGAGAGCAAGGGTTACAGTTGCAATGGTGCTCAGTATTGTCTTGTTCAGTTGATCAGACATTTGGCAGAAGACGCAGTTTTTCCTCATGAGATAGGATTGTTTTTGGGATATCCACCATCAGATGTTAGACATTTCATGGCAGACCCTTGCCAGGGGGTAAAGTGCTCTGGATGTTGGAAAGCTTATTCAGATGCTGATGAGGCTGAAAAAACATTTGACATGTATAAGAAGTGTACAGATACATATAAACGTCTTCACAGTCAGGGAAGAAGTTTATCTCAGCTTGTGGTGGAGATGAAGGAAGCGGTTTAAATCCTATTAGAAAGTTAAGAACTAAAAAACACAAAAAAGATTTAACGAAGAGTTCGAAAGGATGGTATAAAAATGAGTAAAGTTGCAGTAGTATTTTGGAGTGGTTCAGGAAATACACAGATGATGGCAGAGGCTGTTGAGGCCGGAGCTAAGGATAAGGGAGCAGAGGTTAGCGTGTATCAGGCAGCTGACTTTAGCGCAGATATGGTAAATGATTTTGATGCTATAGCATTTGGATGCCCAGCAATGGGAGCTGAGGTTTTAGAGGAATCTGAGTTTGAGCCAATGTTTGCATCTGTAGAAAATTCTCTTTCAGGTAAGAAGGTTGCTTTATTCGGTTCTTACGGATGGGGAGATGGTGAATGGATGAGAGAGTGGCAGGATCGCACAAGTGGTGTGGGTGCCAATCTCGTAGCTGATGGAGTTATGGCAAATAATACTCCTGGAGATAATGAACTTGACGAATGTCGTACTTTAGGTGGATACTTGGCTTAAGGAATTTGGTGAGCATTTGAGCCCACTTATAGTTAGGAGATAAGTCAATGATTGAAGTTATAAAAGGTATAATGATTCCGCTGTTGGGAACATCTATGGGAGCGATGTGTGTACTCTTTATGAAAAGAGAGTTAAATATTACCATACACAAAGCTTTGATTGGTTTTGCGGCGGGAGTTATGGTGGCTGCATCTATATGGAGCCTTCTTATTCCAGCTATGGAACAGTGCACCGATATGGGCAAATTATCGTTTATCCCGGCATTTATTGGATTTTGGTTGGGAACCTTGTTTTTGCTTTTGTTGGATCATGTGACTCCACATTTACACATGTTTGCACAGAATTCAGAGGGACCTCACACAAAGATGAGCCGTAATACTATGATGTTATTGGCAGTTACTTTACACAATATTCCTGAGGGCATGGCGGTTGGCGTTGTGTACGCAGGACTCCTATCAAATAATCAAGAAATCTCCGTAGGTGGAGCTCTTGCCTTATCAGTTGGTATAGCAATTCAAAATTTTCCAGAAGGGGCTATAATTTCAATGCCCCTTCATGCCAAGGGATTAAGTAAAACTAAAGCGTGTATATATGGAATAATTTCAGGAGTAGTTGAACCTTTAGCAGCGCTAGTTATGATATTTGCGGCATCAAAACTTATACCAGCAATGCCATATTTATTGGCTTTTGCAGCAGGTGCGATGTTGTATGTGGTTGTGGAGGAGTTGATTCCTGAGATGTCAGAAGGAAAGCATTCCAATGTTGGAGTTATTATGTTTTCTCTAGGATTTACGGTTATGATGGCCTTGGACGTGGCGTTAGGATAATAGACAGCAATGGTCATATAATATTAATAATTAATTGGGACATATCTATTAAAGATATGTTCCTTTTTCTTTGTGTTTTGATATGTTATTATATGTTTATATAAATGTAACTTTTAATGGGATTTTTATATGAGGGGTGTATGGTGATGGAATATGTAGAGGCATTGCTAGATTCGATAGCAGATAGATTTTTATCCATTCACATTGTGGACATTGAAAATAATGAGATAACTAAATTTAAAAGCAATGATATTTTAGATGAGTTATTCAGGACAAATGCTGAATGTCACGAGGTTCTTTCCGTTGTTATGGAACAGATTGCATCGGCAGATACTAGAGGGCTTATTACGGAATTTGTTGATTTAACTCATTTAGAAGAGCGTTTTGGTAATAAAAACAAAATCTCTTGTATGTTTTTAAGCAAGGGCAGAACTTGGTGCGAAGCCAGTTTTTTGCGACTTGCAGATTTTCCTGTGAGCAAAAAAGTGGTCTATACCATTGAGACTATAAGTGATGAGGTTATCTATAGAAATGGAACTAAAGATGCCATGTCCAAGGAATATAACATTATAATTGAACTAGATATTGATACAAATAAGTTGAGCTTGTACAAGTTTAAATTTGATGCAGGCGCAAAAATGAAGGATGTATTTTATGAAAATGATTATACCGATGTAGTGAATATATTTCTAAAAAGTTCTGTGTGCGAAGAGGATTTTGATAGAATGAAGAGATGTTTATCTCCAGAGTATATAAAGGAGAAATTATCTGAGTCAACTTCTTTTTCAGAAATATATAAAAATCCGCAGGATTGTTATTTTGAGATGAAAGCTATTCGTCATATTCAGGAGGATGGTGTGCTAAAGAGCGCATTAATTGGGTTTACTGATTGTGATGAAGCCACAAGAAAAGAACTTATTGCTCAGAGAGAGATTCAGGATGCAATGGGTATGATAGAGGGTTTGAGTTGGGAATATCATACAATTTGGGCAGTGGATAAAGATACTTTAAAGATGAGACTTATTCGATCGAGTGGAAAAGCTACGATCAAGGCTGCAGTTAAACTTGGTAGGAATTATATGGATTATGACGTGACTTGTGGTAGATATATTGATAAATATGTGGCACCACAGGATCAGGAAAGAATGAGAATTGAGGTATATTCTGCAAAGGTTTTAGAGCAACTTGAAAAAAATTATCACTATGAGGTTAATTATATTCGCATTGATGAAAATGGCGAAGAGGGATATCATCAGATGTCATTTGTAAATGCGGATACTCAGGATGGTAAGCGACAGTTTGTATATGGATTTAGAGATATAGATGCGATTTTGAAAAATGAGATTGCAAAAAGAGAGGAACTTGAAACAGCAAAGGAAGCGGCAGAATCTGCCAATGAAGCCAAGTCAACCTTCCTGTTTAACATGAGTCATGATATAAGAACGCCTCTTAATGCAATTATAGGTTTTACTGATTTGGCAGAAAAAAATCCTTATGATGTTGAGAAGAATTCAGAGTATCGTAAGAAGGTTTCAGTTGCAAGCCATCAGTTGTTAGATATTTTAAATAATGTGTTGGAGATGGCTAGAATTGAAAGCAATAAACTTGTCATTGATGAAGAACTAACCAATGCATATGAATTTTTTGAAAATTGGACAACGGTTTTTGATGGTGAATTAAAGAAAAAGAATCAGACAATGCATACTAAGTCAGATGTGGAGCATATGTATCTGTATTTAGATAGAACTCATTTGACAGAGGTTCTTATGAATGTGTTGAGTAATGCCATTAAATATACACCTAATGGTGGTGATATTTATGCTAGTGTTACTGAGATTCCATTTGAGGAATCGATGTATGAGGAATTCGGTGTTACTGTTGAAGATGATACTATTATTAGTTCAAATGGAAAAATTTTAGCTAAATCAAATAATATATGTGTTATAGAAAATAGGATTCAAGATAATGGAATTGGTATGTCTGAAGATTTTCTGGCTCATATATTTGAGCAGTTTTCAAGGGAGAGAGATTCATCAAATAGCGGTGTACAAGGTACTGGTCTTGGAATGGCTATTGTTAAACGCCTTGTGGACCAGATGCATGGTACTATAAAAATTGAAAGTAAAGTGGGCCAAGGAACAACTGTTATTATTCGTGTTCCACACAAGTATGGTGAAAGAGCTGATTTTGATGGATATGGTGACGATTCCGAGGATCTTGAAAAACTTTCTGGAAGAAGGATGCTTCTTGCAGAAGATAATGATATTAATGCTATGCTTGCCACAGAATTGCTTACTATGCATGATATTCAAGTGGAGAGAGCTCGAGATGGTGTGGAATGTGTAAATATGATATCAAAAGCCGCTCCTGGATATTTTGATTTGGTGTTAATGGATATACAGATGCCAAATTTAAATGGATATGATGCTGCCCGTAGAATTAGAAGCTTGGAGGATGAGCAAAAAGCTAATGTTCCAATATTGGCTATGTCTGCTAATGCTTTTAAAGAGGATGTACAACATGCTTTAGATGCAGGGATGAACGGACACATAGCAAAGCCTCTAGATACTGAAAAAATGTTTATAAAAATGAAAGAGGTTTTGTAAATACCTGTTCATACTATAAATAACTAATAAAAAATAAACCTCCTGCTTATGTGTTATATAGGTAGGAGGTTTTTATTTTTTGTATTCATTTAGATAAATGTTTTATACTAAATTCTATTTTTGAAAATTGCAAGGTTGCTGCTGTTTACAACATATGTTCCTGTATCTGTGTTGGAAGCAACAGATTTGCCATCCCAAACATCTGCAAGCATCTTGAGTGGAACAGCGCCCCATGCAAATGGTCTTTGAGCGATTGCTGTGTCTACATATCCATCTTCGATAGCATCAGCAATTCTAGCGGTGAAATCAACGGTTACCACCTTGAATGCACCTGGATGTCTGCGCACATAGTCACTGTAACATTCTCCCCATCCGATATTAGATGCGAAGAATACATCTATATCAGGATTAGATCTAAGCACATCATCTATATAACGATCGGCTTCTGCCTGAGATGGTCCGCCTGGTGCTTTGAAGGAAACAAGATTGATATTGTCGTGATTATAGAGCTCATTTTCAAATCCCTGAGAACGGCCTTCAATTGCGTCGATAAGGTTGTTATCCCATCTGTTTTCAGCAACAGTTCCACCATTTGATAGGATGTTTGCTACTGCCCTTGCAGCAGAGACTCCACATTGGATAGAATCAGTACCAACAATACCTTCGTGTTGTACTCCAGGAAGTGCTGACTGAAGGAATACAATATTCATCTTCTTGGCATTAGCTTGCTTTAATCGGTTAGCAACCTGATCATTATCAATAGGAGAGATTACAATAGCATCAAAATCATTTTTGAGAACGTAGTCGAGGAAGTCTACCATAGATTTCGTTCCCTCATCACCTCGTTGCTTTGGTGCGAAAATTTCAATGTCATAGCCTAATACTTTGGCTGTGTTTTCAGCTTCAGCGGTTGCTGGGTTCCAAAAAACATCATCCAAATCCCAGATCATAGCTATTTTTTTCTTTTTTGTAGAAGTAAATGGGGTCTTTACCTTTGAAGTGGTATTTTTAATTGTTTCAACATTTTTGTTCAATGTGCCTGACATCTGGTTTAGGAGTGAAATCTGATTATCTAAAATGAAAGTTTCGCTGGCAACTTCCTGTGTAGAAGCAGAAAATTCTGCTATTACTGAATTGATATTGGTTACAGATTCCACAATTGATTCCTTGTACTCATCTAATTCTTTGACACCATTTCCGAAGTCTTTTTGACGGGTGACAAAATTATCGATGGAAGAACCGATTTTTTCCATTGAATCAGCAACTTGTTCAACAGCATAGGCCTGTCCATCAAAAATTTCTTTTGATGAGTTCATTGTTTTGTTTAATACATCAAGTTCGTCTGTTATACCATCAACTGACTCGCTGATGGATTCGCTGGCTTCCTGACTTTGTACAGAAAGTTTACGAACTTCTTCAGCTACAACCGCAAAACCTTTTCCAGCTTCTCCAGCTCGAGCTGCTTCGATAGAAGCGTTCAAGGCCAACAGGTTGGTCTGTGAAGATATTTCATATAAAACCTGTGTTACCTCATGTATTTTTTGGATTTTATCAAGCAATACATTGATCTCTTCTTGAATAGAATTGATCGCTGCCTGATTCTGCTTTTGATTATCATTGAGCTGTTTGATAGAAAGCTTGCTTTCCTCGTTTTGCTTTGACATTTCCATTGCCAATTCAACTAATTCTATAGAATCTTGCTCCATTAACCCCATTTTTTCGGCAAGATAATTAGCAACCTCTAAGCAATTCCCCACATCTTCAGCTTGCTTTTGAGCTCCACGCGAAATATAATCTGTGGAATCTTTTACATTAGATGAAGCTGATTCAATATTTTCAGCAACGCCATTTAATTGTACAGATACATTTTCTACATCCTGAAATTCTTCTTTGAAAGTTGTGAAGAAGTCTTTGTATTGGTTGTAGATTTGAGACAACGTCTTGGCAATTAAATCTATGTTTTCAATGCCATCTGTAGTGTAATCTGGCTGGAAATCCCAATTGTATAGAGAATTGGTTATAGATTGAGCTTTTGTTTCTGTTAATTTCTTCTTTGATCCTAGCATATATATCTTCTCCTTTAGGTTGAATAATTGTGTTACTACATTTTTCACTATAAAAAAATTATAACATAGACCCTTGTGCTAATGTTTAGAAATAAACAGATAATATTTGGTAAATATTTACAAATAAAGGATGGTTATAAAGTGTCTGATATTGTAGAAGAATGTTATGACTTGATAGGTGATGATTTTGACGTGATTTATCCAAAGCAATTGGATATTAATATGGTTGACCAGTTGAAAAATATACAGAAGATACTTGCTGTACTGATTATGGCAATGGAAGTTATATTGTTGGTTATATTATTTGTTATAAATACTATTCATGTAAAGATGAGAGGAAAAGTAGTGGCGTTGATGCGTTTCGCAGGAAATTCAAAATTAGAGGTTTACTTGAAAATTTTACAAAACCTGTGCAAGAATGCAATCTTTGGTGCGATAATAGGATGCTTTGTGGGAACGCTTATTATAGTGCCGTTTGGAAATTATATTGGTAGAGTTCTTTCTATGCCATATTTAGGACCGGGATCAGGTGAGATTATATTACATATGTTGTTAACGGTTGTGATAATCGTATTGGTTGAGGTTATATCGGCTTCTTATCCAATATTCAATATTTGTAATATGCAGCCGTATCTGGCACTTCGGAGGGAGGCGGAATAGGGATGAGCCTTGAAATGATAAATGTTGATTTGACCTATAAGAAGCATCAGGAGCTGATTATAGATAATGCAAGTTTAATGATTCAGCCAGGAGAGCTGGTGGTTATAAGAGGTGAGTCGGGCAGTGGAAAAAGTACATTGTTAGCTTGTATTGCAGGAATATTGAAACCAAAGAGTGGGAAGGTGAAATGGAAAAACAATTCTATTTATGATTTGGCAGATAAAGCATTGTCTGAATTACATAAGCGTGAGATAAGTTATGTGCCACAGACAAATATTTTTTTGCAGGAGTGCGATATTTTAGAAAATATTTTTTGGTTTGCCGGAGATAATATGGTAAATGAAAATAAGAAGGAAGAGGCATTAAAAATATTAAAAGAATTAAATGTTGAAAAACATTACAATCGTTTTCCGAGAGAACTTTCAGGAGGAGAATTAAAAAGAGTATCTATTGCCAGGGCAGTATTTAAGCATCCTGAAGTATTAATAGTTGATGAGCCTACTACGGGACTTGATATTAATACGGGAGAAAAGGTTATGAAATATTTAAGTGCATACGCTAAAGCAGGAAATATTGTGATAATTGCTTCTCATGATAGTTTGGTTTCGAAATATAGTAAAAAACAATATTGTCTGAATGGCCATAAAGTGTTGCATGAGGGCTATAACTAAAATTTATCGCAGGAGATAAACTTTACGCATTTTTCATAAAAAAAAAAGAGTGATAGTATGTATCTAAGTTAAAAAAAGGAGGATATATATTATGAGTGAAATAAGAAACAGTGCATTAGAGTTAATCGGGCAGACACCATTATTAAAGATTAATGGCTATTCTAAGAAGAGGGAGATAACTGAGGCTACAGTATTGGCCAAGCTTGAGTATTTAAATCCAGCTGGATCAGTGAAGGATAGAATTGCATTGGCTATGATTGAGGATGCTGAAAAGAAAGGTGTTTTGAAGCCGGGGGCAACAATTATAGAGCCAACAAGCGGAAATACAGGTATTGGTATTGCCGCAGTTGCTGCAGCAAAGGGTTATAAAGCCATTCTTACTTTGCCAGAGACAATGAGCGTGGAGAGAAGAAATCTGTTGAAGGCATATGGTGCAGAATTAGTGCTTACAGAGGGTGCTAAGGGAATGAAAGGAGCGATTGCCAAGGCTGAGGAACTTAATAAGGAAATAGAAGGTTCTGTTATTCTTGGACAATTTGTCAATCCAGCAAACCCTCAGGTGCATAAAGAGACTACTGGCCCAGAAATTTGGAATCAGACAGATGGTAAAGTTGATATTTTTGTTGCAGGAGTAGGAACAGGTGGAACTATTACAGGTGTTGGACAATATTTAAAAGAGCAAAATCCTGATGTTAAAGTTGTTGCTGTAGAGCCGGCTACAAGTGCAGTTCTTTCAACAGGTACTCCTGGCGCACATAAGATTCAGGGAATTGGCGCTGGTTTTGTACCAGATGTGCTTGATACAGCTGTTTACGATGAGATAATTACTATTGAAAATGAGGATGCTTTTGCAGAGGGTAAGTCTTTCGCAATTTCTGAGGGTATTCTAGTGGGTATTTCTTCAGGTGCTGCGTTGAAAGCGGCTGAGATTTTGGCCAAGAGACCTGAGAATAAGGGAAAAGTAATTGTTGCATTGCTTCCTGATTCAGGTGATAGATATTTGTCTACACCATTATTTAATTCATAAGAGGTGAAAGTGATGGGAAAAGATAAGTCGGATATTATAAATAGTGAATTGAGTACTTTACTGGAGACCTTGGTAGAGGAGGTAAGGTATGGCAATATTACGCTGATTATTCAAGACGGCAAGATTATTCAAATTGATAAAACTGAAAAAATAAGAATATGAGAGTATAAGAAAAATACGAATAATAACTGACTGGAAGGACCAGAGGTTTGTTGATTCAAATTATTAGATTTGTTGCGACAATACTTTGGTCTTTTTTTGATGCCGTAGCCGCTGGAATGGCATAGGCTTGCAAAGCTGAAGTTGATGGTTCGAATCCATCCGGTATCATTGGTGATATTTTTATCATCTAATAAAAGATGAAAGACGAGGGTGAAATATGAGCAATACATATAAGGATTTGCAGAATTCGCATCCGTGTTTTGGAGGACATAAAAATAATGCTGGTCGTATACATTTACCGGTAAGTCCGGGGTGTAATATTGCATGTCGATTTTGTGATAGAACCATAAATGATGTTGATGATCGGCCTGGTGTAACATCTAAGGTGCTGCAACCAGTAGATACTGAAGAAATATTAAAAAAGGCTTTGGAAATTTGCCCAGATATTAAAGTGGCTGGAATTGCAGGACCAGGAGATACATTGGCATCGGATAAAGCGCTTGAGACGTTTGAGATTATCAAGAAAAAATTTCCGTCATTAATAAAATGTATGAGCACTAATGGATTGCTGTTAGATGAACGAGCCCAGGAGGTTATTGATGTGGGAATTGATTCACTCACAGTGACGGTGAATGCTGTAGATCCTGTTATTGAAAGTAAATTGAATGATTATATTATCTATCATGGAAGAAAAATTGAGGGAGTAGAGGGTGCAGAAATTTTGATTAAAAATCAACTTGCAGGAATAAGAAAGGTGGCTCAGGCAGGGATAACAGTTAAGGTGAATACTGTTCTTGTTCCAGAGATTAATGGCGAACATATTGAGGATATTGCTAGAGCGGTAAAAGAAGCGGGAGCGAAGATTTACAATATTATACCTTTAATTCCACAACATAAATTGAAGGATTGTAAAGCACCTGTTTGTGCAGAGATAGATGAGGCAAGAACCAAAGCATCCAGATATATTGATGTTTTCAGGCATTGCCAGCATTGTAGAGCAGATGCAGTTGGTGTTCCTGGAAAGTCAGAGTATGGTGATCAGATATATCAGAGAAGGTTGAAAGTAAAGGAGACTTTTTCACATGGATAATGGTGGTTACAAAATAGCTATAGCGTCCAGCGATGGTATAGTGGTCAATAATCATTTTGGGAGAGCTAAGATATTTCATATATATCATCTAAATGAAGATGGAACTATAAAATATTTGGAAAAAAGAGAGGTGACACCAGTTTGCGAGTACGGAACGCATGATGAAGACAGATTAATTGAGAACTTGAAGAAGATAGAGGACTGTAGATATCTGCTGGTGAGTAAAATAGGCGATAAAGCAGCGGCGACTGCTGAAGGATTAGGAGTTGAGAGTTATGAGATTCCGGGAATAATTCCCGAATCTATAAAGAAATTACATCAATATGTAATGATAAATAAATTATTTGAACAGGAAAGGAAGTAGCAATGGGAGAAATAAGACAGATTGCAATTTATGGAAAAGGAGGAATTGGAAAGTCAACAACAACACAGAATCTAACAGCGGGTTTGGTTGAACATGGTAAGAAAGTTATGGTTGTGGGATGTGATCCCAAGGCTGATTCAACTAGATTATTGTTGGGTGGATTAGCTCAGAAGACTGTTCTTGATACCATTAGAGAAGAGGGGGAGGATATTGAACTTGATCGTATTATGAAGGAAGGCTATGGCGGCACCAAATGTGTAGAATCTGGTGGACCAGAGCCAGGTGTTGGATGCGCTGGTAGAGGAATTATTACATCTATTAATATGTTAGAAAATCTAGGTGCATATACAGATGATCTGGATTATGTATTTTATGATGTTCTTGGAGATGTTGTGTGTGGAGGCTTTGCTATGCCTATTCGTGAGGGCAAAGCAAAAGAAATATACATTGTTGCAAGTGGAGAAATGATGGCTTTATATGCTGCAAACAATATTTCAAAGGGTATTCAAAGATATGCGAGAACAGGAGGAGTACGCTTGGGAGGAATTATCTGTAATTCCAGAAATGTAGATAGAGAGTTGGATCTGTTGCGTGCTTTTGCCAAGGAACTTGGAACTAAACTCTTATATTTTGTTCCTAGAGATAATATTGTGCAGCATGCAGAAATTAATAAGAAGACAGTTATTGAATACAGACCTGATTCAAATCAGGCTCAGGAATATAGAAATTTGGCGCAGGCAGTAATTGAAAATACAGATTTTGTTGTACCAACACCTATGACACAAGAGCGATTAGAAGAGATTCTTATGGAATATGGAATGATGGAACTTGCTGATGACTACAAGATTTAATTACACGTTGGAGGTTGATTATGAGTAATATATATGGATCGATTACAGAATTAGTTGGTAATACGCCTATTGTAGAGTTTAAAAGATTAGAAAAAGCTTTGGGATTAAAAGGAAGAATAGCAGGTAAGCTGGAGTATTTCAATCCTGCAGGTTCACATAAAGACAGAATGGCCATTGAGATTATTGAGGCGGCGGAAGCTAGGGGCGATATAAGCCCACAAAATACTACTTTAGTGGAGTTTACCAGCGGAAATACAGGTGTTGCCATGGCTGCCTTTGCCGCTGCAAAAGGTTATAGATTCAATATTGGAATTCAAAATGGTGTTTCAATAGAAAGAAAAAAATTATTAGAGGCTTATCAGGCAAATATAGTGGATGTGCCACAGAATTTGATAGACAACGTATTCAATAAGGGAATATCAGCTTTTGAGGATGTTTTAAATTGGATGAGTGAGGGTGTTGAAGGTGCTTACCCTACTAAGCAACTTGATAATAAGGATAATATTAATGCTCATTATAAATATACAGGTCCAGAGATTTGGAAGGATACAGATGGTGAAATTGATATATTTGTTGGAGGTGTAGGTACAGGTGGTTCAACACATGGAATTAGCAAGTATCTAAAAGAGCAAAATTCAAGTATAAAAGTGGTTATTACTCAGCCAGATGAAAATGATGTGTTAAATCCTATTGTGGAAGGAACAGAAGATGGCGGATTTCATGGTATTCATGCCGTGCATGATGGAACGTCAATTACACCTATGGCACCGGCAAATTTCAACCAGGATTTGGTTGATGAATATGTAACTATCACATATGCACAGACCCTAAAAGCAATACATTTGTTGGCTAAATATGAGGGCATTTTTGTAGGAGCATCATCTGGAGCATCTTTGGCGGTTGCCATAAAACAAGCAATGCTTGAGGAAAATGAAGGTAAATTGATTGTACCCCTTTTGCCAGATAACGGGGAGCGTTATTTATCAGAAGATTTACAGAGAGTGCACCATGATGTTGAGGACGATATAGAGTTTTAAAGTATTTTACATAAGGAAAGGAAACAATTGATATATGGCTATTAATACGAGCAATTCCAATGTGGCGACTAGAGAGAACCGTATTGGGTCAATTACAGGCTATGTTGGAACATTAAAGGATTTGGCTACACAGAGTGAGTGTGGAACATTAAAGGGATGTTCTAGATGTTTTTCTCAATCGAGTACATGTCTTTCATCATGTGGTTTAGGGCAATTGGCGGGGATTCGTGATGTTGCAATTATTCATCATGGACCTGCTGGTTGTTCGGTGGCCAGTTCAAATGCATATTATATGTCCAAGGTAATGGCTAAGAAAAGAGGCGTGACAAGTGACACTGTATATGTTGGAACAGATATGAATGAAAATGATACAATTTTCGGTTCAACTAATGCGTTAAGAGATATTATTTTAGAGGTTAATAAGAGATATTCGCCGAAGGCAATATTTGTATCAAGTTCATGTGCTACAGGTATTATCGGTGAAGATATTGATAGTATTGTGGATGATGTTCGAGAGGAAGTAGATGTGCCTATAGTTGCGGTACACTGCGAGGGATTTAAATCAAGAATATGGGCTACAGGTTTTGATATTTCTGATCATGCTATTTTACAGGAAATCGTAAAACCGCCTAGAGAAGACGTAAAGACCAATAAGGTGAATTTTAAAAATTTCTTTGAGAGCGCTAGACCAGAAATTATTGAAATGTTTAAGGAGTTCGATTTAGAGCCGGTATTTTTGTATTGTAATTCTACAATAGAGGAATTGTCTCATCTTTCAGAGAGTCTTGCCACAACATGTATATGCGGAACTTTAGGTAATTATTTGGGCAACGCCCTTGAGGAAAAATATAATGTGCCATATGTAAGAAGTATCAATCAGTGTGGTATTAAAGGTTTTGAAACGTGGTTGCGAGAGATAGGAAAAGCAACTGGTCGTGAGGATAAGATTGAAAAATATATTCAGCGAGAGCGAGCTATTTATCTCCCACAGATTCAGGAGATAAAGAAGGAGTTAGAAGGTCTGACTGCTGTAATTGGAATGGGACCGGGATATACTTTTGAGGTTTCTCGTGTGCTAGATGAGTTGGGAATGAAAGTGGTATGGGCTTTGGCTTGGCACTATGACAAAAAATATGAGAATGGGGATGTTCCACCATCTATGAAGTATCTGTTGGATAATGATATTGATTTCGAAGCCAGTGTGGCAGATCAGCAGAACTATGAGGTTATGAATATTTTGAATAAATATCAGCCTGATGTTTATTTCTCTAGACATCCTGGCTCTACTGTGTGGGCTATTAAAAATGGAACCCCTGCAGTATATGTGGCTGATGAGTATATGATTTTTGGATATAAACATACTTTAGAATTTGCGCAGACAATTTTAGATGCTGTGAGAAATAGAAGTTTTGAAGAAAATTTGGCAAAGCGCTCAAAATTACCATATACAAATTGGTGGTATGAACAAAATGTGGACGCATTTCTTGAGGAGGCAAAGTAAAAGATGGCAAAATTATTGGACAAGCAGCGATATAAATGTGCACTGGGTGCTATGCAGACGGTACAGGCAATTGACAGAGCACTTCCAATACTTCATTCTGGCCCTGGATGTGCTCAGAAGTTATCTGAGTCAATAGGCAGTTCAGGATATTTTTCACCAAATATATTCCCGTGTACAAGTATTAATGAAAAGGATGTAGTTTTTGGTGGTGTAAAAAAATTGAATTCTACAATTGAAAATGCATTAAAGGTGGTTGATGCAGATTTATATGTTGTTTTAACAGGATGCATACCTGAGATAGTGGGAGATGATTCCGGGGAGGTTGTATCAAGATTTGAGGATGCTCAAAAGCCGGTGTTATATGCTCCAACAGCAGGTTTTAAGGGTAATAATTACAAGGGTCATGAGCAGGTGATTGATGCAATTATTGATCAGTATTTAGAGAAGTCAGATAAAAAACAAAAGGGGTTGGTAAATATTTGGGCAGATGTACCTTATCAGGATTTGTTCTGGTTGGGTAATTTGCGTGAATTGGAGAATCTGATTCGAGAGTTGGGACTTATTCCAAATACTATTTTTGGTTTTAAGAGAGGTATTGAAAATATAAAAAAAATACCAGAGGCAGAATTTAATTTGCTGGTATCGCCTTGGGTTGGCTTATCAAATGTCAAGAAGATGGAACGTAAATTTAATACTCCGTATCTACATTATCCTACATTACCTATCGGAGCTACAGAAACAAGTGAATTTTTACGTGAAGTAGGTGAATTTGCAGGTGTACCAAAAGACAAGGTCGAGTCAGTAATCAAAGAACATGAGGACTATTATTATTATTTGATTGAGCGTTATGCTGATTTATTCCTGGAAAATCGAGTTATCAATAAGCAATTTACAGTTGTATCTGATGCTCAATATGCTTTGGGAATAACCAAATTTTTGGTAAATGATTTAGGTCTTGTTCCGGCAAAGCAATTTGTGGTTGATGATACACCTAAAAAACATCGTCAGCAAATAGAGGAGGAGTTTAAAAAACTAAACTTTGGAATAGAGGCTGAGGTATTGTTTGAGACAGATGGCTATAAAATTCATGAAGAGATTAAACAACATGATTATCATGGATATCCTCTCGTTTTAGGTGGATATTATGAGAAGGAAGTTACAGAGAAGTTGGATGGAAATTTTTTAAATATATCATATTCGGTGCAGGATAAAGTGGTGTTTGACGATTTTTATGTTGGGTATACAGGTGGTATTCGTCTTATTGAAGATATATATACTGTGGCTGTTCAAAGATTTAATTAGTCAGCAATACGGATGTTTTAAAAAGTATTGAGAGGTGACAAATGTCTTATAAAATTGCAGTTGGTTCTTCAGATGAAATTAATGTAGATTTAAAATTTGGAGAAGTTAGCGAGTTTTTAATATATGAAGTAGATGATAATTTTAGATTGGTTGAGAGAAGAGTATTGCAAGTGGGTGCAAAAGATTCCGCTTGTAGTGGTAACGGTAATGGCTGCGGTTGTGGTGGATCTAAGGATATAGTATCCAAGGTGACGCAGATTGAAGATTGTAGATGTGTGGTCTGCAAGAAAATCGGGTTTCAAGCACAAAAGGCGCTGGAGAAAAAAGCAATATCTGTTTTTGACGTGGAATGTTCAATTGAAAATGCTCTTGAAAAAATCACTTTGTATTATAGCAGAGTAGATAAACATGAGAGATTTGGTAATTATACAAAGTGTATTCATACTGAAAATGATGATGAAGATTCTAATCATTTTGGAGCTATAAGTTATCCGATTTATCAGACTGCAACATATGCACATCCCGGGGTGGGATTGAGTACTGGATATGATTATTCCAGATTGCAGAATCCTACGAGAGAGCAGCTTGAGAAGATAGTATGTCAGCTGGAAGAAGGTGTTGATGCATTGGCATTATCTTCTGGTATGGCTGCCATAACATTAGTTTTTGAATTATTTAAACCAGGTGATCATATAATTGCAGAATCAGATTTGTATGGTGGAAGTAGAAGACTATTTGATAAGGTTTCAGTGAAAAATGGATATGAATTTACTTATTTAAATTTTTCAAAGGATGATTATGTATCTGAAATAAAGGGAAATACCAAGGCTATCTATATTGAGACTCCAACCAATCCTATGATGAACGTCGCTGATATTGCTGCTATTGCACAAGTGGCGAAAGAAAATGATATTTTATTGATTGTTGACAATACATTTTTGTCGCCACATTTTCAAAAACCCCTTAAGTTGGGAGCGGATATTGTTGTACATAGTGGAACGAAATTTTTAGGCGGTCATAATGATGCTTTGGCAGGATTTATTGTGACCAATAATGATAAAGTGCAGAAAACATTAAGAGAATTAATAAAAACAACAGGTGCCGGATTGGCGCCATTTGACTCATGGTTGATGATAAGAGGTATTAAAACATTAGGTGTCAGAATGGAAAAGGCAGAGAAAAATGCCCTTGAAATTGCCCGGTGGTTAAGAAAACAAAAGCACGTAACAGATGTATTTTATCCCGGATTGGAAGATCATCCTGGATACGAGATTATGAAACGTCAGACCACAGGATTTGGTGCTATGATTACTTTTTATGTAGATACCAAAGAAACTGCATTACAAATTTTGGAGAAAGTGAAACTTATAAAATTTGCGGAGAGTTTAGGAGGGGTTGAAACTTTGATTACGTATCCAACATCCCAGACCCACGCCGATCTTCCAGAAGAGGAAAGATTGAAAAATGGAATAACTGATACTACTCTTAGATTATCAATTGGTATTGAGGATGTTGATGATTTAAAACGAGAATTGAAGAAAGTTTTGGAAAGTATAAACTAGGTGAAATTAAGGAGTATTATATGCCGGAAAGGAATCTTGATTTTGATCAGATAATCAATAGAAAAAATACAAAAAGTTTAAAATATGATTTCGCAGAAGCAAGAAGATATCCAGCGGATGCGCTTCCACTTTGGGTGGCAGATATGGATTTTAAAACTTCATCCTATATAGAAGATGCACTGCGTGAGGTAGTTGAACATAATATCTATGGCTATACCCAGATACAGAGGGGAGATGACTTTTTTGATAGTGTGGCGGGTTGGATGAAGAGACATCATGATTGGGATGTGCTGCCGGATTGGCACGTGCATACTCCGGGTGTGTGTGTTGCAATTGCCAATGCTATTCAGGCATATACAGAGGTGGGAGATGCTGTATTAATACAGCAACCGGTATATTATCCATTTAGTAATATGATAACTCAAAATGCCAGAAAGCTGGTTGTCAATGAGTTGCTATATGATGAAAATAGTCATTACTCAATAGATTATGAAGATTTTGAAAATAAAATCCGAGATAATAATGTAAAATTATTTATTTTGTGTAATCCGCATAATCCTGTTGGCAGGGTATGGAGCAAAGATGAATTGGAGCGAATAGGTGATATTTGTGATAAATATAATGTGATTGTATTTAGTGATGAGATACATTTTGATTTTATATGGAAGGAAAAGCATTATATTTTTCAGGAAGTAAAACCTGAATATAGAAATTTTACTATTACGGCAACTGCTCCGAGTAAGACATTTAATTTAGCAGGAGTTCAGCAATCAAATATTTTTATACCGAATGAAGAATTGAGGCGAAAATTTAAAAAGAACTACGACAGGTCAGGACTTGATGAACCCAATATATTTGGTGTGGCTGCCACTCAGGCAGCTTATACAAAGGGGGATGAATGGTATAATGCGGCCAAAAATTATATTTTTGAAAATATAAAATTGGCCCAAAAATATGTTGATAATAATTTGCCGGGAGTAAAATTGGTGCCCACAGAAGGAACATATCTTATATGGCTTGATTTCACGGAAACCAAAATGACTGGAAAGGAATTGGATGAGTTGATTATCAATAAAGGAAAGCTTTGGCTGTCAAGCATTTTTGAAAATGTCCCAAAAATCTAAAAACATTAGCACCGTGTAAATCGGTGCTTTTGTTATTCTTGGGGCTCTGCCCCAATCCCCGCTCCCTATGCAGGGATGTCATCCAAAAGATGATGTTCCTGACTCT
>JAILFK010000050.1 GCA_024697595.1 Lachnospiraceae bacterium | reverse complement strand
AAATCTGCAGAAATTTATAAAAATTTTTCTTCTAAAATCGATAGATATTTAAATACAAAAAAGACCGTTCAGCATACTTTTGAACTCTCTGTTCTAAAGCAGCTAAACAGCCTTTTATTAATTAACTCATATAAAATTTTCAACTTGTGGTCACATAGGCCCCTTACCAACGACACTCACCAGGGAGATTCGCAATAGGCTATGCCTAAAACCTTAATTACTCTTTCCATATCATATAAACAACTTCTGATCCACCATATATGCAAATTCAAAGTCTCTATACACTCTTCTTCCTACAGCATTCTTTATTATTCTTTTAAAGTATATCTTCTATTCCGATTTTCACCAATTGGTTTTACTTCATCTATTTCACCTAACAATTCTCTTGTTCTTGAAGGTTTTAAGCCTATTACCTTGGCAATTTCTGCAGTAGTTGCTTCTCCGTTATCTGATAAAAATTCAATGATATCCTTCACATGCGATTCAGTTATTTCTGACATTTTTTTATCGCCGTTTTTTATCGCCGTCTTTTTATCGCCGTTTTTTATCGCCGTTTTCTCGAAACTAAGAGATAAAGTCACCTGATTAAGTACCGTATTCTCTATTAATTCAGGTGTAACCCAGCCATTACTCTTCCATGTTTCAAGAATCGCCGGAAAACCAGAGCCAGCATTATCACCGAATCCCACCATTCTTAACATAGTCTGCATTTTAGGATTTCTTGCTTTTGAATTGCCACCCATATAAATTTCATCTATTGGCAGCTTTAACACCCCCGGATTAGTAAACTCAAAACCATCATCCCTCTTAATAATCTTTAAAACACCGGCATCCATCATATAATCTGAATGAATAATTAAATTTACAAAACCTTCTCTTACTGCCTTATGAACAGGCGTATCATCAATTCTAGTTTCATTTTCCAGCTTAAACGGCTTCTTTAAGTCAACTGTCAACTTCCTTGTAACAGTGGTAAAGAAATTAAACAAATTATTTTCCCATGTGCCATCATATGTCACCCTATCACTCCAACGCATATCACCAGACAAGCCACTCTCATCTCTAAAGTCCATAAGTATGTTATCAAATCGTTCTCGAATAGACAGCCCCTTACCAAACATAAGCAAGCCCGCCATTGTAAGACCTTCCACTCCAGTTGTTCGATCTTTAGAATAGCCGCCAAGCATTCTCAGAAATTCTTTATCTTCATAACCATTCCAAACATGCTCTGGATTAGTCACTTTAAATATCTGTCGATATGCCATCAATGTTGGTGAATCGATATCATCCATCGTATAATGTTCCATAATAGAACTATCATTACCATTAGGATTCTGATCACGAATCATTGCTCGAACTTCATGCTCAGTAGCATGATAATCTCCTTCATTATTACGCTTATATGTACCCTTATAAGGATTTTCTCCAATATAGACCGGCTTTAAATTATAACTTGCACGAGGCACATGAATAACTATCAAAATCACATCAGCGTCACTTATAGCATAAACATCCTCATCAGATAAAATATTTGTATTAACCTTATTCCCGTTAATAGTATTCCAAAAGTCTTCTATCTGTTTAACAGGATTAGATATCCCTTGTATTATAAATCGTTTCTTTGGATCGGATTCTTTTTTATTTTCTTTAATTCCCAAAATAATATCTCCACCATTAGTATTCGCGAATGCAGAATACGATTCATAAACAGACTTTGGGACACTAGATTCAGCTTCTTTGCACTCAAGATTGACATTTTCACCAGATATCAATTTTTGCTTCATCTCATCAAATGTAAGTTTCATTTTAATAAATCAGCTCCTCAAAATAGAATCATATATCAAATAACAAACTACATAATTATCTATTACCCCATTCTTCTATTAATCATCAATATTTCGATTCTTCCCATAGAATATTCTTCCCATCTCTAAATTTTTTCTATATGCACAAGCCTTTGAATAGAGTTTATTTTCATGCAAACACCTCTTTGCATTAGAACATTGTTCATATTTACTACAACATCCAAACCCACCAGCTTTAGACTCATAATTTTTTATACAATAAATAGTATGTTCTTTTATAAATTCTTTAAGTGTTTCAGAACTATTATTAAACCTCACTCTTATTGTTCCTGTATCTAAATCAGATTTTGTCTGTGTCAATACAACCGCATCTTGAGGGCACTTATCCTCCAACTCCTTATATTGGAAATCCCTAATATATAAATCAATATCATTAGGACGACTTTGCACATTACTAAGATATATCGTCATAACAGTTTTATTCACTTCTTGGTGTCCGCCCCCCTGATTAGGATAATCTGGTTCCCATATGCAAACACTATGACTGATAATATTATCTGGATTTTTTATCGAATAATTATCTGATAGCCACAAGGAATTTTTAGGAAGTTCATACATTTCTTCTAATGTTCCTAGCATATTTCTAACAGTATTTTTCCACTTCATTGTTTTGCCACTAAACAAATCATACTCATTTTCATTTTCTGAGCAATCTGCTTCACCTTTCTCTAACTCCGCTGCTAAAATATCATAAAAAGTTCTTTCATCTATTATTTCAAGATCATTTCCATCTAATATAAGCTGTTCAGCCTTTTTATGCTTATTAGATTTTTCTCCTAGTAAAATAGAATTATAATCATTGTCACCTAATATCAACAGATTTGTTTTCTTTGTAACACTGTTATCTAAAACTGCCCCCATATTAACTACGATCTGCATAGCTTCTTGACGCACCATTTTTTCAAGTTTACCAGTAAACACAACATGTTTATTATAGAAAAACCCATCTGTATCAATCTCACATGAATCAGCCATTATTGTCTTTATATCTATACCTTTTACCGTCCGCCCCTTACAGTTTCTCCACAAATCGTGAATTTCAAGATTCTTTTCAGCCATTGTCTTCTTAACAGCATCATATAATTCCTTAGTGGAAATACAATCGGCTAACGCTCTATGTTCGTTATTTGATAAGCCTAAATACTTCGTCATATCACTAAGTCTATGATGTTTTAATTCAGGGTATACTTTTCGCGAAAACTGCATTGTATCCATATATAAATTATCTATTTTAGTTTTAAATCCTTCGTTTAAAAATCTTATGTCAAAAGATGTATTATGTCCTAAAACGATATCATCACCAATAAATGCAAGTACTTTTTCTTTTACATCTATAATTGATGGCATTCCCTCCAGCATCTCATTAGTTATCCCAGTCAATTCTGTAATAAAATCACTAACCTCATCTCTTGGATGTAATAACTGAGAAAATCTCTCAACAATCACATCATCTCTAACACGAATCAAACCTATTTCTATTATTTCATCATAATACGCAGATAATCCTGTTGTCTCCGTATCCAAAACACAATAATCCTTTACTATCTGTTTGGTATAATTAGTTGCCATTTCACTTTCCCTCTCCCAAAAATTTAACTAAATCAAAATCAAAACAATAATAATATTCTATGCATAAGTATATCATATCCCTTTTAAGTTGTATGATAATATCCTCTCATTTATATATCACTCTTTTCTTACATTTATTTATCTAATTTTAAACGTAACAAACCCACCAGCCCGTATCAATCCACAGCACATCTTCCCTGCTTTTGACACGACCCGATGGGGTTGTTTATTGGTAGCCAAGCACACTTAAGATTAAGTGTTCTTCGCCATATGTAATTGTATGTCACATCTCCAAAATCACTGTTATTTTGCTGCTTTGTCACATTTGCACAAAAACTGCCTGGGTTAAAAGTGGGTTATAAATCCATCTCAAAGTCCCCACGAGCCTTGCTATTACTGACTTTAAGAGATTCGTGGAATCAGTTGCCGTGGCAGATGAATAACACCTTTATCATACTGATTTTATCTCCTCAAATCTTCTCAAAGCCTTGTAAATCCTGACAAATCAATGCGCCACCATACGATAGAACACACCTTCACCTATAGAATTCGTTTGTTTGATTAGTTCTCCATCGATGCTAAAACCAGCCTTCTCATAACATTTAACAGCTCTTGAATTCCATGTTCTAACTTCAAGATAAATCGTCTTACCAGGATATAATTCACGAAATTCGTATTAAAGCCAGACTCTTCACGCAACAGCTCTACAATCTGTAGTTCTCGCTCATCAAGTTTTATTGGGTCATTTATTGGATTGTCGTGACCCAATAAAAATTTACCCCTAATATGCATTTCTCGATTATGAAGTTCGTGCTTCTCATTAAGAAGAAGATTTCTCATAAACATGTCTTTAATTCTCTCATCTTCTCATCGGTCTTCAATTATAAATGGTAACATGTATATTGGATATAATTTCAACATTTCTCTGTTGCCTATATCCTTTTGTGATAGCAATATTTCCTTTGCAACATACTTTGAATACTTTTTCTGAAATTCTGTGATTGACTCATGCTTGCCGATTCCGGATGACTTAACTTCAATCGGAACTATCTTTGTTTTTGATGCAAGCAAAAAGTCAACCTCATAATAGTGAGAACTGTTTTCTTTCTCCCATGTGTAATAATAAAGATCTATATCTGATCCGGCGATTACCTGCGCAACTGCATTTTCATATAAATATCCCAAATCTGCAGGGAGCGAATCACTTAACAATTTCGTATAAATGTTTTCATCCGTCTTCCCTGACGATCTGAAGATCATGGTAGTAAATAACCCTGTATCAGCCAAATAAAGTTTGAACGTATCATCATCTCTCGTTTGAGGTAACGCAATGC
>JAILFK010000047.1 GCA_024697595.1 Lachnospiraceae bacterium | reverse complement strand
GGAATTTATGCAGCGAAGTTTCATCCTCAGATGATTGCTTATGCCAAGGAACATTTACCACAGAACAAGAAGATTTTCTACATTATGACAAGTGCTTTGGACAAAGATTTCAGCAAGTCAATGGCAGAAGCTATTGATGGCAAAAATGCAGAGATTGTTGGTACATTTTCATGTAAGGGATACAACACATTTGGACCATTCAAGCTTGTAGGTGGTACTGGCAAAGGTCATCCAGATGCGACAGATTTGGCAAATGCAGTTGAATTCTATAGAAGTATTGCTAAATAATAGGATCGTGAAATAATATAAATGAGACATTGAAAATCCAAAAAGCAACTTGCATACAGCAGGTTGCTTTTTGACAAAAGGAAAGGAGTGGCTTATGGAGCAGAATAAGTGGTTTCCGGAAGTTAATGGCAATTTTGCTTTTGGTTGTATGAGACTTCCAATGAATGGGGACAAGGTTGATTATGATGAATTCAAGAAGATGGCTGATGCATTTATTGATGCGGGGTTTAATTATTTTGACACAGCACATGGATATATTGGTGGTCAGTCAGAGACGGCAATCAGGGATTGTGTGGCAGGAAGATATGACAGATCTCAGTTCTTGCTCACTAATAAGTTGACGGATCCATATTTTAAGAAGCAGGAGGACATACGTCCGTTTTTTGAAAATCAGTTGAAGTGGTGTGGTGTAGATTATTTCGATTTCTATCTCATGCATGCCCAGGACAGAAATAATTATGAGAAATTCAAGAAATGCCAGGCATATGAGATAGCTTACGAGTTGAAAAAGGAAGGCCTGATTAAGCATCTAGGAATATCATTTCACGACAAGGCAGAAGTCCTTGATATGATTCTCTCTGAGCATCCCGAGGTTGAGGTGGTGCAGATTCAGTTTAATTACCTAGATTATGAGGATGCGTCTGTAGAGAGCCGAAAGGTTTATGAGGTCTGTGAGAAATATAACAAGCCGGTCCTGGTAATGGAGCCTGTAAAAGGTGGTAGTCTGGTGAATCTACCGGAGGATGCAGATAAGATACTTCGTGATTTAAATGGTGGAAGTAACGCCAGCTACGCAATTCGATTTGCAGCAAGCTTTCCAAATATTGCAGTTGTGTTGTCTGGAATGAGCGACATGAAGCAGATGAATGATAATTTGTCTTATATGACGGATTTTCAACCTCTATCTGAGGTGGAGCTTGAGGCAGTGACCAAGGTTTGTAACATTTTCCGCAATTTAAATCTCGTTCCTTGTACTTCTTGTAAATATTGTATCGAGGAAAATGAGTGCCCGAAGGGAATTAGAATTCCGGATATGTTTGCGGCGTTAAATGCCCATGAAGCGTTCCATAATTGGAATACTAATTTCTACTACGATAGCGTGGTTACAGGAGGTAGCCGGGGGAAGGCTTCTGACTGTATCAAATGTGGAAAATGTGAGAAGGTATGTCCGCAGCATCTGCAGATTCGCGAGTTGCTGGTGAAGGTGGCAGAGACATTTGAGAAATAAGAAGGGCTTAATTTAGATGAAATATAGAAATTTATTATTCGACTTAGACGGGACACTTACAGATTCATCTGAGGGAATTATTAAATGTGCAATTTATGCATTTGAAAAAATGGGAATGGAAGTTCCAAACACGGAAGAATTAAAAACTTTCATTGGACCGCCTCTTGGAGACAGCTTTGTAAAGTATGGCGTGGCAGAAGTAGATAGAAGCCGCAGCGTAGATATATTTCGCGAGCGCTATATTCCTATTGGTAAATTCGAGAATAAACCATATCCTGGTATGATTGATTTGTTAGCTAAACTTAAAAACGAGGGATTTAAGTTATATGTTGCTACTTCTAAACCAGAAAAGACTGCTAAGGAAGTTCTAGCACATTTTGATATGGATAAATATTTTGATGAGATAGCCGGAGCTACAATGGATGGTAGCCGTGAGAGGAAAGAAGAAGTTATCCAGTATTTACTTGATAAAGTTGATGAAGTGGGAAATGATGGCGATACGGTTAT
>JAILFK010000048.1 GCA_024697595.1 Lachnospiraceae bacterium | reverse complement strand
TACACCGTTCTTCGCTAACTATCGTCCGCAGTTCTACTTCCGTACAACTGACGTAACAGGTGTCGTAAGTGACCTTAAGGACAACGATGGTAACGCAGCAGAGATGTGCATGCCTGGTGATAACGTAGAGATGACAATCGAATTGATTCATCCAATCGCTATGGAGCAGGGTCTTACATTCGCTATCCGTGAGGGTGGACGTACAGTAGGTTCTGGTCGTGTAGCTTCAATCATCGAGTAATCACTTGCTGATTGTGTGAATATCTAGTAAATTCAAGGCTTCCGAGATTTTCTCGGGAGCCTTTTTTATGGCCGAAGTATATCATTGTTTGCCATTTGGCTGTTTTGGTCGCTGACATTATACTATTTTCGAAACGGAGGAATATTAATGAATATTGAAGAATTACGTAATGATATAATTTTAAAACAGAAAAAGGGCTTGCCGTTTATTTGTGCATCCGTAATAATTTGGTTACTTATCGCAATTGTGACAACTATTAAAATGCCTATTGAAACAAAAAATATTTTGGTGTTCTGTTGTTCCTGCCCATTACTTCCTATTTCATGGATAATTGGAAAGATTATAAAAGTTGATATTTTTTCAAAAGAAAACCAGTTAGGACAATTAGGATTTTTGTTTACTTGTAATCAGTTGATTTATTTATTAATTGTAATGTGGGTATTTAATGCAGTTCCAGAAAAAATGGTAATGGTGTATGCTATGGTTTTTGGAGCTCATTTGTTGCCATATTCATGGTTATATAAATCAAATGCATACAAAGTATTTTCAATACTATTACCAATTATTGCACTAATTATAGGAAATATAACTTCTAGTACATTATTAGCAATCGCATTTGTTGTTTTGGAGATTATTTTTTCGCTTATTTTGATCTTTGAGTTAAAAAAACATATTGCTAATGCTAGTGTAGTAAAAAGTGAAAAGGAAGGTTAAATTGATATTTAATCAAGCATAGAAATGTAGTATATGTTATATAATGATAAAGGAACCTCAGAGTGCCAGCTCCGAAGTTCCCAAGTTCATTACGGAGAACTACACCGTCAGGTTAGTGCTGTCATTCGTCTCCGTCTAACCATTTGCAAATATAGTAGCCAGCTACAGATGCCAATACGGAGATAAGAAAAGTTAGTATAAGCGCCAAAAGAGTCACCCCCTTCCTGCTGGAAAGAGTCGACAGCAAAGATATAATATCACGAATATATGTTCGATTCAAGATAAAGGGTTGATTTTTTCGAAGAATGGTAGTAGTATGAACTTAGCTAAGAAAAGTTAGTACGATTCCAATGGAGTCACGAAAGACCTGGAGTGCCAGCTCTAGGTCTTTTATTATCGTTACTGGCTCCAAATCGGCTCTAAGAATTTATGCAAATATAAATAATGAGTTGTTCAAATTATTCTATGAATCTTGTGAATTCAATTGAAGAGAAAATGGGTTGCAAAGTTAGGTATATATACTAAAAGGTAGGAAAATATTATGGTACATAGATTTTATGAAAATTGAAAAGTTAGCCCAAATTAAAAAATAGGATAGAATTAGGATGCTTAATTTTAGGAGGATTTGGTATGAATAAAGGAAAAACAAATTTTACAATTCAATTTAATGCAGAGCCTGAGACAGTAAATAATATTGTTCAGGGATGGTTGCAGGCTAATAAGTTTACATGGCAGAATAAGTATAATGAGGATATGTATTTCTTTAATGATCCAGTATTATATGGTAAGAGAGGTTTTCAATATAAGATAGAGAACCAGACATTATATATATATGCATGGACAATTGGCTTGGGTAATAAATTTTATATGTTAGATTCGGGAGCACTTAATAATATGCCTGGTGATAGTTATAAAAATATTTTGCAGAGTTTATTTAATCAGATTTCTGCTGTTGGTGGTTGCACGCAGGCAAACAACGCATATGCACCAAATGACAACATGCAGGCAAATAATGCATATGCACCAAATGACAACATGCAGGCAAACAACGCATATGCACCAAATGATAATATGCAGCAAAATAATGCATACGCACCAAATAATGGGTACGGACAGTCTGTTAATTCAGGAGATTATGCAAAGCAATTTCAGGCTAAAAATGATGCTAAGAAAGAGAAGATGTGTAAAATAGGATTTATCTTATCTATTGTTGGATTGGTATTATCAATTTTTGGAGTAATTTATGGAGTTATAATATATATGTTGGTTTTCTATTTGTGTGCGCAAGGATTAAAGACAGAGAGCAGAGGAAAGGCAATAGCAGGTATTGTTTTGGCCATACTTTCTCTTGTGATTGCAGTTATAGAAGTTATGTTACTTTAGATTTAGTAGATTATAAGCGGACCTAAATAATGAAGGCGTAGAAGAAAAAAAGACAATTGCATTTAAGTAAAAACAGAGGACGCAAATTTGGGTGATAACTCAAATTATGCGTCCTCTTTTATGTAAAATATTAGTGACCGCCAACTGATGTGGCAATCAAAATTAGATGATTTACCATAGGATCTTTGTCAGCGCCTAAATCTGTAAATGTATTAAACTCTGTTACTTTAATTCTATAGGTTTCCCCTTTTTTCAATGGCCCCATATCCGCCTTGGCTGTGAGATACATATAATACCAGATTGTGAGGGTGTCATCTTCTACAACACATTTTTCAATTTTTCCCATATCCATTTCGAAAGCATCACGTTGATGTTTCATTGCATCGCGGTAAATGTTATATATTTGTGGCTCGTCACCGATTGCTTCAATAATACAATCATCTAAATAAAGGGTGTCTGCAATTTTGCACCATCCATCATAGTCTGGCTGCCAATCTTTCCACCAGCGATATATTTTTTCTTTTATTCTTTTTTCAAAGTCGGTTTCTGTACTGTTGTTTTTAATGTCTGCTACAACTTGATTGTAACTTTCTTCTCTTTCTGTAAAACGTTTTGTAATAATCATATCTATCCTCCTGCGTTTGTAATAATTATTTATATACATATTGTATTGAGTGGGAGCTGCAAGCTGAACAACAAAATCACCTGAAAGTGTTTATTTAAGAACTTTATACAATATTTACATTTCCTTTACATAAACTGCATAACGGTTTTTACACGGGGTTGATAGAGTGTAAATACGGAGGTAAGTAGTATGAGTAAATTGTGGAATGAATTAGAAGTTCTAAATATAGTTAAAAAAAAGAAGAATATATTGTTTATCCTAGGCGGTGTTATTAAGTGGGCTGTCATAGGTGCACTAGTAGGCTTAATTCCTATAGCTTTAGGCGGGTTAGATGTGAAATGGTTAGTATGCTTCATCGGTTATCCGGCTTTCTTTATAGGGTTCTTGTGCAGCGTTATTTATATTTACAATAATGAGTTTTCATAAATTTTACAAAAGGTTTACTTGTAAAAGGTTATGGATTTTACATTTCGAATATAAGATGTGTGAGTAACGACAAATGAGGTACCAAAAATTTGAAAATGATTGAAGAGAGGAAAATCAAATGAGTGTAAAGAAGAAGATTATGGCTGCAGTATCAGCCATGTGTTTAATGTCAGTAGTGTTAACAGGATGTGGAGCTGGCGGTTCAGAAAAGACGGCTGAAGGCGATACAGCATCAACAGAACTTAGCGGATCAATTTCATTGGCTGGTTCAACATCAATGGAGAAGATGTGTGAAGCTTTATCAGAAAGCTTTATGGAGAAGAATCCTGGGGTTACAGTAAATATAGAATATACAGGATCAGGAGCAGGACTTGAGTCATTGGCAGCTGATTCAATCGATATCGGTAATGCGTCAAGAGCATTGAAGGATGATGAGAAGGCCGGCGGTGCTGTAGAAAATATCGTGGCAATTGATGGTATTGCAGTTATTACAGACAAGGAAAACGCAATAACAGATGTTTCATCAGAGGATTTAGCCAAGATTTACACAGGCGAGATTACAAACTGGAGCGAGCTTGGTGGTACAGATCAGCCAATCGTAGTAGTTGGTAGAGAGGCTGGTTCAGGAACAAGAGATGCATTTGAGGAAATTATGGATATAGCTGATAAATGTAACTATGCACAGGAACTTGATTCAACAGGTGCTGTGTTGGCCAAGATTGCAGCGACACCAGGAGCAATTGGTTATGTTTCATTAGATGTTGTTGATGATACTGTTACAGGCATGAAGATTGATGGTGTAGAAGCTAGCGAGGAGCAGATCCTTTCAGGAGCTTACCTATTACAGAGACCATTTGTAATGGCAACAAACGGTGAGATCAGCGAGCAGAGCGAATTGGTTCAGGCATGGTTTGACTATATCAATTCTGATGAAGGTAAAGAAGCAATCAAAGGTGTAGGATTAATTATTCCTCAATAAGGTGATGTTATGAAAAGAAATGCAATTATAGAGAAAATAGCACATGCAGTTGTTTTGATTTGTGCATTATTAGCTATATTTGCAGTATGTGGGATAACATTATACATGATAATCAAAGGAACCCCTGCTTTAAAAGAAGTTGGGGTTTTTGATTTGATTTTTGGAAATGTTTGGAAGCCTACTGCAAGTGAACCAATGTATGGAATAAGCTATATTATCTTGTCATCTCTTATGGGTACAGGTTTGGCGATATTAATTGGTGTGCCTATAAGTGTGATGACAGCAGTGTTCTTATCTGAGATGGCTGGAAAGAAAATAGGAAATATTGTGGGTGGTGCTGTTGAGTTACTTGCAGCAATTCCATCGGTTATATATGGATTGATTGGTATGATGGTGCTTAATCCTTTAATGTTTCATTTGGAGAAAATGATTTACGAAAACGATAGTTCTCATCAATATACTGGTGGAGCGAATATGTTGTCAGCGGTTATCGTCCTTGCAATTATGATTATGCCAACAGTTATAAGTGTGACAACATCTTCACTCAAGGCTGTGTCAAATGATTTGAGAGCGGCATCTCTTGCCCTTGGTGCCACCAAGGAACAGACGATTTTTAAAACGGTTATTCCTGCGGCAAAATCTGGAATATTAACGGGAGTTGTGCTTGGAATAGGAAGAGCTTTGGGAGAGGCTATGGCCATAAATATGGTGGCCGGTGGCGCGGTAAATCTACCGCTTCCATTTAATTCAGTGAGAACATTAACCACACAGATAGTTAGCGAGATGGGATATGCAGGAGGACTTCACAGACAAGTATTATTTACGGTGGGATTAGTTTTATATGCATTTATTATGATAATCAATTTCTTGCTGCTTAAAGTGAGAAAGGCAGGTGCCGAAAATGGTTCTAAGTAAAAGAAGAATAAAAGACGGTATTGTGCGGGGATTGATATATCTATGTGCTGCTTTTTCCGTAACCTTGTTGGTGGGAATAATAGTATATGTGCTTGCCAAGGGTATATCGTCGGTAAATTGGGAATTTTTAACCACAGTTTCAAGTGCCATAAAGGGTACAGTGGGAATTGCCGGAAATATAGTCAACACCTTGATGATAGTGCTTATAACAATGCTTATTGCCACACCTATTGGCGTGGGTAGCGCGATATATTTAAATGAGTATGCGAAACCGGGGAAAATAGTTACTTTGATTGAGTATGCAACAGAGACATTATCAGGTATTCCTTCTATTATATTTGGTCTTTTTGGAATGATGTTTTTTGGAGAAAAGTTAGGGTTTGGTTACTCCATTATGACAGGATCGCTAACTCTTATTGTTATGGTGCTACCACTTATAACACGAAATACACAAGAAGCTCTAAAGACGGTTCCTGATTCATATAGAAATGGAGCAATAGGCCTTGGCAGCGGTAAATGGTATATGATTCGCAAGATTATTATTCCAAGTGCTATGCCGGGAATAATAACTGGTGCAATTCTTGCAATAGGAAGAATTGTTGGTGAGTCAGCAGCACTACTATTTACAGCAGGAAGTGGAAAACTTTTACCGAGAGGATTGATGGGCTTGATGGATAAACCATTTCAATCTGGAGGAACGCTGACAATTCAGATGTATCTATCTGCAACCAGTGAGGGTGAATTTGATACAGCTTTTGGAATAGCAGTGGTGCTCTTGGTGATTGTTTTGGCAATAAATTTGGGAACCAAAGCGCTTACAAAACATTTTGATGTAAGAGGAAAGGAATAGATATGAGTAAAGATAAGATATCTGTTGAAAATTTAAACCTGTATTATGGAACAAATCATGCATTGAAAAATGTAAATATGAATATAAAAGAAAATGCCATCACAGCATTTATTGGACCGTCTGGTTGTGGTAAGTCAACATTTTTGAAGACACTAAATAGAATGAATGATTTGGTGGAGTCTGTGGAAATAGATGGCAAGGTGATGATTGATGGAGAAGATATATATGGCAAAGGAATAGATACTACAGATTTGAGAAAAAGAGTTGGTATGGTGTTCCAGCAACCTAATCCTTTTCCTATGAGCATATATGACAATGTGGCATATGGGCCGAGAGTGCATGGAATCAAGGACAAGAAAAAGTTGGATAAAATAGTTGAGGAGAGTCTAAAGGGGGCTGCCATCTGGGACGAGGTAAAGGATCGTTTGAAAAAATCAGCCCTTGGATTATCAGGTGGACAGCAGCAAAGACTATGTATTGCACGAGCATTGGCTGTTGAGCCAGAGATACTTTTGATGGATGAGCCTACATCAGCCCTTGATCCTATTTCTACATTAAAAATAGAAGATTTAATGGAGGAATTAAAAAAGAAATACACCGTGGTCGTGGTTACTCATAATATGCAGCAGGCTCTTAGAGTTTCTGATTACACAGCATTTTTCTTGGTGGGAGAAATGATTGAGTTTGGGGAGACTAAACAATTATTTTCTTATCCGAAGAACAAGAAAACAGAGGATTATATAACAGGTAGATTTGGATGATGGAGGAAGCTTACTATGCGCAGTAAATTTGATGAACAGTTGATGGAACTTAATAAAGAAATGATCGATATGGGAAATGAGATAATCGTTTCCATAAAAATGGCTATAGAAGCTCTTGTTTCAAAGGATGTGGATAAGGCGAAAGGTATAATGGAGCACGATAGAGAAATTGATCGCATGCAAAAAAAGATTGAGAGTATCTGTTTTGATTTACTTATCCAACAGCAGCCTGTGGCAAGGGATTTGAGAGTGATTACAGCCGCTATGAAGATGGTTACTGATATGGAAAGAATTGGTGATCATGCAGCTGATATTTCTGAGATTACTATCATGATGGGTGAAGATAGTGAAATTGAGAGGTTTAGTCATATTTCTAACATGGCTACAGAGACTATGATTATGCTTAATCATAGTATCGAAGCATATGTGGAGAGAAACCAGGTGAAAGCCGAGGAAGTAATAGCTCATGATGATGTGGTTGATGAGTTGTTTGACAAGGTGAAAAGTGATGTTATTGATTTGATCTTAAAAAATCCAAAGGAAGGTGAGGAGGCTACAGACTTACTTATGATTGGTAAATATTTTGAGAGAATCGGTGATCACGCAACCAATATTGCTGAGTGGGTGTTGTATATCACTACAGATTTAAAGTTTGATGAACACCTCGATTAATAACATTTATAATTAAATCTTTATCGTCCTTGCAATTGTTGCTAACCCAATCTATGATAACTGAGAATATTCCGCCACACATAAAACGAAGGTTAAGCCTTAAATTGTCGTCGGAAATATTTTCAGTTATTGTAATTTGTTCAATTGCATGGACTAATTTCATAGCAAATATATGATTAGAACTATTAATTAGTAGAAAACATAAGTCTTTTTCTTCTTCTATAACATCTACGGCTCTACATATACGGGCATACATATCATTATTAAGTTGCTCATCTGATAAATGTTTTTCATAGTTTTCTTTTCTACCAGCTACAACATCTGTAAAAAGTTTGTCAAAAAACATTTGTGAAATGGTATCAAAAAGGTCATAAATGTCCACATAATATCTATAAAATGTGGCACGATTGATTTCTGCTGCATTACAAATATCTTGTACAGTTATTTTGTCTAGGGGCTTATTCTGAAGTATTTCGACAAAAGAAGTTCGGATTGCTTTATCTGTTCGACGACGTGTTGCGCTCATGTTATTTTTATTTGAATTTTCCATTTTTTAATCTCCATAAACTAATATTTATAAGATAGACATAGTTGAATTGATTTTGCGAGGTTTATCGTATTTTGAAACAGAATTTTGAAATGTGTTTTAAAATACAACATTTATCAAAAAACTAATGGTTGTTTTATATTATTTTTAAGAATACAATTTAAAAACAATAAATGCAATACATGTTGCAAAAAAATACTAATGTATTATTGGAAGGAGATAGGCGATGAGAATTAATGACAAAGTAACAATTGAAAATTCTAAAGAAATACGTGTACGTACAATGAATGAGTTTGCATCAAAACCTGTGGAGACAAAACAGGATGAAATGTTAAAGAGAATGATAGATTGGTGGGGTAATTGGGTTCCAGATTATGAGGGATGGTTAAAGATAGCAGATGATTTATACGCACCAGATGCCATTATTAACGCAATTGGAGGCGAGCAGAAATATAGTGTATATCGTCTTAGTATGAAAGATCAGAGAGATAAATGTGATATGGAGATGGGGCCAATTCAGCAAGCTATTGTTGATGAGGATACAGTGGCGTTGGTTTATGAAATGTATCTTATGCCAAAGCAGGCAGGAGGACAGGTTACTTTCAAAATGATGGTTACTGAGTTTAATCATTTTGAAATGGTTGACGGAAAACTTATGGTAACAAGATTGGATCTTTATACAGACGGTGGGAACATGGGAAAGTAGGTTTAAATGAAATACGAAATTATTGATACTCAAGCACATATTGGACCTGGTGGAATAGAGGAAACTTTGGCAGCTATGAATGCAATTGGGATAAAGAAACTGATTGTGGATGAATGCTGGTTGGAAAATATTATGGAATGGAAGCCCAATGTGGCTTTAAAGGATGGTCAGATTAGACATACTAACCCAACAGCACAGTTGGCAGCGGCAATGTATCCGGATAGATTTGGATATGTATTAAGAGTTAATAGATTAGATAAAGCTATGAAAAATGTAATAGATTTAGCTAAAGATGATTCTGCTTGTGTTGGAATTCGTATTACTCCAGGGATGAACCCAATGGAGTGGCAACCATTTGCGCAAGGAGAATATGATGAGTTATTAGAGTGCGTTGAAGAAGCGGGATTAGTATTATTTCTTCATATGCCAGATCATCCAGAATGGGTGGCTGCTTGTGGCAAAAGACATGAGAATCTAAAAATTGTTATAGATCATTGTGGTATTTTTGATAATGCAACTAGAGCGGTGTTTAAGGGGCTGCTTAAGGAAAGAACACTAGAAGAGCAAGAAGAATATTACTTAAATAATGTATTGAAACTTGCGGAAATACCAAATATTTATCTTAAATGGTCTCATTACACAGAGATGTTTGACGAAAAGCCATTTCCGCCAAGCCAGAGATTGTCGGAGATCTTGCACAAGACGATAGATGCATTTGGAAGTAAAAGAATAGTCTGGGCAAGTGATTTCTCGGTTATGCAACGTGGTGATAATTGGGGAGAACTATTATATTCGTTGTTGGGTGATGGCACATTATCTGATGAGGAGAAAAGAGAGATTCTTGGTGAAAATGCAAAAAAATTATTTGAAAGTAAATAATTGAAAAGTTTAAAAGCAAAAGTATTAAGCGCTCTTTACAGGATAATCCTGCAGAGAGGGCTTTTTTTGGTGCAAAAACAAGTACATTAAAGTTATTATGTGCACTATTTTTAAAAAATGCTATAATGGTGTATCAAGGATGTATAACTAGATATAATGACTTAAAAATCTTGAGATATATAAATATACGTAAAGGAGAGACATCATGTTAGAGATAAAGAATCTTACATATAAAGTTGATGATGAGAACGATACTACAAAAGAAATCATCGACGATTTAAATCTCACTGTTGAAGATGGCAAATTCATTGTGATTACTGGTCCTAATGGTGGCGGTAAGTCTACATTGGCCAAGCTTATTATGGGTGTCAATCAATTGACATCAGGTCAGATTATCTTAGATGGCGAAGACATAAGTGAGATGGATATAACAGAGAGAGCTAAAAAGGGTATCAGTTTTGCTTTTCAGGCGCCAGTTCATTTTAAGGGAATCAGAGTTATCGATTTGCTTAGATTGGCTGCAGGAGAATTTATTTCAGTGGCAGCAGCCTGCGAATATTTATCAAAAGTAGGTTTGTGTGCCAAGGATTATGTGGATAGAGAGGTCAATGCTTCTCTGTCAGGAGGAGAACTAAAGCGTATTGAAATTGCTACAGTTTTGGCAAGAGGTACAAAGCTATCTATCTTTGATGAACCTGAGGCAGGAATTGATCTTTGGAGTTTCCAAAATCTTATAAAAGTATTTGAAAATATGAGAAAGACTGTCAATGGAACAATCATTGTTATTTCTCACCAGGAGAGAATTTTAAATATTGCAGATGAGATAGTTGTCATTGAAAATGGTAAGGTGAAAAAGCACGGCACACGTGATGAGGTTTTACCAGAACTTCTCGGCACATCTGCGGCGGCTGCTATGGCTTGCGAAAAGTTAGGAGGTGACCAGTAATGGCTCTTGATGCAATTCAACAGAAAATCATCACAGAGGTGGCTGATTTACATGGGGTACCTGAGGGTGCGTACAATATTCGTGCAAATGGAAGTAGTGCTGCTAGAAGCACTACAGCAAATATAGATATTGTTACCAAAGAAGACAATCCAGGAATAGATATCATCATTAAACCTGGAACTAAAAATGAAAGCGTGCATATTCCTGTAGTTCTCACAGAGAGCGGATTAAAGGATATGGTATATAATGATTTTTACATTGGAGAGGATGCGGATGTTACTATTGTAGCTGGATGTGGAATTTCTAATTGTGGAGATCAGGACTCTCAGCATGATGGAATTCATACTTTCCATGTGGGCAAAAATGCCAAGGTAAAGTATGTGGAAAAACATTATGGTGAAGGAGATGGTAAGGGCTCAAAAATCCTTAATCCTGTAACCAATGTATATCAGGAAGAGGGAAGTTACGTGGAGATGGAGATGGTTCAGATAAAGGGCGTCGATTCCACCTTGCGTACAAATTATGCCGAGCTAAAGGAAGGGGCAACACTTCTTATTCATGAGGCTCTTATGACCCATGGTACACAGTCTGCAACTTCAGATTACAAGGTTGTGTTAAATGGTGAGGATTCCAGTGCCGATGTGGTGTCACGTTCAGTTGCCAAGGACGAATCCGAGCAGATTTTTGAGGTTTCCATTGAGGGAAATACTGCTTGTAATGGACATGCGGCATGTGATGCTATTATAATGGGAGATGCGCATGTGGTTGCTATTCCAAAATTGGATGCAAAAAATGTGGATGCTGCACTTATTCATGAGGCGGCCATTGGCAAAATTGCGGGCGATCAGCTTATAAAACTTATGTCTTTAGGCCTTACAGAAGAAGAGGCTGAGGAACAAATTGTGGCTGGATTTTTAAGATAAAAAGGGGAAAAAGACATAATTGGAGGATTAAGAACATGAGTAACGAGAAGAAAGTTACTAAAAAAATGAGTAAGAAAGATAAGATGAAAATCTATAAAGTTTTATTTGTGCTTCAGATTATATCTGAGGTTCTCGCTACCGTAGTAGTTATGGCATCGAAGATGGTGCCTACAAAATATTTGATAGTGGCAGTATTAATTTTACTTTTCTATACTATGATTGTTGGAATGCTACTATTTTATAAAAGGTTGAAATGGCAGAAGATAATAGCTGTGGTAATGTCTGTGATTATGACCATAGCCATGTTTGCAATATCAATCTTTTTAATAAAGGCATTATCTACACTTAATGGAATGGTTGATGGTGAAGTGAGTTCGGATGTCAGCGTAGTAAATGAACCATTTGCAGTTTATTTAAGTGGATCTGATACTAGAGATGCTACTTTAAGTGAAGATTCAAGAAGTGATGTTAATATTATTATGGTAGTCAATCCAAAAACAAAAAGGATTCTTTTGTTAAATACTCCTAGAGATTACTATATTAATAATCCAGCGTTGGGAAGAATGGATAAACTTACTCATTGTGGAAATGATGGTATAGATAATTCTATGGATGCCCTTGGAGAATTATATGGAATAGATATTGATTTTTACGGTCAGATTAACTTTAGCGGTTTTGAAACACTTATAGATGAGCTGGGTGGAATTGATATTGATTCTCCTATAGCATTCAAGGCGTCAAATTACCCATATACTCAGTTTAGTCAGGGCGTGCAGCATGTAAATGGTGCAGATGCACTTGCCTTTGCTAGAGAAAGATATTCTTTCGCAGGCGGAGATAATACTCGTGGTTCTAATCAGATGCAGGTTATTACGGCTGTGATTGATGAAGTTACCCATGATGGCGTAGGCTTATTAATGAATTATGGTGGCATAATGGATAGCTTGGAGGGAATGTTTAAGACAAGCTTACAGAACGGAGATATATCTAGCATTGTGAAAATGCAGCTTAACGATATGGCAGAGTGGAATGTTGAGTCATATGCAGTTACAGGAAAAGGAGCAAGCAGATCTACATCAGGCGGAAATGCATATGTTATGATCCCTGATGAAAGTACAGTGGAAGAGGCCAAGGCCAAGATTGCTTCTGTGGTAAATGGTGAGCCTGCTGTAATTGATGAAGTACCTGTTGAAGAATAATTGATGAAGATGAGTAGGATGATGAAAATGGTAGGGGTTTTATTAATCGTAGTCATTGTAATGGTGGTTTTGTATCTCTTGGCAATTATGCCTAGGATGTATAAGCGACCAAAGTTTGATGAGTTTAGACAATGGGATTACGCTCATCGTGGGCTTTATGATAATGAATCCGATGCACCTGAGAATTCGATGGCTGCTTTTAAAAAGGCGATTGAAAATGATTATGGTATAGAACTTGATGTACAACTTACCAAGGACGATGTGTTGGTTGTATTCCATGATGATACATTGGAGAGAGTGTTTGGTATCGATAAACGAGTAGGCGATATGACCTATGAGGAACTTCAAAAACTTGAGCTTTTTGATTCTAAAGAGAAGATACCGAAATTTGAGGATGTTCTCAAGTTGGTAAATGGACAGGTGCCACTTATTATTGAGTACAAGATTGGAGGGACAGATCTTGCTGTGTGTGAAAAGGCGGAAGGATTGTTGTCTACTTATAATGGCCTTTATTGCGTTGAGTCATTTAATCCAATGGGAGTTTGGTGGTATAAAAAGAACAGACCAGAGGTGGTTAGAGGAATATTATCAGACGATTATGTAAAAGAGGGATATGGAGATTATCCGCCCATAGCATATGAAGTATTACATAATTTATTACTCAATTTCTTTATAAAACCTGATTTTGTAGCGTATGATGTAAAATATACTGACGATTTATCTAGAACACTATGTAAAAAGTTATACAAAGCCCCGGCTGTGGCTTGGACTATAACATCACAGCAGGAAATAGAGGACAATATTGACAATTATGATATCTTTATTTTTGAAGGTTTTGTTCCGCAATAATTGGACTTCTTGACAAATTTGTGTACATCATAATAAAAAAATCTTATTAAAATAGTCTTACAAGGTGATTGTAAGACTTTTTTTATTGGAAAAGTCATATACGAAAAGGAGCGTTGAGTATGAAAGCGAGTAGGTTGAGATGTGAGTATATGAATGATCCCATTGGGATAGATTTTGCCAATCCGCTTTTGACATGGAATTGTCAGGGCGGAATTAAGCAAAGCGCATATCAGGTTAAAGCGACTATTGATGGTACTTTGGTTTGGGATACAGGCAAGGTGGATTCTTCTGCTATGCAGGTTTATTATCCAATGGAGTTGAAGAGCCGGCAAATTATTTCTTGGCAAGTTAAATTGTGGGATGAAAATGATTTAGAAGGTGAATTTAGTGATACTGCTCGCTTTGAAATAGGGCTATTAAATAGAGAGGATTTCAAAGCTCAGTGGATTAATCCGGAGGATGAAGTTGAGCCGGATAAAATAGCACCTGTGAGTTATCTTCGCAAGAAATTTGATATAAAGCAGATTGGAAATGCAAGATTATATATTACAAGCCATGGTATATATGAAGCGAAAATTAATGGTATTAGAGTGGGGGATTTTGTTCTTGCTCCAGGAACTTCTTCTTATGATAAATTTATGCCTTATCAGGTTTATGATGTTTCCGAATGTATGAAACCTGGAGAAAATATTCTTGAGGTGGAAATTGCAGATGGATGGTATAGAAGCTATTCAGGCGTTGACGGAGATAGAAATTTATTCGGAACAGAGATTGCATTGTTGGCTCAATTGGAAAATGATGGGGAGATAGTATGTGTATCGGATGATAGTTGGGAGGCTTCTCAGGCAGGACCGCTTAGAGAAGCAGACATGCAAAAAGGAGAGGTCTATGATGCTAATTGTGAGGAGATTACAAATTGGCATAGTGTGAAAATAGTGGAGAGCAGTTATGAGGAATTGGGCTGTTCCAACACAGTGCCTATTGTGGAAAATGAGAGATTTGAGGGCAAAGTGTTTGAGACACCAAATGGCCAGAAGGTAATTGACTATGGTCAAAATATAGCTGGCTATATAGAGTTTCAAGTGGAGGCGCACAAGGGCGACAAGATTGTCTTGACTCACGGTGAGGCTTTAGATGAAAAAGGGAATTTTACTCAAGAAAATTTCCAGGATAGAAAACGACATAAAGGTGGCGGCACTGATCAGAGAGTTGTATACACCTGCAAAGAGGGGGTAAATCATTACAAAACAAAATTTTCTATTTGGGGATTTCAATATGCCTTGGTGGAGACAGATATAGATTTGTCAAAAGCAACATTTACATCCATAGCAGTATATTCTGACATGGAGGATATTGGCTTCTTTGAGTGCGGAGTTGAGGATGTCAATAAACTGGTGCACAATTCTATTTGGAGTCAAAAATCAAATTTCTGTGATATTCCAACGGACTGCCCTACAAGGGAGAGGGCTGGATGGACAGGTGATGCTGGAATCTATGTAGATACAGGGATTTTTTTGGAAGACGCGTATCCTGTCTATAGAAAATGGTTAAAGGAATGCCGGCTGCTTCAATTGAAGGATGGAAAGGTGGCCAATATTGCTCCGCTAAATAGCAAACCAAGCTTTTTTACAGGATTGTTGTCAGGTTCAACCGGTTGGGGTGATGCGTGTATTATAGTGCCATATGCGCTTTACAAAAGATATGATGATATCAAAATTCTTGAGGAAAATTATGAAATGATGCAAAAGTGGTATGCATTTTTGATTAATAGAGCTAAGAAAAGAGATATCAAGAAAATATTTAAAAGTAGAAATCGCTATAGAAAATATGTTATAGAAACAGGAATTGATTATGGTGAGTGGTGCGAACCGGGGGTGGACTCCGCAGCGATAATGGGCAAGACACCGGTAGATTCGGCTACGGCATATTTTGTGAAATCGGGTCGCTTGTTGAGTGAGATTGCAAAATTATTAGGCCATGATGATGATGCTAAATATTACAAGGATATTAGTTCAAAAGCTCGTCTTGGCTTTGTCAGTGAATGTACTGATGGGGGAAGAATAGTAGGAGAGCGAATGGCCCCTTATGTCAGAGCAGTAGAATTTGATTTGATAGATGATGTTGCCAAGGAAGATGCTGTAAATGATTTGAATGAGTTGGTTAAGGCCAACGATTATCACTTAAATACAGGATTTTTGAGTACGCCGTATCTATGTAAGGTTTTGGCTGAGAGTGGTCATGTAGATACCGCCTATAAATTATTGCTTCAAGATACAGCACCTAGTTGGTTGTATGAGGTGAAAAAAGGCGCAAATACTATTTGGGAGACATGGGAAGGAATTAATGAAAAAGGAGAGGTTTCGGCATCTTTGAATCATTATGCCTATGGAGCGATTACAGGCTGGTTATTTGGAGGAGTATGTGGAATACATTTGGAAAATACTAAAATTAAAATAAAACCATATCCGTCACCGCTGCTTAAAAATGCCAAGGCTGTATACAATTCTCCAGTGGGTGAGATTGTGAGTAGTTGGCGATATGAAGGGGATGCGGTAAGTTATGAATTTGAAATACCTTCAAATGCCACGGCTGAGGTTGAGTTGTTAGATGGTAGACATTTTAAGCTAGAGGCAGGCAAACATAGCATATAAAATAAAAACCTATTGCAAAGGACTTTAAAAGTCTAAATGCAATAGGTTTATTTTTATACTTTGGTATATTTCTTTCGATATTCACCAGGTGACATACCAACTATTTTTTGGAAAGTATCTGAGAAATAACTTCTAGAATTGAATGATAATTCTAAGCTGATATCTAAGATACTTAAGTTGGTTGACTCCAATAGAATTTTGGCGCGTTCAATCTTTTTGTGTGTTACATATTCATTTATGCTGCAGCCAAGCTCGTTTTTGAATTTTCTTGAAAAATAATATTCGGAATAACCGGCTTTTGAAGCTAAATCTGTAATAGAAATCTTTTCATTTATATGAGTTGAGATATACTCACAACTGTTTTGTATAAATTTTGATATTCCCAGGTTTTGCTTTGCTTTAACCACATGTTCAAAATAGGTTTCTTGCATTTCATCGATTAAATGTGTAATCTCTGCCATTGTTGAACATAATTCACAAGTATGGGCGTAATAATCACATAGATCGTAGGATAAATCCGGGGATACTCCACCATTTATCGCAGCTCTTGATAATAGTGTGAGTAATACCAAAAAATTATTCTTGCAATAGCGAAGAGAATCCTTGGGATTGTGTTTTACACCATCACTGAGAGATGAAGAGAGATAAATTGCCTCTCGATATTTTGGATTACCCTCGGTGAATAATCTTATAAATTCCTGCTCAGAAGCCCAAATGCCATAGTGAGAATTACTTTTGATATTTCCGTATTTATCAGTTGTCTCAACATTATTTAGGATTTTTATGTCACTTATATTCATCTCTTCTTCAAAGAGAAGATAATGAAGCTGGAGCGCATAGTTTATGAGAACTGTTCTAGGAACGATGGACATTCTATTTAATTGTTTGGAAACGATAGCTTTGATTTTGATAGATAGACCTCTTTCGTCCATTCGATCTTTTAACTCGTTAAAAGAATTTTCGTTGGTGAAAGCCGGGCCAATAACATATATTTTGGAAAGCTCATCGTTTTTGGTTTCAAAATCAAGAATCCATTGCAAATTCAAAAAAGAATAGGCAAAAGTTGGCGAATATGACATTTCAGTGCTAGACAAAATATTAGCGACCTGAGACTGAAAAAGGGTGTCGAAACCCATATAGTCATCATCGGGATAACTAGTGTATTCTAATTGATATTCATTATTGTATACCCACACTGGAATGTGGCTGGCATGTAATATTAAATCGCTAAAGGATTCTAGGCGGTCTTGCTTAGTCATTATTATTCCTCATACAAAAAATCATTTAATACAGTATAATCTGCTTCATCTAAACAACGAATTGTGCCATTTTTTAATAGGTCTGTCTGTCCTGCTATAGAGCAAAATACATATTGGCTAAGTGTAGATGCGAGATTTAGAATATCTCCCTCTGTTGATTCATAAAATACATCTGCACTACAACTTTTTATAGCTATTAAAAATTTGGCAATATCTGCGTCTTTTTTTAATTTAATCATGGTCAATCTCCTTCAATAAATAAAATTACAAGGCTATTATAGAATAAATTTATCCAAAGTGAAAGATGGGATAATGATTTCTTGAATATATATATAAAAGTTGGTAAAATTATTATTAGCTTATAGAGGGAGAGATTTTTAATGAATAAGATATTGTTTGTTGGTAAATTTAATGAATCAACAAATCATATTCAAAAGTATTTGAAGGACTATATGAATGTACAAATATGTTCGGACAATATAGAGATTGTGAAGAGTATGATTCAGATGTATAAACCGGATGGGATTCTGATTAATACCGATGAATTTGACAAGAGTCATAGTGGGATTTTTGAGTATATTTTAGATGAGAAAATAGATATACCTACATTGGTGATTGGAAAGGAAAGTCAGGCGGAGTTATACAAAGATTATATAAAAAGAACACCTTTCCATTTATTGTATCATCCTGTATCTAATGACAAGGTAAAAACGAAATTAGAAGATATTATAGATAAGAAAGAGGAGACTTCTAAGGAAGATGTCAAGTCTGATGAAGACACTAGCAAGAAGTTGATTTTGGTTGTAGATGACAGCCCATCCATGCTTAGAAGTATGAAAAAAATTCTGGAAAATGTATATCGAGTTGCGATGGCCACTTCGGGGGAACAGGCTTTGCAATTGATAGATAAAGAAATACCTAGTCTGATTATCTTGGATTACGAGATGCCAGAGTTTGATGGGAGACAGACTTTGGAGAAGATTAGGGAGCGCAAAGAAACTGCCGAGGTGCCAGTAATATTTTTGACAGGACATGGTGATGCTAAACATATTAAGTCAGTTTTAGATTTAAATCCAGCTGCATATTTTTTGAAACCGCCATTGCCTGATAAGATTATTCAGACAATACAGCAGTTAATTGGTTGATTTAATAATTAGAAGGTGAAAGGAAATGGGGACATGAAAAAGAAAAGTGATGAAGCAAATATTAATGGATTTGCGTTATTGGGATGGTTGATTACATTAGTAATTATTGCGGTGGCTTATTTATTGGAGGTTATAAAAGGACAGAGAACGTTGCCATATTATTTGGTGATGTTGGTATGTGGCTTTCTACCATTTATATTTGGATATGCCATGTTTAAGAAAAAACCCATGACTAAAAAATTGCCAGAGGTTATAGCTATGGGATATTCAATTTTATACGGTTATGTGCTTATAACAGGAGACACACCGCTTACATTTGTATATCTGTTTCCAATACTGGCAGTTTTGTTGATTTTTAATGACAGTAAAGTATTGATGAAGTTCTTTATTATAAATATGATCATTAACGTGGTTTCAGTTGGAATAAAAATATCGGTATACAAGATGGTTAGCGCAGATGACATTGCGAATTATGAAATTCAGCTTTTTGCAGTATTACTTGTGTGCTTGATAGCTTTCTTCTCTAGTAGAATTACTGAGGATGTAGAGAAGAAGAGAATGGGTAAGATTATGAGTCAGTCCCAGAAACAAGAGGGTATGCTGACCACGATTTCTGAAGCTACAGATGCACTTAGTAAGCGCGTTGAAGACATAGATGAGATGGCAAAAAATATTGAGCATCAATCGGAGTCCGCCCAGGCTTCCATTGAGGAGATAGCAACAGGGACTAGCGATGTTGCCGAAACCATTCAAACACAGCTTTCTATGAGTAATGGAATCAGTGATAAGTTAGGTGCTTTAACTGAGATAAGTGATGATATAAAAATACGTTTCGATGCGACTCATAATCTCTCTCAAGAGGGTATGAAAAACATGACTAATCTGTCCAAAAGTACAGAGATGGTTGCCAAGTCCAAAGAGCAGGTGTCAGAGGCTACTTCTACTTTGATATCTAGTTTGCAGGAGGCAAAAGAGATTTTGTCTATTATCAGAACAATTACAGATCAGACTAATCTATTGTCTTTAAATGCATCTATTGAGGCGGCTCGCGCAGGTGAGCAAGGAAAGGGATTTGCTGTTGTTGCAGGTGAGATTCAAAAGCTTGCAGGAGATACAAGCGATGCCACAGACAAGATTAATATGATACTTGAGGATCTAGCGTTGGAAGCTCAGCATGTAAACGATGCGGTGGGCAATCTAGATGAGTTAAGTACAAGACAGATAGAGTTGGTTAAGCAGACAGATGAGCAGTTCAAGACCATTGATGAGAATATCTCAGCAATGACTGATGAGATGCAGACCCAGACAGAGTATTTGGGAAATATTAATCGCAATAACAGCGAGATTGCTGATAGTATTTCAAGTACAAGCGCTTACACAGAAGAGCTTACAGCCAACAGTGAAAATACAATGAATATTACAAGAGAGTCTCTTGATGGAACAAAGGCAATGACAGGATACTTAAATGAGATTCTTGGAAGTATTCAACAGTTACAGGCTATAACAGAGGACGATGAATAGAAATTTTAAGTTGAAGATAAGTTATGATGGATCCAGATATTATGGTTGGGAACATCAGCCAGACCAGGTGACAATACAGGGCAAGTTGGAAAATGTTATTTCTAAAATGCTTGATATAGATGTGGAAGATTTCAAGATTATAGGCGCGGGTCGTACTGATGCCGGAGTGCATGCCAAGGCTATGATTGCCAATGTGGTTTTAGATACAGATATGTCTACAGAGGCTATTCGAGATTACATGAATAGATATTTGCCAGATGATATAGCAGTGCTCGATGTGAGGGAGGCAGCTGAGAGATTTCATGCTAGGTATAATGCTGTGGGCAAGACTTACAGATACACCTGTTTTGATGGACCGGTAAAACCAGTATTTGACAGAAAATATTATGTGGCTTTAGACGAGCCGCTTGATATTGAAAAAATGCAACAGGCAGCAGAGTATCTTGTGGGAAAGCATGATTACAAAAGCTTTTGTGGCAATAGCAGAATGAAAAAGTCCACTGTTCGAGTGGTGGACAAGATTGAGATTGTCAGAAAAAGAGGCTATGTATATATGACCTTCCATGGCACTGGATTTTTGCAGAATATGGTTAGGATCCTGGTGGGGACTCTGATGGAAGTTGGATATGGCAGAATGGAGCCAGAGTATATGGTGGATATACTCGAGGCTATGGATAGAAAAGTTGCAGGACCTACAGCTCCTGCTAAGGGACTTTGTTTGATACAGGTGGACTATTAATATTGAGAGGTGTGTGCAGATGTTGACGGTAGAGAGGCAGAAGCTAATTATGGATATTGTAAATGATAGTGGGAGTGTTACGGTATCTGAACTTATGGATAAGTTAAATGCTTCTGAATCTACAATTCGAAGAGACCTACAAGCTATGGACATGGCTGGGAAATTAAAAAAAGTACATGGTGGTGCGGTTGCTGTAGTCAATAAATATAAGACGGATGATGCAAAAGTAGAATTGCGAAAGCAGTTGAATAAAAAAGAAAAAGTGGCGATAGCCAAGTATGCTGCCTCTCTTGTGAATGACAAGGATTTTGTTTATTTGGATGCAGGGACAACAACAGAGATAATGATAGATTATCTTAAGTGCAAGGATGTAATATTTGTTACGAATGCAATTGAACATGCTAGAAAGTTGACTGCGAAAGGTTTTGTTACCTATATTTTGGGTGGAGAGTTTAAGGAAATTACGGAAGCTATTGTAGGTACAGAGGCGTTGTTGAATTTGGACAAATATAACTTCACAAAGGGCTTTTTTGGTGCCAATGGATTTTCGATTGATAATGGATTTACAACGCCAGATATAAAAGAAGCTATTGTAAAGAAAAAAGCTATTGAGTCATCGAAGGAAAGTTATGTGCTTATGGATAGTTCAAAATTTGAACAGGTTGCAGCAATTACATTTGCAGATTATGAAGGAATAACTATTATTACAGATAGTAGATTGCAAAAAAAATATGAAAATGTATTAATAAAAAAAGTTAAATAGAGAAACATCGGTTGCTTGAATATGATGGAAAATGACAGAAAGAAGCGGGCTTTGGTTGCAGTAAATAGATGTGATCAAAGCCCCTTTTGTATATCGTATACGTAATCGTAAAATATATCATAGTGACGGGGAGCTAAGTAATATTGAACAAATATTGTGAGAAATATTTATAGAAAATTGTTGACGGAAAATGGTTGATTATGACGGATTATGAAAGTATAATTTGAGTATAAAAATATCTTTTAAGAATTTTTAAATTATGCAGCGGTTGAAATAAAGAGGAAAGGAGGGAAATTATGATTTATACAGTTACATTTAATCCGTCTTTGGATTATATAGTTTCAGTGGATCATTTTACTTTGGGAGTTGTGAATAGAACTACAGATGAATTGATTTTTCCAGGGGGGAAGGGGATTAATGTATCTATGGTTCTAAAAAATCTTGGATATGACAGCACTGCGTTAGGTTTTATGGCAGGGTTTACAGGAAGAGAAATAACTAGATTGCTAGATGAACGAGGTGTGCGTTCTGATTTTATCAATGTGAATAAAGGACTGTCTCGGATAAATGTAAAACTCCGTAGTGATGATGAATCGGAAATTAATGGGCAAGGGCCTGCAATAGATTTAAATGCTATCGAAAAGTTATATAAGAAATTGAGTAGGCTCCGAGAAGGGGATGTACTTGTCTTGGCAGGAAGTATACCTGATGTGATGCCTAGTAGTAGCTATATGGATATTATGAAATGTTTAGAGGGACGTGGAATTAATATTGTTGTAGATGCTACTCAGGATTTGTTGGTTAATGTATTGAAATATAAACCATTCCTTGTGAAACCTAACAATTATGAGCTGGGCGAGATATATGGGGTTGAGCTTGAAAGGCGAGAGGAAGTGATTCCATATGCCAAGAAGATGCAGGAAGCTGGAGCTAGAAATGTTTTGGTATCTATGGCTGGTGAAGGGGCAGTTTTGTTGGATGAAAATGGAAAAGCTCATATGTCAGAGGCGCCAAAAGGTAAGGTTGTAAATTCTGTTGGGGCTGGAGATTCAATGGTTGCGGGCTTTATTGCGGGATATTTAGAAACTCAAAATTACGAAGAGGCCTTTTTCATGGGATTGTGCGCAGGATCAGCTTCTGCGTTTTCAGAAAATTTAGCCACAAAAGAAGAGGTGAACAGTTTGATGAAAAGTTTATAAGGAGGAGTGCGGGATGAAGGTGAGAGATTTGCTGTCGAAGGACAGTATAGAAATTGGGGCGATGGCTTCTAATAAAAAAGAAGCTATTGAGCAAGCAGTGGCCTTGATGATGAAAAGGGGAAACATTACCGATTCGCAGCAGTATATACAGGGGGTATATGCTAGAGAAGAGGAGGGGACGACAGGTATTGGTGAAGGTATAGCTATTCCACATTGTAAATGTGACGGGGTGGCAGCACCAGGGCTTGCAGCGATGACGATTCCTGAAGGCGTGGAATTCGAATCCTTGGATGGAGCGCCGGTTAAACTATTATTTTTAATCGCTGCACCAAATACTGAGGACAATGTTCATTTGGATGTGCTTAGTAGATTGTCAGTATTATTGATGGATCCTGATTTTTCAGATGCGTTAAAGGCGGCAAAGACTTCGGATGAGTTCTTGTCAATTATAGATGAGGCTGAATCTCAAAAGGAGAATGAAGAGGGCCAAAGGAGCACTGAGAAGAGTGGATCAGACGTATATGTAGTTGCTGTGACAGGCTGTCCTACGGGAATAGCGCATACGTATATGGCGGCTGAGGCTTTAGAAAAAGCGGCAACTTCGCTAGGAATTGAAATCAAAGTAGAGACAAGAGGATCTGGAGGGGCGAAAAATGTGCTTTCAGATGAAGAAATTTCTAGAGCAAGCGGAGTAATTGTTGCATCAGATACCAAGGTGCCTATGGAGCGTTTTGCCGATAAACCAGTCAGAGAATGTCATGTGGCTGATGGAATAAGCAAAGCGGAAGAATTAGTTAAGGAAGCTGCTGCTGGAACGGCAAAACCTTATATTGTAAAAGAGAATGTAAAAGAAGGCCAAAAAGACAATGCTTCACAAAATGATTCTATAGGACATCAAATATATACGCATCTAATGAGTGGTGTATCCCATATGCTACCTTTTGTTATTGGTGGCGGAATATTAGTTGCGCTTGCATTTTTGTTAGATACTTTAATGGGTTATGGAGATGCAGGTAGTGCATTTGGAACAGCAACACCAATTTCTGCGTTCCTAAAATATATTGGTGGATTGGCAATGGGGCTTATGGTTCCAGTGCTGGCTGGATATATTGCATATTCGATTGCTGATAGACCGGGACTTGCAGTTGGTTTCTTGGGAGGTTTGTTGGCATCCAATGGTAATGCTGCTATTGCCGACTATGATTGGTCCAATGTTGGAGGATTTGCAAAATTTGTTCAGGATTTTGCTTTTGTCGGAGATGGAAGCGGTAATACTGTTTCAGGATTTTTAGGTGGTATTGCTGCAGGTTTTTTGGCAGGATTTGTGGTTCTCTGGCTAAAAAAGATCACAGAGAAAATGCCGAAATCATTGGATGGTATTAGACCTATTTTGATTTATCCGGTGTGCGGTACATTTATTGTGGGCGTGGTTATGTGTTTTGTGTTGAATCCTTTGATAGGAGTGGTGAATACAGGGCTTTCTATTATGTTAACGGCGGTTGCTGCATCAGGAATGATATGGTTACTAGGTCTTATTTTGGGAGCTATGATGGCTATAGATATGGGCGGGCCGATTAATAAGGCAGCATATGTATTTGGTACCGGAATGTTGGCCACAGCAGCTGAGCTTACAGCGGCTGGAGCATCTACGGCAGATCCACAAGTTCAAGCTTGTTATATTTCAATGGCTGCAATTATGGCAGGAGGCATGGTGCCTCCACTTGGTATAGCTCTTGCGTGTATATTCTTCCCAAATAAGTTTACTGAAGCTGAGCGAGAAACAAAAATTTCTAATATTGTAATGGCATGTGGATTTATTACGGAGGGCGCAATACCATTTGCGGCAGCTGATCCTGCACATGTTATTCCATCGACTATGGTGGGTGCCGGAGTTGCCGGATTATTATCGGCATTGTTTGGATGTACATTGATGGCGCCACATGGAGGAGTGTTCGTGTTTGCAACTGTAGGAAAACCATTTTTATATATTATAGCGTGGTTGGCTGGCTCAGTTGTTACTATGATAATGCTTGGTATTTTGAAAAAGGATGTATCTAAACGCTAGTGTAGATTGTTTGAGAAGAGATATATCTAAAAGATGATAACATGGTAATTATACAGAGAAGAGAATTAAGTTTATTGGAGGAAAAGATATGAAAGAATTTACATACACAATAACAGACCCGGAGGGGATTCATGCTAGACCAGCAGGAATATTCGTGAAGGAAGCGGCTAAGTATAGTTGTGCAGTTACAATTTCAAAAGATGGAAAGGAAGTAGATGCCAAGAGAATATTTGGTGTTATGGGTCTTGGGGTCAAATGCGGAAATGAAATCGTATTAAAGTGCGATGGTGCTGATGAAGATGCCGCGATGGAAGAACTTAAAAAATTCTTAGAGGAGAACATGTAAAACCTTGAACGTAGATAATTATTGTGGAAATGTTGCGGGGGATGAGAACATGAGAGAATTCGTTGGTAAAAGTGTATTTAATGGTATCGCAATTGGACCATTAAAAGTCTTGGGCAAAGAAGAGAATGCTGTTAAGAGAACAAAAGTAGAAAAGCCTGAGGAGGAAATTGTAAGATTTACTCAGGCAAAGGAACAGGCTAAGGCGGAATTAGGCGAGATATATAAAAAGGCTTTAAAAGAAGTTGGAGAGGCTAGCGCGGCTATCTTTGAGGTTCATCAGATGATGTTGGATGATCTTGATTATATTGAGTCGATCGTTAATATGATTAAAACACAAGAGATTAATGCGGAATTTGCAGTTGCTGTTACGGGGGATAATTTTTCGGAAATGTTTGCTGCAATGGATGATGATTATATGAAAGCGAGGGCGGCCGATGTAAAGGATATCTCCAATAGAGTGATAGCTATATTACAGGGAAAAAACGGCGCTGGAAATCTAGGAGATGAACCGGTAATAATCGTGGCAGATGATTTAGCTCCAAGCGAGACGGTCCAGCTGGATAAATCCAAGGTTCTTTCTTTTATTACAAGACATGGTTCAACGAATTCTCATACCGCAATATTGGCGAGAACTATGAATATTCCTGCTTTGATAGGAGTTGAGTATCCAGAGGACGGCGACGGGAAAATCGCGATTGTTGATGGAGCAAAAGGAATTCTAATTATAGAGCCAGATGAGAATACGTTAAGGAAGTACGAAGAACTAAAACGAGAAGATGAGGAGCAGGCAAGGCTTCTTATGGAGTTAAAGGGAAAGCCGAATATTACTAAAGACGGAAAAGAGATTAACTTGTATGCCAACATTGGTGGCGTAGGAGATGTGGCAGCTGCTCTTGCAAATGATGCAGGTGGAATCGGATTATTTAGAAGTGAGTTTTTGTATCTTGAATCTGATGATTATCCAACTGAAGAACAGCAGTTCAAAGCTTATCGAACTGTTGCAGAAAATATGGCAGGGAAAAAAGTTATTATCAGGACTTTGGATATAGGGGCAGACAAGCAGGTGGGTTATTTTAACCTTGAAAAAGAGGACAATCCTGCAATGGGATATAGGGCAATTAGAATATGTCTTGATAGAATCGATGTATTCAAGACGCAACTTAGAGCCCTTTATCGTGCAAGCTACTATGGTAATATTAGTATAATGTTTCCTATGATTATCTCAGTTGATGAGGTGAAAAAAGCTAAGGATTTGTGCGAGGAAGTGAAAAAAGAACTTGAAAAAGAGGGGGTGAAATACGGACAGGTTGAGTTGGGCATAATGATAGAGACACCGGCGGCTGTTATGATTTCAGATGAATTGGCAAAAGAGGTGGAATTTTTCTCTATTGGAACCAATGATTTAACGCAATATACTTTGGCCATTGATCGTCAGAATCCAGCACTGGATAATATATATGACTCTCATCATCCAGCAGTATTAAAAATGATAAAACAGACTGTAAATAGTGGTCATGCACATGGATGTTGGGTTGGAATTTGTGGGGAGCTTGGAGCGGACACAACTCTTACTGAAACATTTTTACATATGGGTGTAGATGAACTCTCGGTCAGCCCTTCAATGATATTAAAAGTTAGAAATCAAATAAGAAATAGTGATTCAACTAGGTGAAAAGTGTTATTTGATAGAAAAATTTAATAAAAAAACAAATTATCAAAAAGGTACTGTGCTTATTAAGTTTAAAATCTTCTTATATTATGTCGAAAGTTTATCGAAAAATAATTATCAGGAGGTCTTGGATTTGAGAAACACAGTACTTTTTAATGAAAATTGGACATTTACCAAAGAGGGCGCAAGCCAGCAGGTAAATATTCCACATACTTGGAATGCAGTAGACGGACAGGGAACAGCTTCTTACTACAGAGGCGTATGCACATATGAGAAGGATTTTGCAAAGCCACAGTTATCTGATGGCGCGCAGGTTTATCTAGAGTTCAGAGGGGCTAACTCTTCTGCAACAGTTGAGGTAAATGGCAAAGAGCTCACAACACATGATGGAGGTTATTCTACATTTAGAGTGAATGTGACAGAGGTTTTACAGGACAACAACCATGTAAAGGTTTCTGTTGACAATACTCCAAACGATAGAGTTTATCCACAGAAAGCAGACTTTACATTCTATGGTGGTATCTATAGAGATGTATATATGATCACAGTAGAGGAGAGCCACTTTGATTTAGATAGCTATGGAAGCAAGGGATTTATGATCACACCAAAGCTTGATGGGGACAAGGCTGATGTGGAATTTAAGACATATTCTGTAGGTGCAGCGGATAAGGTTGTAGTTGATGTTGACGGAGTAGGTCAGGTTGAGCTTGATGTTAAGGAAGAAAATGGTAAGAAGATTGCAGCAGGCACTCTTACTATTGAAAATGTACATCGTTGGGATGGTGTAAATGATCCATATTTATACAATGCCAAGGCTACATTATACAAGAATGGTGAAGCAGTAGATGAAGTATGCGACAGATTTGGATGCCGTGAATATAGATTTGATACAGAGAAGGGATTTTTCTTAAATGGAAAGAGCTATCCACTTCACGGTGTATCTCGTCATCAGGATCGCAAGGATATGGGAAATGCTTTGACAAAGAAGGAGCATGAAGAAGATATGGAATTGATCCTTGAGATGGGTGCTAATTCTATCAGACTTGCTCACTATCAGCATGATCAGTATTTTTATGACTTGTGTGATGAGAAAGGTCTTGTTGCTTGGGCAGAGATTCCATTTATCACAGTATTCCTTCCAAATGGTGTAGAAAATACTATCTCTCAGATGAAGGAACTTATTTCGCAGAATTATAACCATGCTTCAATTTTCTGCTGGGCACTTTCAAATGAGGTTACTTTGCAGGGTGTTTCAGATGAGTTGTTAGATAATCATAAGAGATTAAATGATTTAGCCCATGAGATGGACCCTACAAGAGTTACAGCTATGGCAAATCTATTTTTGCTTGAGACAGATAGCCCGATGGTACAGTTGCCAGATATCAGAGGCTATAACTTATACTACGGATGGTATGTTGGAGAGATGGAGGACAATGATGCGTTCTTCGATACATTCCACAAGGAGCATCCAGATACAGTTATCGGTCTTACAGAGTACGGTGCTGATTCTGTTATCACAAAGCAGTCACCAAAGCCTGTAAAGGGCGATTACACAGAGAGCTATATGTCAGTTTATCATGAGCATATGCTTGAGATGTTTGCAACTCGTCCATATATTTGGGGTACATATGTATGGAATATGTTTGAGTTTGCTGCAGCTGGTCGTGATGAGGCTGGTGACCCAGGAAAGAATCACAAGGGACTTATCACATTCGATCGTAAGGAAAAGAAGGACGCGTTCTACATCTACAAGGCATGGTGGAGTGAGGATCCATTCATCCATTTATGCGGTAGACGTTACCACGACAGAATTGAGGAAAATACTGAGATTAAGGTATATTCAAACCAGAAGTCAGTTACACTCTTTGTTGATGGCAAGGAAGTTGGCACAGTAAATGGTGAGCATGTATTCAAGTTTGAGGTACCAATTTCTGGAACTCATACAATCAAGGCTGTATCAGGTGATTTGGCAGATGAGATGGAAATCGTTAAGACTGATGAGCCAAATCCAGAGTACTTTGCAGATCCATTGAATGTAAAGAACTGGTTTGACGAGGAGGATGATGATAGCAAGTTTGACAATGGTGAGGACTATCTATCAATCAACTCTACAATGGCAGAGATTCAGGCTTCACCAGAGGGAGCAGCTTTATTGCAGCATATGATGCCAAAGAGCAAGGATAAGACAGGAATGGCAGAGGGTGCTAAGATTCCAAAGGCTATGCAGGATATGATTGCGCGTCAGCCATTGAAGAAGCTTATCGCTCAAAGTGGAGCAGAAGTTTCTGATGAGCAGTTGATGCAGATGAATGCAGCTCTTGGAAAGATCAAGAAAGTAAAATAATACATGTATTATATGGCATGATTATAAGAGGGTTATCACATAGGTGGTAATCCTCTTTACTTTTTGGCTGTTTTTGTGGGTTTTTATGGTGGAGATTTGTGATTATATATACTAAAATATCTAAGGTGAAAAAATTTTAGCAGGTGATATATATGAAAAAATATAATGCAATTATTTGGGATTTAGATGGAACTCTTTTAGATACTTTGGAGGATTTGATGGATGCGGTAAATTATGCTCTAAAGCAACAACATTTTCCAGAAAAAACTCTAGAGGAAATCAGGACTTTTGTGGGAAATGGTGTGAGAAATTTGATGATCAAGGCTGTGCCAGAGGGCGAAAGCAATCCGAAATTTGAAGAGACATTTACCATGTTTAAAGAGTATTATGATGCTCACAATATGGTAAAGACCAAGCCGTATGATGGAATTATGGATTGCTTGAAGCAGTATAATGAGGCGGGGATTCCCATGGCCATAGTGACTAATAAAATCCAGTCCGCAGCGGAGATGCTTCGGGAAAATGTATTTGAGGGAATGATTCCTCTTGCCATCGGTGATGGGGAGGCGCCAGCTAGAAAGCCAAACCCGGCAGGAGTGCTTATGGCTATGGAAAAGTTGGATACAACAAAGGGATACAACGTGGTCTACATTGGGGACTCTGAGGTGGATGCTGCCACAGCTGAAAATGCAGGGCTTGATTGTATATTGTGCAAATGGGGATTTCGAGATGCCGAGGATTTAGAAAAATTACCTCACGTGGCTCTGGTTTCTAAACCTAGTGAAATTACGAGTTTTATTGATATTTAAAGGGCTGTTCTGTTATACTTATAAAATGGTTTATACTATTAATTTATTAGTATATATTCGTGTGTTTAGTTTTAAATAAAAGCGAATTGATTGTAAAAATAGGGAGCGTATATATGGGAACGAATAAGGCTTATTGCCGTGTGTACCAGTGGATATTTAATATTGGAATGAAGTTTATAAAATTCAAAATGCCAAAGTTGGTTGAGGGTGTTGATAGCTTTCATAGTATTCCTGATATTTTAGATGATCGTCAAAAGTGGGCGCCTATGGTAATTACAGGCCCATATATGGGAAAGTCTAGATTTGTTGCGGCTTTGTTTGAGGATATGACAGAGAGAGCGGTGCTATTTGACAAGGTTACTCCTGATCCTACCCTTGAATTGATTTCGGAGATGGTGGAATTTTATAAGCAAAATAATTGCGATAGTATTATAGCCATTGGCGGTGGCTCTAGTATCGATGCGGCCAAAGCTATGGCAGCGCTTATTGCCCGACCTGACAAGAGCTTGGAAGAATTGGCAGGGGTGATGAAGGTGCGCAAGGAAACACCATTTTTCATAGCAATACCAACTACGGCAGGAACTGGTTCTGAAACCACAGTTGCAGCGGTTGTAAAGGATGAGAAGACTGGTCGCAAATATGCAATCAATGATTCTAATCTGGTGCCAGATTATGCAATTATTGATCCAGTGCTCACAATTACTTTGCCACCGGATATTACAGCGTACACTGGAATGGATGCTTTAACCCATGCGGTGGAGGCTTATTTAAATGTGTATTATCACAATGCTAAGACCATAAGCCTAGCTAAGGAATCAGTGGCTTCTATAATAGAATTCTTGGAGGAAGCCTATAACAATGGAGAGTCTTATGAGGCCAGAGAGGAGATGCTTCTCGCTTCAAATAAGGCAGGGGCTGCATTTACCAGAGCCTGTGTGGGAAATGTTCATGCTATAGCTCATGCCATTGGCGGATATTATCATCTTCCCCATGGTATGGTAAATGCGGTTGTGTTGCCAATCGTGTTGGAAGATTACGGATCGGCAATCTATGGAAAGTTGGCGAAATTAGTGGATAACTCACCTGAGATTTTAAATGGAAGTGATTTGGGTGAGAAGAAAAATATTAACTCAACTCTAGCGCAAAAGATGAAGGCGCAAGCATTTATTGATTATGTAAAAGAGATGAACAGGAGAATGAATATTCCAGATCATTTACCACAGATTAATGAGGAGGATATACCTCGTTTGGCACAGTGGGCTGAGGAGGAGGCTAATCCTCTATATCCTGTTCCGGTTATATATGACAAAGCAAGATTCGAGGCTGTGCTTCGCAAGGTTGCTGGAAAGTAGGAGGTAGAAAATATGATAAATATTTACAAGACAGACAACGGTATCATATCAGAAGTTGATACATATGAGGCTGGTTCTTGGATACAGTTGACTACTCCTACACTTGAAGAATGTGATGAGATAAGTAAGAGATATAATATGGATAGAGATGACGTGAGAGCAGCTCTCGATGATGAGGAGAGTTCACGTATCAGTCTCGAGGATGAATATACTCTTATATTGGTGGATATTCCAAGTGCGGAGACAAGAAATAATAGAAATAGTTATACTACAATTCCTCTGGGTATTTTAATAACAGAGGATGTGATTATCACAGTGTGTAGCGAGGAAACGGCAGTGCTTCGCACATTTATCGACAACAGAGTCAGAGAGTTTTCGACCAAGAAGCAGATGAGATTCACTTATCAGATTCTATACAATGTATGTATGGTATACCAGAGCTTGCTTCGCAGTATCGATAGAAAAAGAACTGCCATTGAGGAGAGAATAAATGAAAATACTGAGGATGTGGATTTGATTGATTTACATGAATTAGAATCCAATCTGGTATACTTCGCCACATCTCTTCGTGCCAACGGTGTGGTGCTAGATAGATTGACCAGATATGGCAGACTTCGCCAGTATTCTGAGGATCAGGAACTTCTAGAGGATGTGATTATCGAGAACAAACAGGCTATTGAGATGACACAGATTTATAGAGATATTATAAATGGTACTAGAGAACTGATGTCTACAGTTATCAATAACAGATTGAATAATGTGATGAAGTACTTAGCGGCTATCACCATTGTTATGTCAATCCCTACTATTATCTCTGGACTTTGGGGAATGAATGTAAGTGGTAAATGGATGCCATTTTCAGGAACACCATTTGGTTTTGAGATTATTTGTGTTATAACTGTAGTTATATGTGCGGTGGTTATATGGGTGCTGCACAAGAGAAAGATGTTATAAGATTTGAAGAGGAACTAGTTATGTGTGGAATATGTGGATTTATAGGAAAGACCAAGGAAGAAATTGATAGAGAAAAAACTCTAAATGCTATGATGGATAGAATTATTCATAGAGGACCTGATCAGGAGGGTAAGTACCTTAATGATTCAGTTGCTCTTGGATTTAGAAGATTGAGTATCAATGATTTAGATCACGGAATGCAGCCTATGTACAATGAGACAGGTGATGTTGCCATTGTATTTAACGGCGAGATTTATAACTATCCAGAACTTAGAAAAGAGTTGGAAGCCAAGGGACATGTATTTGCCAATAATGCGGATACAGAAAGTCTCGTTCACGGATATGAGGAGTGGGGAACAGAGCTGCTTCAAAAGGTACGTGGAATGTTTGCGTTTATGATTTATGATATGAAAAAAGATATCATATTTGCTGCAAGAGATTTCTTTGGTATTAAACCATTTTATTATTCAAATGTGGATGATGTATTTGTTTTCGGTTCAGAGATTAAAAGTATTATAGAATTTCCTGGAGTAAAAAGAGAGGTAAATGATGCGGCTTTAGAGCAGTATATGTCATTCCAGTACTCTGTTTTGCCAGAGACATTTTTCAAGGGGATATACAAGGTGCCTGCAGGCCATTATCTATGGTTTGAGGGCGGCAAGATGGATGTGGTACAGTACTATGATCCACTTATGCAGCCGGAGAAGAAGCCGGAAGGTTTGGAGAAGACAGTAGATGAGATTGAGGCTTTGATTCATGAGTCTACAAATGCCCATATGCTTGCTGATGTAGAAGTAGGTGCTTCACTTTCAAGTGGTGTGGATTCTAGTTATTTGGTTTCAGAATTTCCAGGAGAGAAAACCTACACTGTGGGATTTTTGGATAAGGAGAGTAAGTACAATGAGATTCGCTATGCGGAGGATTTGTGTGAAGCTCTAGGAAATAAGAAAAATATCAGTAAGACTATTTCTGCTGATGAGTATTTTGATTCCATTCCAAAGATTATGTATTTTATGGATGAGCCATTGGCTGATCCTTCATGTATAGCTTTGTATTTTGTGGATGAGTTGGCTGCGAAGGATATCAAGGTTGTGCTTTCTGGAGAGGGAGCAGACGAGTTCTTTGGCGGATATAATATTTACCATGAACCATTTTCATTGGCAAAATATCAGAAGCTTCCAAAGGGACTTAGAAAGGGAGTGGCCAAGGTGGCAGAGAAGATGCCAAGGGTCAAGGGTAGAAACTTCCTTATCCGCGGAGCTAAGTTGGTGGAGGAGAGATTTATAGGCAATGCAAATCTGTTCTCTGTAAAGGAGCGTGAGTCAATCCTTAAGTCAGATCTCACACATGTGACACCTGCGGAGATTGTTGCTCCTTATTATAAGAAATGTGAAGGTTTAAGCGATATTGCCAAGATGCAGTATATTGATATGAACTTCTGGCTACAGGGAGATATCCTTTTAAAGGCTGATAAGATGAGTATGGCTCATTCCCTTGAGGCGAGGGTGCCATATCTAGATAAGGTTGTATTTGAGTACGCTAAGTACTTACCTATAGAGTACAAGGTGACAGATACCACTACTAAGATGGCCTTTAGAGAGGCAGCCAAGAGACATATTCCTGAATTTAGTGCCAGCAAGAAGAAGCTAGGATTCCCAGTGCCTATTCGTGTATGGCTCAAGGAGGATAAGTATTACAACAAGGTACTTGATACTCTCACATCTGATGTGGCTAAGGAATATTTCAATCAAGATGAGGTTGTAAAACTTATGGAGGATCACAGAGATGGCAAGGCTGATAACAGCAGAAAGATTTGGGCCATCTATGTATTCCTAATCTGGCACCAGGTATACATCGAGGACGAAAATGCCAAGATGCCAGCGTAATTTGAATTTGTGGTTGGTGCGGGTGAGAGCCCTGCCCCTGTTTTAAAATAAGCGTAACTACTAAGTTACTACTTCAGTTTGTCGAATTAAATCAATGTAACCTCGCAAACTAGCACATAGGACCCAAGATACTTGCAAGCAAGTTCTAGGGTCCTATTGTGCGTCAAACAGTGCTTCGGTCACTATTGATTTTAAATTCTCAAACTTTGTACTAACAAGTAGTTACGCTTGATTTATTTTAAGAACAGGGGCAGGTCTTCACCCGCATACATCCCTAAAATAATATTTACGTCATCATGAGTATTTACTGATGGATTTCATATTTGGCTGCAGCATTTAGAATACGCATATCGCTGTTGGCTGACATATATTCGAGCTTGATATATGTTCCTTCAGCTCTATAATCTTGTTCAAGAGCATTTCCCAAATCTAATAGCTGACTCAGTAGACTTCCCTGGCTGTATGGAATGAGATACTCAGAGATGATGCTTTTTCCAAATAGTTCGTCTAGGATCATATCCATCAGTTCTGGAATACCAATACCCTTGGATGCAGCCATATGTATATGGTTGGTTGTGACAATAGGTAAATCACTGGCAAATGTTTCTACATTGTCGGCTTTGTTGTAGGCGATAATCATCGGAATATCACCGGCACCCAGTTCTTTTAGGGTGGTGGCGGTAACTTCCATGTGTTGTCTGTAAAATGGATCTGACACATCAACAACCTGAATGAGTAAATCTGCTGACAATGCCTCTTCTAAAGTGGAACGAAAGGCATCCACTAGGTTATGTGGTAATTTGTCAATGAAACCTACAGTGTCAGATAGATAGAAATCCGGTTTGTTTTCCGGAGTAATCTTTCTGATGGTTGTCTCTAATGTGGCGAAGAGCATATCCTGTTGAAGAACTTTCTTGTGCTCGTTGTCATTTATCTCATCATTTCCGTATACGGACAGCATCTGATTCATCACAGTGGATTTTCCAGCATTGGTATATCCCACTAGTGCAACCTGAGGGATGGCTGATGCCACGCGACTTTTTCTCTGAGTCTGCCTGTTTTGCTTTACGGATTTTAATTCCTTTTTGCATTCTGTAATTCTGTGTGAGATATATCGCTTGTCCAGTTCTAACTTTTTCTCTCCGGCACCCTTGTTGGAGCGACTTCCACTACCGCCACCCTGACGGCTCATGGCAGTTCCCATACCGGTAAGTCTCGGCAAGAGATACTGTAGTTTGGCAAGTTCTACTTGAAGCTTTGCTTCTCTGGTCTGAGCACGGCTGGCAAATATTTCCAAAATCAGAGCTGTTCTATCCATGATAGGCAAGCCTATTTCTGTATTTAGATTTCTGGCTTGAGAAGGTGAGAGGGAATCGTCAAAGACAATTAAGTCTGCATCTAAATTGGCAGCAGCTTCTTTGACTTCATCTACCTTACCAGTTCCAATATATAAAGCCTGATGAGGCGCATCTAAAGCTTGAGTCAAGGTAAATACTGGTAGTATATCGCAGGCTTCACATAGACTTTCTAACTCCTCTAGGGAGTGGGCAAATTCCTTGGTGTAAGGAAGCTGTAGTCCCACAATGATGGCTTTTTCTCTGTCATCATTTTCAAAATCGCTATATGCTATATCACCATTTTCATTTTTAAAATACATATCTGTTGTCATAAAATTTTCCTGTTTCTGAAATTATTTTTAAAATAAGCTATGATTAGCTTTAAATTAAACTATGATTAGCTTTAAATAAAACTATTATTAACTCTAAATAATATTAACACATAAACATACAGATTTAGTGAAAATATTTTTGTGGAGAGTTATGGTTTTGGTAAATCTGTTTGCATAAATGACTTATAATAGATTATGTGATAGATTGTGTAATAAGTTATGTGAGTGAAAATGAAAGAAGGAGAATGATATGACCAAAGCATTGTATGACATAGAGCCGTATAACACTGACTTTGATGCGATTATACTTGAATCAGTTAAAGTTGATGATGATAAATATGAAATAGTGCTAGACCAGACGCAATTCTTTCCGGAACAAGGTGGGCAGACTCCTGACGTGGGAATAATGGAAGTGCAGGAGGGTAAGACTCAGCTGAGTATTCGAAAGTGCCAACAGTTTGAAGTTGTTGATGTGCAGATTAGAAAGGATGAGATATATCATACAATCTGTCCTATTTTTGAGGATGAAAATGCAGCTGGCGAATTGAGCGAAGAGGAGAAGAAGAATCGTGATGCCAAGATTGAAAGACTGCTATCTCCTGGAAATAATGTAAATGGTTTTGTTGATTGGAATCATCGATTTAGCAATATGCAACAGCACACAGGGGAGCATATTTTCTCTGGGTTAGTTCATGGGACTTTTGGCTATGATAATGTGGGATTTCATTTGAGTGATTCGGTGGTTACTATGGATTTTAATGGGGTGATAACACCTGAGCAGATTAGAGATATTGAGACGAGAGCCAATGAAGTTATATATGAAAACAAAGAGGTGGAGATATCTTATTTAAAGACTGACGAGGAAAAAGAGAGTCTTGATTATAGAAGTAAGATTGAAATCGAAGGTGATGTGAGAATCGTTACAATACCTGGAGTGGATGTTTGCGCCTGCTGTGCCCCGCATGTAAAGCGCACAGGAGAGATAGGGCTTTTAAAAGTCATGAGCATCCAAAATTATAAGGGTGGAGTGAGAGTTAGCATACTATGTGGTAAGCGCGGACTAGAAGCCTTTAGACAGGCGGATAAAGTTGTTTCTGATTTGGTAAATGAACTCAATTCACCAGCGGAGGAACTTTTGGGAAATGTGTTGAGAATTCAACAAAATGTATATGACTTAAAGCAGTCTCTTGGGAAATATATGTACGATGACCTTATGAAACAGGCAGGTGACATACCTGAAAGTGAAGCTAATGCGATAATTTTCACAGGGGAAGTGGACAACAAGGCTATGCGAGAGTGTGTAAATGCCATGGTAAAAAAACATGATGGAATCTGTGGCGTGTTTGCTGAAAATGATAAGGGATATAATTTTATAATTGGAAGTAAGACAATCAATTGTACTGAGATAGCAGCCCTTTTACGTGAAAAATGTAACGCCAAGGGCGGCGGCAAATCTGAGATGATACAAGGGAGCGTGCAAGCTACCAAAAAGGATTTGATGGGATTGTTGCAAGATTAAAAAGTATATTAAAACAGGGTAGTAGTGTGAGGTGACCCCTCAAAGGAATTTCCTGCTACCCTTTGTGTTATTATATTACTTTTTTACTTTCTCATAATGCCCCCCTTATACAACAAATTTGATAAATTTCCTCATTTCCGGGGAGTTTTTCTAGGGAATTATAAGGATATGCCAACAAATTTGAAAGTATTTGTCGTTTCCGGGGTGTTTTTCTAGGAAATTATAAGGATATGTCAACAAAATTGAAAGTTTTTCTCGTTTCCGGGGAATTTTCCTAGGGAATTATAAGGATATGTCAACAAATTTGATAAATTTCCTTATTTCCGGGGTGTTTAACTAGGAAAACATATCAACATAAATAAGGTGGATTTTATTGTGCTAAAGAAAAAATTGTAGTATAATATCGACGTTTGATATATATTTTGCAAGCTTTAGGGCTAGAAATTAAATAAAGTTATAAATTTAGATTGTATAAAAGAAGGAGTAATTAACATGTTAAAGGTAGTAAAGTTTGGTGGAAGTTCTCTTGCCAGTGCTGCACAGTTTGCCAAGGTTGGAGATATAATTCGTGCTGATGAGACACGTAAGTTTGTTGTGCCTAGTGCACCGGGAAAGAGAAATTCAAAGGATACCAAAGTTACGGACATGTTATATAAATGTTATGCCAAGGCTGAGGCTGACGAGGATTTCAAGGATGTAATGAAAAAAATCAAGGATAGATATAATTCAATTATCAATGGATTGAATTTAAACTTATCTCTTGATGAGGAATTCAAGACAGTTGAGAAGAATTTCAAGGCCAAGGCAGGTGTCGATTATGCAGCCAGCCGTGGTGAGTATTTAAATGGTATTATCATGGCCAACTATTTAGGTTATGAGTTTGTTGATGCAGCTACAGTAATCTTTTTTGATGAGGAAGGTAACTTTGATGCAGAGAAAACAGATAAGGTTATGTCCAAGAAGTTGGGCTCTTTAGATGCCGCTGTTATTCCAGGATTCTATGGATCAATGCCAGATGGTTCTATTAAGACATTTTCAAGAGGTGGTTCTGATATCACAGGTTCTATCGTATCCAAGGCGGTTCATGCTTCAGTTTACGAGAACTGGACAGATGTATCAGGATGCTTAGTGGCTGATCCACGTATTATTAAAGGTGCAAAACCTATCAAGGTTATTACTTATAGAGAACTTAGAGAGTTATCATACATGGGTGCGTCAGTACTTCATGAGGATGCAATCTTCCCAGTTAGACATGCAGGTATTCCAATTAATATCAAAAATACTAATGCCCCAGAGGATGATGGAACTATGATTGTGGCAAATACAGTTCAAAAGGCTGAGTACACAATCACAGGTATTGCTGGTAAGAAGGGATTCGTTGCAGTAAGTATCGATAAGGATATGATGAACGCTGAGGTTGGATTCTGTAGAAAGGCTTTGGCCGCTTTTGAGGATAATGGTATCTCAATCGAGCATATGCCTTCTGGAATTGATACAATGACAGTCTTTGTCCACCAGGAAGAATTCGAGGGCAAAGAACAGCAGGTTATCAGTTCTATTAGAAGAAACTGTAATCCGGATGTGATTGATCTTGAGGCAGACTTGGGACTTATCGCCGTTGTGGGACGTGGAATGAAGGCTACTCGTGGTACAGCTGGTAGAATTTTCTCAGCTCTTGCACATGCAAATATCAACGTAAAGATGATTGACCAGGGTTCTTCAGAGCTTAATATCATTATCGGTGTAAGCAATAACGATTTTGATAATGCAGTTAGAGCAATTTATGATATATTTGTTGAGACTCAGATTTAATTAACCTGAGCCTTGTATCCCAGTCCTCTTACTGTGACAATTTCAAATTCAGGGATATCTCCCAATTTATTTCTCAATCTATTGATATGAGTTTTGATTGTGCTGTCATCCGAATCAGTATCGATTCCCCATATATCAGACAGAAGCTGATCCTTGGTGAATATCTGGTTTGGATAAGACAGCAATTTATATAATAATTCAAATTCTTTCTTTGGTAAATCTATGACATTACCATCTGATTTTGTTACGGTGTATGCATTGGCATCACATACCAATTCCCCGATTTTAATCTGTTGACTTGAATTGATGTTGGATCTGCGGAGCAGAGCCTCTATACGCCAGAGAAGTTCATCATAATTGACGGGCTTGGTCATATAATCATCAATTCCTGAGGCGAAGCCTTCTCTTTTATCGTCAAAACTTGCCTTGGCTGTAAGAAATATTACAGGGACATCGTTTTGATATTCGCGTAATACTTTAACCATTTCATAGCCGTCCATCTTAGGCATCATAATATCTGCGACAATTAAGTCTACATGTTCTGAGTAGAATATATCTATTGCCTCCTGACCGTTGTCAGCAGTTATTACATTATAATCATTTTTAAGATGTGCTTTTGTAAGCAACTGAATATTTTTTTCGTCTTCAACTACCAAGATTGTTGCCATGGTATTCTCCTTTCACAATACATTTTACACAGTTACAGGAAGTGTTACGGTAAATGTAGTTCCTACATCTACAGTGCTATCCACTGAGATTTCTCCGCTGCAGAGAGTAATGACACGCCTACATATTGCAAGTCCTAAGCCTAAGCCCTTGCCGGAGTGCGAGGTGTCTGCTTGATAATACTTATTAAAGATGTGATTGGCCTCATTCTGCGTCATTCCACATCCTGAGTCTGTGATTTTGAATTCAATGTAATTATTAGCTCCTTCACGTACTTCACGTAGGCTTACATGTATTGTACCATTTTCTGGAGTGAATTTAATGGCATTGTTCATTAAATTAATCCATATATGTTCTATTAGAGTTGGGTCAGAAATATATCTGACAGTATCTAAATCAATTTGCATATCTATATTTTTGCTGCTCCAACTATTTTGTAACAGGATAATGCATCTTCGAATCTGTTCATCTAAAGAGAAGGTTTTAATAGAAGCTTCGTTAATCTTTATCTGTGTATCAAGTTTGGACATAAGCATAGTCTGCTGAGCCAGATTTGCTAAGCGCTCAGATTCATCAGCGATTATTGTAAGATATTCTTTTTTGTCTTCCTCAGATAAATCTTCTTCTAGTAATAATTTGGCAAAACCATTTATGGATACAATAGGTGTCTTGAACTCATGAGAGAAATCATTTATGAAATCGGTTCGAAGAGTTTCTACACTTGAGAGATCTTCAGCCATCTGATTAAAACTTTCGCTCATCTCTGCAAGAGGTACCATTCGCTTGGTATCTAGTCTGATATTATAGTTACCTTTGGCTACAGTATGCATAGCAGAGGTTAACTGATTTACTTTTTTTATAATTTTCTTGGTCAAAAAATAAGTGAATAATTCCATCATCAATGCCATAGGAGTTAAGATACCAAGACCGTCAAGCGGATTGTAGGTACCAGTACGATCAAGAAGATGATATAACATAAAATCTACGAACTCGTAAGCGGTTATTGATAATAAAGCTGGGACAATAGCTACTATAGACATGTAGTTTTGGAATCTTGAGCTATCTGCTGGAGCATTTTCTTTGACTTTTTTTGCAACCTTTAAAACAGCGGGATGCATATGGCTTTTATTGTTATTTCTATTATGTGTATGTTCCATATTAGACACGCCTTTCTTAAAAAATAAATTTTTTTAAAAATATTTTTTACGTTTACTTAAAATTTACTTTTTAATTGTATCTTGTTTATAGACAAAAAAACAAGTCACAAAAAGAAAAATAATTATAGATAAGATTTAGGAGGAATTAGATATGGCAAAGACAAAGTATTTAGTAACAGGAGCAGCAGGTTTTTTAGGTGGTACAGTTTGTAGACAATTAATCGAAAGAGGAGATGACGTTAGAGCATTTGTTTTACCAAATGATCCAGCAATGAAGTTTGTACCAACAGAGGCAGAGGTTTGTGTTGGAGATTTAACAGACAAGGAATCATTGGAAAGATTCTTTACAGTAGAGGATGGCGTGGAGACAATAGTGCTTCATATTGCAAGTATTGTAACAGTGAATCCTGATTATAATCAGAAGGTTATTGATGTAAATGTAGGTGGTACAGAAAATATTATCGATCTGTGCTTATCACATCCAGAGTGCAAGAAACTGGTATATTGTAGCTCAACAGGAGCAATTCCAGAGATGCCAAAGGGTGAGGTTATCAGAGAAGTTGATAACTTTGAAGTTGATGATGTGTTGGGATGCTATAGCCAGTCCAAGGCTATGGCTTCGCAGGCTGTATTGGATGCGGTTCATGATAGAGGCTTAAATGCTTGTATTGTGCACCCAAGTGGAATCATGGGACCTGAGGATTTCGCCATTGGAGAGACAACAGGTTCTCTTATTCAGATTATTAATGGAGAGATGCCAGCTGGAATTGATGGTGGATTTAATCTGTGTGATGTTCGCGATTTGGCTGCCGGTACCATTGCTGCCGCTGACAAGGGTAAATGTGGCGAGTGTTACATCCTTGGTAACAAGGAAGTGAAATTCAAGGACTTTGCTAAGATGGTAGCAGATGAAGCAGGGGTGAAGGCACCTGGATTCTACCTACCTATTGGTATGGCCAGTATCATGGCAGGCATAATGGAGAAGCGTGCCAAGAGAAAGGGGACAAAGCCAGTTATGACTAAGTTCTCAGTATACAATTTGGCTCGTAACAATTGCTTTGATTCAAGCAAGGCAGAGAAGGATTTGGGATATACAACAAGATCTTATGAAGAGACAATCCATGATGAGGTTGTATGGCTCAAGAAGGAAGGAAAGATTGCTTAATTTAGGATTTCCTCTAGTGGAAATGTAGTATGATGTCGTGATATAATCATTTCAGGAAACATTACGAAATAACTTGGCCGAATTATTCCTCCGGTCAATATATACTTCATACATGATCAATTTGGATGTATCCCTTTCATTCCATTTTGATTGAAGTCATCAAATACCCTACTCAAAATGTAATGTGCAAAGATGAGATGAAAAAGACAAGTATTAATTTTGAAACTAGAAAAATCATATATATACTGACAGCTGTAGCCTTTGGGTTACAGCTTTTAGTATTTTTTAAATATGGCGTCAACTATTCTGGAGATGCCAAGGTAGTATTGGATTCAGCGCAAAATCAGTTAGATGGAGGGCTGAATTATTATGAGATAATATATTTTCTAAATAATCCCAATAATCTAGGAATGTTATATATAGATATGGTCTTCTTGAAAATAGGAGGTTTATTTGGAATATCTGGAAAAATGCTTTTGTCAGTGGTTGGAATGCTTTTGGCAGCGGTTGCAACTGCTCTTTTATCATTGATTATCCATGAGACTTTAAACAATAAAGTGATAACATATATAGGCTTTGCAATATCTGTATTTATGGTGACATTTAACCCATGGTGCGCAGTGCCATATACAGATGTGTTTTCTGTGTGCATTCCATTAGGTGCGCTTTATCTATATATTAAAAATAAAAAGCTGGGCAAAACTGGACTTAGAAGAATGATTTTTCCCTTGCTAATCACTGTGGTGGGGCTGTGTATTAAACCAACCAATATATTTACCATGGTGGCCATAGTGCTTATAGAATTGTTTAGCTATAGGTCGGAATCAAAAAAGAAATCTCTGATAATTCAGTGGGTGTTGACCTTGGTGATATCATTTGTGGTTTATACAATCTTAATTCATGCAATGCAATACGGCGTGGGCTTTAAGAAAAATGAGGCCTATGAAAAGCCATGGACTCACTATGCTATGATGGGATTAAATACTGAGAAATATGGTAGATATAATGCCCGGGATGATGAGTATACCAACAGTTTTGCTTCCAAGAAAGCCAAGGAAGAGGCCAATATACAAGAGATTGAAAATCGTTTGGATGATATGGGACTAGAGGGGTATGTTGAATTTGGAAGCAAAAAGATTTATGGTGCATATAAGGACGGTACTTATGCTTGGGGAATCTGGACTGAGGGAGATGGGAATCTTCCGATGAAACGAATCAGAGATATAGTTTGGGGCTGGGTTCTTATATTTGCTAAAATTGAGATGATATATCTGGTAGTTAGAGGTAAGAAGATTTCAGATAAAACCACAGACGTATCAGGGGTTATGATATGTCTGATGTACGGGGCTTATCTATTAATATTTGAAATTGGTGCCAGATATTTGTATATGTATTCGCCTATATATATTTTAACAGGGGTATTAGGTGCATATAGAGTGATATATAAAGAGGGTAAAAATGTATTGGCAAGATTACAAAAGAAATAATATTCAAATAGTAAAAGCAGTAGCCACTTTGCTGGTGATTTTGATTCATACAAGTGCATATTGGTCTTATGACTATGTCATCTTTCCATTTTTAGCTTCCTGTGTGGGAATATTTATATTTATTTCAGGATATCTCACCAAAACAGAGATTTCGGATGTATCAACATTTTACAAAAGAAGACTTGTGAAGGTGCTTATTCCCTATGTGATTTGTTCATTGGGTTATTGTCTACTCACCTCCTCTTGGGATGATTTGTTGCTTAGATTATTGACGGGAAGATGTAATTCGACATATTACTATATCTTTGTTTTTGTGCAGTTGATTTTGCTCACACCTCTTATTGCCAAGGTGGTGAAGTCGAGATTTTATCCCATTTTGTATTTGATAACTCCGGTGGTTATATTGATAGAGGAAGCGCAGATTCATGAGGGATTGTTTTTGATTTTTCCATATAATATCAATAACTGTCTGGTATGGATATCTTATTTTGCTCTAGGAATGAGACTTAGATATGTGGAGGATAGGGATAATTATTTTATAGAAAACAATAAAAAAGATTTTGCCTTAATATCATTTGTGATAACAACTCTAGGTCTTATATTTCAGTATTTAGAGAGCGATTATTGGCGGGGGTTTGGTAGAATGGATATGCCTACATCCATGGCCAAAGTATCAGTATTTATCACAACCATTGGACTGTGCGGATTGGCAAAATATTTTATAGAAAATGCAGGTGAAAATGGTGAGAATTCCCTCATTAGAAGGGGACTTAAAGCCGTGGGGGACAAGGCCTTTGAAATATATTTACTACATCAATTTACAATGAAAATATTTAGTCGTGTAGAGGCGATTGATAGTTTAAATCCATTTCCAAAGGCGGCGGTTGTTTTTGTGGTTACCCTGGTGGCAATTTACATTTTACAGAGCGGTCATAGCGGGATAAAGAAGATTTTGAATCGAAAAGAGAGTTAGATGTCAGAGATTGATTACGATGTAATTAAAAGCAAGAGAAAAACTCTTGCCATTGAGGTGAAATCCGATGGCAAAGTCATAGTGAGGGCGCCGAAGGTTGTCTCGAAAAAATACATAGATAAATTTGTTGAGGAAAAGAGAGATTGGATTTTAAAGCATCAGGCCAAAGCTGTGAAGAAAATGGATGATTTGGACGGAACTGAACCGGTAGATGAGGCATTGAAAAAGGAACTGAAGTCCAAGGCCATGGAGATTATCCCTGAGAAATTAGAGAGGTATGCCATTAGATTAGGAGTGAGTTATAACAAGGTTTCCTATAGGTTTCAAAGGGGGAGATGGGGAAGTTGTTCTTCAAAGAAGAATTTAAATTTCAACTGTATGCTTATGTTGACCCCTGATGAGGTTATAGATTATGTGGTTGTTCATGAGCTTTGTCATTTAATTGAAATGAATCATTCAGAGAGATTTTGGGCTCAGGTGGAAAATGTTCTTCCTGATTATAAAAAGAGACGGCAGTGGTTGAAGAGTAACGGAAGTGCAATCTTGGCTAGACTTGATGCTACAGACAAGGCTGAGAAAAAGAAGTATTATACTTATATGGTGCGCTGTAGTGATAATAGTATATATGTGGGATATACTCCCGATTTAGAAAATAGATTGAGGGCTCACAATAGTGGAAATGGTGCTAAGTATACCAAGTACAAGAGACCTGTGAAACTGGTGTATTATGAGGAGTTTGAGACCAAGAGTGAAGCGCAGAGCAGGGAAGTTATATTGAAGCAGTTAAGTCACAGAGAAAAGGAAAGGCTTATTGCAAGAGAAGGCAATAAATAAAAGGAGAGATTTATTGCAAGTGGAGGCAATAAATAAAAGGAGAGATTTATTGCAAGTGGAGTTAATAATTAAAAAGAGAGGGGATAAAAGATGAAGAAAAAGAATGTGTTGTTTACAGTGGGTTTTGCATTGGTGGCGATTGCTTATTTCGCATACATTGAAGTGTACAAGATTACCATCGGAGGATGGATGGGGGCTATACTTCTATTTGCAGGCTATTATAATTTGCATAAGCAGATGTTGGCGGATAAAAAGGGGCTTATTAAATTTGTCAGCTGGATATGTTTGTTTGTGCTTTTAATTGGAAATGCAAAACTTTTTGAGCCACCTACAATTCAGATCAAGGCTGTGGAAAATGCAAACCCAAAGGTTACAGATGTGGTATCTGTTGAGCAAGGGGATTTGACAGGCGTATACAACGCGGATGAATCTGTGGAGGTATATGCTGGAATTCCTTATGCCAAGCCACCAGTGGGAGATTTGCGTTGGAGAGAACCTCAACCTGCAGAGGCGTGGGATGGAGTGAAGGCTTGTGATACATTTGCACCAATGTCTATGCAGAGTCCGAATTCACCAATATATGAGGTAGGCTCTAAAATAATAGGATATCACGATTATAAATTTACTTTTGAGGATAATTATAAGGAGGCTGCCAGTGAAGATTCACTCTACTTAAATGTATGGGCTCCTGCAGATGTAAAACCAGGAGATGATCTTCCTGTTGTGGTTTATTATCACGGTGGATCTCTCACCACAGGACAGCCATATTATGAGGCGTATAATGGGGAGACATTTGCCAAAAATGGTGTGATATTTATCACAGTGGGCTATAGATTGGGAGTCTTTGGATATTTAGCTACAGATGAATTGGCAGCTGAATCCAAAAATCATACCACAGGAAATTATGGACTACTTGATCAGATAGAAGCCCTTAGATGGGTAAATGAAAATGTGGCACAATTCGGTGGAGATACTGATAATATTACCATTGCAGGAGAGTCGGCAGGTGCGTCTTCCGTAAATGCACTTTGTGTATCACCACTCGCCAAGGGAATGTTTAAAAATGTTATTGCAGAGAGCAGCGGAATCACACCAAAGGTACCTTATCATACCTTTAGGACATATGATGAAGCCATCGAGACCGGAAATGAAGTCATGGAGGAGATGGGATGTGAAAATATGGAGGAGATGCGAAATCTCTCTGCAGAGGAACTTCTAAAAACCAAGACCAGCAACGGCTCTATGACAGTGGATGGATATGCAATCACAGAGCAACCTTATTTAACATATGAAAAAGGTGAAAACAATGAGCAGGCTTTGTTAAATGGTTATAACGCAGATGAAGCTTATGTGTTTATGATGTTCTCTAATCACTCCAAGGCTGATACTTATGTGGAGGATTTAAAGGAGATAGCAGGGGATTACAATGAGGAGTTGGCCAAGATGTATCCAGCGACAGATGATGATATTGCCAAGGCCAATATTTATGAGCTATACGGTGTGGCATGGTTTGATTACAGCCATCACACATGGTCAGATTATTTGGCTGCCCAGGACAAGGATGTGTATCTATATTATTTCAATAAGGAAAATGGTGGAATTGGCCCATGGCATTCAGGAGAGATGGCATATGCCTATGGTAATTTGGATATGGATTCTGGAAATTATGATGAGGTTGATAAGCAAGTGTCAGATACAATGGTGGCTTACTGGACCAACTTTGCTAAAACAGGAAATCCTAATGCTTCAAATCTTCCAAAGTGGGAGAGATACAACGAGAATCCAAACAAGATTTTAGAGTTTAATGACAAGATATCTATGATTGATAATAAGTATACCAAGACTTTTGCAGTGTTTGATAAATATATGGATGGTCTGGTGAAGTAGAAAGATAAAAAATGATAGAAAAAAAGATTAAACATTTTGATTTGAGACAAATTGCAGACAGCGGACAGTGTTTCCGCTGGGAGCTGTTAGATGAGGATGAGTCAGGTTGTACTTATAGAATACCAGCTTTTGACACATATATAGAAGTGGCTCAAACATATGGTTCAGATGTATTTAGGTTTAGTTGCACAGAGGATGAGTGGGAGGATATTTGGTATAAATATTTTGATCTTTCCACAGACTATGTGGCTATTGAAGAAGTTATATTAGGTTCAGGGGATGAACATCTAATAGAGTCCTATGAGTACGGCAGCGGTGTGAGAATTTTACAGCAGGACTTATGGGAAATGATAGTGACATTTATGATTTCTCAAAATAACAATATAAAGCGAATTAGAAACAGTGTGGATATGCTTTGCAAAAGATGTGGCAAGGAGATTGGCTCGGGGGTATATACGTTTCCTAAACCTGGGGAGGTACCTAGCGATATCTTTTTGGATAAGACTATGGGTTTTGGTTATAGAGGACCTTATTTAGCAGAAATTTTTGAGTTTGCCAAGGATAATCCACAGTGGATAAATGATTTGAAAAAATTAAGTTATGGGGATGCGCTAGATGCTTTGATGGAGCGAAAGGGAATTGGTGCCAAGGTGGCCAACTGTATATGTCTCTTTGGACTGCATCATGTGGAGGCATTTCCGATAGATACCCATGTAAAGCAGTTGCTTGAGAAATATTATAGCGATGGATTTGACTTTGACAGATACGAGGGCTTCGCGGGTATTATTCAGCAGTATCTTTTTTACTATGAATTGCAGTGATATATATAGTTTTTGTATGGATCAAAGATTGGCAAAATATGTATATTTTGTAAAAAATATATGTTTGATATTATAGTTTACGAAGGGTTTACAAGGAATTGGTATTTTTTTAACAAATATAATAACGGAGGAATTTTAAAATGAGTGAAATTTGTGTAATTACTGGTGGCGGAAGTGGAATGGGACTTGCCGCAGCAAAATATATGCCAAAGGAAAAGGTTATTGTAGTGTCAGGCCGTACACTTTCAAAACTTGAGAATGCGGTAAAGGAAATAGAGGAGAGCGGTCACAAGGCTTATGCCCATACATGTGACACTTCTGATAGAAACAGTGTAATTGAGTTGGCTGAGTTCTGTGCGGGACTTGGAGATATTACAAATGTCATCAATGCAGCTGGTTTATCACCGGCAATGGCTAAGCAGGAGCAGCTCCTTAGAGTCAATGCTTTGGGAACAGTTTATATTAACGAAGAGTTTTCTAAGAGAATGAAAAAGGGCGGTGTAATCCTTGATGTATCTTCTAACTCTGCTTATGTATTGCCTAAGTTTTTAATTAACGAGAAGCAGTATGCACTTGCTGAGACAGATGAGGAAATGTTCTTAAAGAAGATGATTAAGAAGAGTAATTTGGCAAAGTCAGATTATAACAAGGCTGGGTTTGCATATGCACTTTCAAAGAACTTTGTACTTTGGTATGCTAAGAAGTGTGCTAAGGAATATGGTAAGAATGGAATTAGAGTATTGTCTTTAAGCCCAGGACTTATCGCTACAGATATGGGAAATCTTGAGGCTTCTGCGGCAGGAGATATGATTTCTAAGACAGCTGAGAAGCGTATGGGTAAACCTGAAGAGTTGGGATATGCAATTGCAACAGCTGCTGATGAGAGAAATGGATATTTGGCAGGAGTAGATATTCTTTGCGACGGTGGTGCTACAACACTTGCAAGGATGTAATTTAATAATTTGATTTTTAGCTGATTGGTGATGAGCCAATCAGCTTTTTTTAGTGTGGGAAATAATATAATATTATATAATAGAAAATAGGTTATATATTTTTATGAGTCTTGAAAGGGAATAGAGTATGAAAAGGAGTAGCGGAATATTGATGCCAATTGCCTCTTTGCCATCGAATTATGGTATTGGAACTATGGGGCGGGCTGCATATGATTTTATTGATTTTTTGAGAAATGCAAAGCAGAAATATTGGCAGATATTGCCGGTGGGACCTCTCACTGATGGCAATTCGCCCTATTCTAATTTATCCATTTATGCTGGAAATGATCAGTTGATTGATCTAGATATATTGTGTCAGGAAGGGCTGTTAGAGCCTGAAGAATTCCATAGTTTAGATTGGGGAAGTGATTCTAAAAAGATAGATTATGATACAGTGAGCCTCAACCGACAAAAGGTGTTAAAGATTGCTGCTGTTAGAGGCATAGCAAAGGAGCAACAAGAGTTTATACATTTTAAAACGGATAAGGCATATTGGCTTGATGATTATGCTTTATATATAGCCTTAAAGCAGGCCAATAATATGAAGCCTTGGACTCAGTGGCCAGAGGATATCAGATTTAGAGATACAGAGGCTTTGATAAAAGCCAGGGAAGAATTACAGGAAGATATTGAGATATGTAAGTATATCCAGTTTATATTTTTTAAACAGTGGAAAGAATTAAAGAGATATGCTGATGAGAAAAATATACAGATAATTGGTGATATTCCCATTTATACAGCTATGGATTCTGCTGACGTGTGGGCTGGTGCAAAGTGGTTTCAGCTGGATGAGAAAAATGTTCCTATACAGGTGGCAGGAGTTCCACCAGATGATTTCACTGCAGATGGACAGCTGTGGGGTAATCCACTTTATAGATGGGATATGATGGAAGCAGATGGTTTTAGCTGGTGGGTTGAACGCATCAAGGGGGCGTTGACACTTTATGATGTTATTAGGATAGACCATTTCCGAGGATTGGAGAGCTATTGGGCTGTGCCATATGGGGAAAAGACAGCCAAGAATGGAACATGGATAAAGGGCCCTGGCATGAAGCTTATAAATGCTTTACGGGAGGCGTGTCCAGACACCGAATTTATTGCTGAGGATTTAGGATACCTCACTGATGATGTGAGAAAATTTTTGAAGGAATCACATTTTCCGGGAATGAATGTGTTGCAGTTTTCCTTTGATGCCAGAGATAAAAGCGGCGCATCTCCAGATGATTTTATAGAGAATTCTATTTGTTATACAGGGACTCATGACAATACCACATTAAAGGGGTGGAAGTCGGAGGCGAAGCCAGCAGATGTGCGCAAGATGAAAAGATATTTTCATATACATTTCTGGGATAATTTTAATTGGAAGGCTATAGATGGCGGAATGGCTACAAAATCAAAACTGTTTGTGGCACAGATGCAGGACTATCTAGAGCTAGGCAGTGAAGCCAGAATTAATATTCCAGGGGTTCCTAGAGGAAATTGGACCTGGAGAATGAGTGGGGATGTAGATTTAGATGAGCTTGCTATTAAAATTGGCGAGGCTACAGTGAAGAATAAGAGGAGCGAGTGATGTTAAAGGATTTATTTGCGAGATTAAAGGGAAAAACTAAAGACGAAAAGGATTTGGAAAGCAAGATTAATGAGGTGTTAAAAGAACTTTATAACACCAATTTGGATGATGCTACAAATGAGGATGTGACAGCGGCACTTTTGATCTATACAAGGGCTTTGATGGAGGATATGCCGGAGGTGTCAGGGGATAAAAAGGTATACTATATCTCCGCAGAATTTTTGATAGGTAAGTTGTTGTCCAACAATCTGATAAACCTTGGCTTATATGATGAGGTAAATGATGTTTTAAAGAGTCATGGCAAATCAATGCTTGCGGTGGAGGAGTGCGAGAGTGAACCTTCCCTGGGAAATGGTGGATTGGGACGACTTGCGGCATGTTTTTTGGATTCCATTGCCACATTAGAGTTGCCTGGAGATGGAATAGGATTGAATTATCATCTGGGCTTGTTTAAGCAAGAATTTGCAGACAAGCTCCAAAAGGAAGTGAAAAATCCTTGGATAGATAAGGAGAACTGGTTAGTAAAACGAGGTGAAAGTTTTGATGTTACCTTTGGAAAATGTAGTGTGAAGTCAGTACTTTATGATGTGGCTGTTCCTGGTTATAAGACGGGATCTATAAATAAGCTTCATTTGTTTGATGTGGATTCTGTGGATGAAAATATTGTTGGCGAAGGTAGCATTGATTTTGATAAAAATGATATTGCGAAAAATCTGACTTTATTTTTATATCCTGATGACAGTGATAGAGAGGGACAGTTACTTCGCATTTATCAGCAGTATTTTATGGTAAGTAGCGGTGCCCAGTACATTTTATCCGACTGCAAAGCCAAGGGTTATGATTTGCATAAGTTATATGATCATATGGTTATTCAGATAAATGATACCCATCCATCTATGGTTATTCCTGAGTTGATTAGATTGCTTCAATTAGAAGGAATTGATATGGATGAGGCCATAGAGATAGTTAGGCAGACTTGTGCTTATACCAATCATACTATTTTGGCAGAGGCTTTGGAGAAGTGGCCTATGGATTATCTTGAGGAGGTAGTGCCTCATCTCATCCCTATCATCAAGGAACTAGATAATAGAATTAAGCAAAGTGTAGATGATGCTAGCACATACATTATCGATGAAGGCGGCAGGGTGCACATGGCCCATATGGATATACATTATGGATTTTCCATAAATGGTGTGGCTGCTTTGCATACAGAGATTTTAAAGAACACTGAGTTAAATAATTTCTATAAATTATATCCTGAGAAATTTAACAATAAGACCAATGGAATTACCTTTAGAAGATGGTTATTACATTGTAACCCGGAACTTTCGAATCTCTTGAGTGAAAAAATTGGTGACGGCTACAAGCATGATGCAATGAAGTTAGAAAACTTTAAAAAGTTTGAAAATGATGATGATACATTGCGCCGTTTAGAAGAGATTAAGCACTATCAAAAGGTGGAATTGACTGCGTTTATGAAAAATCGTCAGGGGATTGAGATTGATCCGGATTCAATATTTGATGTGCAGGTAAAGAGGCTTCATGAGTATAAACGTCAGCAGATGAATATCCTCTATGCAGTATATAAATATTTGGAAATCAAAAATGGCAATAAACCGAAGACGTCTATAACCATGATTTTCGGTGCCAAGGCAGCTCCGGCATATATAATTGCGAAAGATATTATTCATTTTATATTATGTATGCAAGAGATTGTTGCAAATGACCCTGAAGTGTCACCATATTTTAGGGTTGTAATGGCTGAAAACTACAATGTGGAGTACGCTTCGAAGATAATACCGGCCGCAGAGATTTCTGAGCAGATTTCCTTGGCTTCTAAGGAAGCTTCGGGAACATCTAATATGAAATTTATGTTAAATGGTGCTATAACATTAGGTACAGAAGATGGAGCCAACGTGGAGATCAAGGACTTGGTAGGCGACGATAATATATATATCTTCGGTAAGAAGTCCGATGAAGTAATTAAGTTATACAAGGATGGAAGCTATAATTCTTATAAAATTTATGAGGAGGATGAACTGATTCATAGGTTGGTGGATTTCATTATAAGTGATCAGGTAATGTCTATTGGCCAAAGAGAAAATCTGGAGCGATTACATCACGAGATAATCAGCAAGGATTGGTTTATGACCTTGCTTGATTTGAGAGAGTATATTGATGTGAAAGAAAAAATCTATGCTGACTACGAGGATAGAAAGAGATGGAATCAGATGGCTGTTGTAAATATTTCTAAAGCTGGTTTCTTCTCTTCTGATAGAACTATAGCTGAGTACAATAAAGATATATGGAAATTAAATTAGAGCAATATTTGTAAAAGTATCTGTTAAATTTGATTGCCAATAAATGGAGCAGAAAATGATTAGAAGTGAAGAGACAACATTGATAAATATGTCCAATGAGTGCTTGGATTTTCCCTATATTCCCAAGAATCCTGATGTGTATCTAAATTATTACGGAATGAATGGGATAAATTGTTATCTTGATGATGAGGCCAGAGGGAAAATATCGAAGGATTTAATGAATTACGGCCCTGAGGGTATTCACTATATCGACAATGGAAATTATCACTACCTGTCGCTTTTGTATTTAGAGATGATAGAAGAGGATTTTGCTTTGGTGTTATATGATAATCATCCGGATATGAAGCCGCCAGCCTTTGGTGGAATTACTTCCTGTGGCGGCTGGGTGTTAGAGGCAGCAGAGAATATAGGGCATTTAAAAAGAATATATATGATAGGTATGGAAGCTGGACTTGTGGAGGAGGTTATGCCCCTTCATAGTAAGGTGTGCTATGTCAAATGTTATGAGTTTGGTCAGTGGAAGATATATCAAAGGGGTTCGGATATTATAGATAAAACAACTAAATCTACATTTTTAAATGATTTAAGTAACATGGATATATTAGAGGTGCTTGCGGACGAAACATTGCCATTGGCGCTGTCTCTAGATTTAGATGCTCTAGCTCTATCAGATTTTTCTTGTCAGTGGAGTCAGGGAATATTGACAGCAAAGGAAATGGAAAAACAAGTACGCGAAATTATAAAAGAGCATGAGGTTATTATGCTAGATGTGTGTGGGTGAATTTAATAAAATAAAAAACGCCTTTGCGATATGATATATCACATATCGCAAAAGGCGTTTTTGTTATTATTATTTAAAGATATAAACTAGTCAAATGTTTTGACAAATTATAACTGTGGACCAGCTGAAACAAGAGCTTTACCAGCATCATTTGATGTGTACTTAACGAAGTTCTTGTTAAATCTCTCTGCAAGGTCCTTAGCCTTTGTCTCCCACTCAGAAGCGTCAGCGTAAGTATCTCTTGGATCAAGAATTGTAGGATCTACACCTGGAAGCTCTGTAGGAACTTCGAAGTTGAACATAGGAATTGTCTTTGTAGGAGCATTCTTGATATCACCTGAAAGGATAGCGTCGATGATTCCTCTTGTATCCTTGATTGTGATTCTCTTTCCTGTTCCATTCCATCCTGTGTTAACAAGGTAAGCCTTTGCTCCAGATTTCTCCATCTTCTTAACGAGCTCCTCTGCATACTTTGTTGGATGAAGCTCTAAGAATGCCTGACCGAAACATGCTGAGAATGTAGGTGTTGGCTCTGTGATTCCTCTCTCTGTACCAGCAAGCTTAGCAGTAAATCCTGAAAGGAAGTAGTACTTAGTCTGCTCTGGTGTAAGAATTGATACTGGAGGTAATACTCCAAATGCATCAGCTGAAAGGAAGATTACATTGTCTGCTGCAGGGCCAGAAGATACATTGTTAACTTCTGCTGCAATGTTGTTGATGTGATTGATTGGGTAAGATACACGAGTGTTCTCTGTTACGCTCTTGTCATCGAAGTCAATCTTTCCGTTTGCATCAACAGTTACATTTTCAAGAAGAGCATCTCTCTTGATTGCGTTGTAGATATCTGGCTCAGACTCTTTGTCAAGTCCGATAACCTTAGCATAGCATCCACCTTCGAAGTTGAATACGCCGTTGTCATCCCAACCGTGCTCATCATCACCGATAAGACGACGCTTTGGATCTGTAGAAAGAGTTGTCTTTCCTGTTCCAGACAATCCGAAGAAGATTGCTGTGTGATTTCCGTCCATGTCACAGTTAGCTGAGCAGTGCATTGAAGCAATACCCTTAAGTGGGAGGTAGTAGTTCATCATAGAGAACATACCCTTCTTCATCTCTCCACCATACCAAGTGTTTAGAATAACCTGCTCACGGCTTGTTACGTTAAATAGAACTGCTGTCTCTGAATGAAGAGCTAGTTCTTCATAATTATCTACTTTAGCCTTTGAAGCTGTGTAAACCATAAAGTCTGGCTCGAAGTTCTCTAACTCTTCAGCTGAAGGCTTGATAAACATATTTGTAACGAAGTGTGCTTGCCATGCAACTTCCATAATAAATCTAACTGCCATTCTTGTATCTTCGTTGGCTCCGCAGAAGGCATCAACTACATATAGTTTTTTGCCTGATAGTTCATCTAATGCAATCTTCTTACATGCTTCCCAAGTCTCTTCTGACGCTGGGTGGTTATCATTTGGGTATTCTTCTGAATCCCACCAAACAGTTCCCTTAGAGTTTTCATCCATTACAATGAATTTATCTTTAGGTGAACGACCGGTGTAAATACCAGTCATTACATTTACAGCATCCAATTCAGTTAGCTGTCCTTTATCATAACCCTCTAATGTAGGGTCCATTTCATCTTCAAATAACTGCTCATATGATGGATTATGGATAATTTTTGTTACTCCAGTAATTCCATACTTTGTTAAATCAATATTAGCCATTTTTTCCTCCTTTTATATAGCATTTATGGGCTATATAGGCATATTTTTCGGTATCTCTTATACCAAAACAACCTTGCGTATTATAGCATAAAAATAGGCAAATTTAAAGGACTTGCGACCTCATATCGCAAGTCCTTATTTTATTAAGTTTAACTTATTTTACTGTTATTTTAACTTTTGCTGCAACACCGTTTTGAGCATAAGCATATACAGTTGTTGTACCTTTCTTAACACCTTTAACTGAACCTTTTCCACTAACTGTTGCTACAGTTGTATTAAGTGATTCATACTTAACAGCGCGATGTCTCTTAACTTTGCCTTTCTTAGGTTTTACTTCTTTTGCCTTAATCTTATATGTCTTTCCAACCTTAACAGAAGCTTTTGTCTTCTTTACTTTTACTTTTGTATCATTTGTCACCTTGCCACCCTTTGTAGCTACGTGAACTGTCTTGGATGTAGATACTACTTTGTTGTCTTTGTCGATAGCGATAACAATGAACTTGTAGTATTTACCCTTCTTTAATTTCTTACCAGAAATCTTCTTGCAGTTGAACGATGTGCCAGTTGTGATCCCTTGTCTTTTATATTTATTCTTCTTTCCACAGTTTGCAGCATAGTATGCGTATTTTACTGCTCCAGCAATTTTCTTCCAAGAAACCTTAATTGATTTCTTTGTTACTTTCTTCTGTTTCAACTGAAGAAGTCCAAATTCAGAACCAGCAGGATCTCCCTCACTTGCAAAATTTGTTATAGCTTTATCTGCTCTATCAAATGAAGCTCCTTTTTCATATGGATTCGCAGGTTCAGGAAGAACTCTTGTTACCTTTGTTGCAGGCGCCGGATTTGCTTCATAGAAAACTGTTAATTCATACTTTGGTGTGCCCGCATTTACATCGCCTACATACTTGTCAGCCGCACTTCCCTTAATACAGTATACAGAAACATTAGGGAATGGATCTTGTGCTGAATTACATCCCAAATATGAATTTGCATAAATGTCTTTGTCGTCGTTTTTGCCTCCGATACGATATGTTTTTAGATTAGAGTCATTGGCAAATACTTTTAGTCCTACATACTGAACTGTTCCACTGATATTCATCTCAGTCAGATTACTACAAGATTCAAATGCTTCAGTTGCAATATATTCATATCCATCGGGAATTATTACTTTTTTAATTTTAGAATTCCCATTGAAAGCTTTCTCGCCAATACCTGTTACTGGATACTTCTTTCCTTCATATATAATATGAGTAGGTAAAGTTACGTTTGTTTCACTTCCATTATAGCCAACTAAAATAATTGAATCATAAGTTCCGTATGGTTCATCATCATACAATTCAAATTTAAACCCACTGTAGGTTACTTCTGTTTTTTTAGTAGCGGCTTTTGTTGGCGCGTTAAACATTGTTACGCACACGGCAAGAGCCAAAACCAAAATACTTAAACTTTTCAACACTTTTTTCATTTTAAAACTTCCTCCTTTGTTGCTATCATCAAACATAACACAAAAGTTTGATGATAATTATTTTTTATCAACTATATTATCCGCGCTTTTATATATACTTTTCTCAGGCACTACTCCACGAACTGGTGACAATGGATAAATATCTGTATTTCTTCCAATGACAGTTCCAGGGTTTAGCACTGAGTTACATCCTACTTCTACATAATCACCAATCATTGCGCCAAATTTCTTTAAGCCTGTTTCGATTTCTTCGCCGTCGTTTTTAACAACAACTAATGTCTTGTTTGATTTAACATTTGATGTGATAGATCCGGCACCCATATGCGAGTGAGTTCCAAGAATACTATCTCCAACATAGTTGTAATGTGGAACTTGAACTGTGTTGAATAAAACTACATTTTTAAGTTCTGTAGAATTCCCAACCACACAGTTTTTGCCAACCAAAACATTACCTCTTATAAATGCTCCAGGTCTGACTTCTGTATCAGCATCTATAATCAAAGGTCCATTTAATGTTGCCGTTTTAGCTACCTTCACTGATTTGTGAATCCAAATGTTTTCTTCTGGATGATTAAACTCATCTGATAAAGTCTCACCAAGTTTTAAAACAAAATCACCAATCTCAGGCAACACTTCCCAAGGATATGTTTTTCCTTCAAACAAATCCTTTGCGATAGTTTCATTTAAATCATATAAATCTTTTATTTCAATATTACTCATATTTACTCCTATATTAAATGGCGAGACAAAATCCCGCCATAAATAATACTATTCTACTGTAACTGACTTAGCCAAGTTTCTAGGCTTATCTACATTGAATCCCTTAAGAACAGTTGTGTAGTAAGCAATCAACTGCAAAGGAATAACAGTAACCATAGGCATTAGAACATCTTCTAGTGCTGGCACTTCGATAATCTCATCGTTAATGCCTTCGTCGAACTCGTCACCTTCTTTGGCAACAGTAATTGTAAAAGCTCCACGCGACTTAACTTCTTCAATATTACTTACAGTTTTTTCTAAAAGCGCACTTTGAGTTGCAACACTGATGACAGGAACTCCGTCCTCAATCAATGAAATAGTTCCGTGTTTCAACTCTCCTGCCGCATAGCTCTCTGAATGAATATATGAAATCTCTTTCAACTTCAAAGAACCTTCCATACTTAGAGCATAGTCCAAACCTCTACCTATATACATCAAACTCTGAGCTTTGATAAGTTTAGAAGCCACTCTCTGACAGTCGTGCTCACACTCCATAGTCTTCTCAACTATATCTGGCACTTTTTGAAGCTCTGCAGTAAGTCTTCTACATTCTTCCTCTGTAATCTCACCTTTTGCGTATGCAAGTTCAAATGCTAGTAGATACATAACTGACATCTGCACCGAAAATGCTTTTGTACTAGCAACTGAAATTTCAGGACCAGCATGTGTATAAATAACCATGTCTGAATCTCTAGCAATTGATGATCCCTTAACATTAACTACTCCCAATACTTTTGCACCCTTTTCTTGTGCAAGCTTAAGTGCTGCTTTTGTATCAGCCGTCTCACCTGATTGTGAAATTACGATAACTAAATCTTCAGGTGCAATAATAGGATCTCTATATCTAAACTCGGAAGCAATATCAACTGTAACTTCCACTCTTGCTAACTTCTCAATAACATATTTACCAACCATACCTGCATGCATAGCAGTTCCACAGGCAACAATAAATAGTTTTCTATAACCTTTCAAATCTTCAACAGTCAAACCACACTCTGAAATGTCAGGCATTCCATCGACGATTCTAGGAGCGATTGTTGTCTTTAGTGCATCTGGCTGTTCGTGGATTTCTTTAAGCATAAAGTGCTCATATCCACCTTTTTCAGCTGCATCCATATCAAGGTCAGACTCTTGAACTTCTTTTGTGATAGGTTCTTTGTGCATATCGCAAAACTCAACTCTATCATCCTTAATAGTTGCAATCTCACCTTGTTCTAATAGGTAGTATTTATTTGTGTACTGTAAAATAGCTGGAACGTCAGATGCTATGAAGTTCTCTTCATCGCCTACGCCTATAATAAGTGGGCTATCTTTTCTAGCAGCAAAGATTCTATCCGGAAAGTCTTTAAAAATGATACCCAATGCATATGCACCACGAACGTCTTTTAAAGTCTTAATTATTGCATCGATCGGATCTCCTTCATAATAGTAATCCAACAACTTTGCAACAGTCTCTGTATCAGTCTCGCTGTCAAATGAATATCCTTTTTCAATTAGGAACTTTTTGATATCTTTATAGTTTTCAATAATACCATTGTGAACGATTGACACTCTCTTGTTTCCATGAGGGTGCGAATTAATGTCCGAAGGCTCACCATGAGTAGCCCAACGAGTATGTCCAATTCCAACATGACCGTCTGGCTTATTCTGATCTACAATCTCTTTTAGATTCTTAAGCTCACCCTTAGCTTTTTCCACATGGATTTCGTCGTTCTCAAATACTGCAATACCAGCCGAATCGTATCCACGATACTCCAACTTCGACAAAGCATTAAGCAACACTTCTGAGCAATCTCTCTCACCAATGTATCCAACTATTCCACACATAATGTTCTCCTTTATTTATAGAATTGAGCCACATAATTATAGTAACCAATCATCTGTCCTGTATTATTTAAGTTTACAACATTGTTAAATCTAACACGTATAAACTCATCCAACTTTTTCATATACTCATCAGCCGTCAAGTTTCCTTGTGCAACTGCATCAAGTCCCATTTCCCAACTAGCAGTTAACTCTGGATTAAGTAGCGACTTTATCGATCCGTGGACCACGCCAAAGATCATCTCTCCTAACTGTGTAGGTCTAATCACTTGAGTTTTTTTGTTCAATTGCAAGTACTTGATATTTGTAAGTTTCTTGATAATCTCTGCTCTTGTAGCACTTGTGCCTATTCCTGAACCTTTTATCTGAGCTCTCAAGTCTTCATCTTCAATCAACTGCCCTGCATTTTCCATTGCAAGAATCAACGAGCCTGAAGTATATCTTTTTGGTGGTGTGGTTTCTCCTTCTCTTATGTCAAAACCTCCCACATCTAGTTCGTCGCCCTTAGAAACATTATACAATATTTTAAAGAACTCTTCATCTAAAGGTTCATCATTTTCATTTTCGTTCTTTTTGGATTTTGGCACACCCGAAATCTCCATATATCCCTTCTGCACCAAAATCTTAAAGTTTGCATTAAATTGTTCTTTAAAGTTTTCTCCTTCGAAGGTCGATGGCATCTCACCAACCAATGCAGCTTTTTTATAAATTGCTGGTGGATAGAAAATACTTAAAAATCTTCTAACAATAACCATGTAAACTTTTCTATTAATCTCACTCTGCTTTCCAAGTCCACCTAATCCTTGGCCCGTAGGTATAATCGCGTAGTGATCTGTAATCTTTTTATCATTTACATACTTTGTGCTAGCTAAACCTTCGTACATTTTGTTATCTAAAATGCTTTTCGCAAAACCTGCACAAGGTGTGTAACCAAGCAGTCCTTTTATATTTCTATTAATCTGTTTTGCAACTGCCGCTGATATAACTCTAGCATCAGTTCTAGGATAAGTAACAAGTTTGCTCTCATACAATTGTTGAACGACATTCAAAGTTTCCGACGGACTAATCTTAAACATCTTTGAACAATCATTTTGAAGTTCTGCCAAATTGTAAAGAAGAGGTGGTTGCTTTTTCTCGTCTTTAATGTTAATGCTCTTCACTGTCATCTTGAGAGGTTGATTTTCTTCAATGCCATTAATCAACGCCGCCGCCGAAGTCTTTTCTTTAAAACCATTCTCTTTATACAAAAGTGGCGACTCGAAAAACTTGGAGCCTTTCTTCGCCTTCCACTCTGTATCAACACTTCTATCTCCAATATCAACACTTGCTATAACTCTATAAAAAGGTGTCTTCACAAAGTCTCTTATCTCACGTTCTCTTGTACAAATCATTCCAAGAACACATGTCATAACACGACCGACATTAATTGATTTCCATTTTCCACCTTTAAGATAATTGTTAACCGACTGACCATACTTTAAAGTGAGAAGTCTTGAGAAGTTTATTCCCATCAAATAATCTTCTTTCGCTCTAAGATATGCCGAGTCAGATAAATTATTGTATTCACTTAAATCTTTCGCTTCTTTAATTCCTCTTAGGATTTCTTCTTCAGTCTGTGAATCAATCCAAACGCGTTTTTCTTTTTTCCCTTTAACACCTGCGGCCTGAGCCACGAGTCTATAAATATACTCACCCTCACGTCCAGAGTCAGTACACACATAAATGGTATCCACATCATCACGTGTGAGGATACCTTTCACTATCTTAAATTGCTTCTTTACGCTACTGATTACTTCATACTTCCAGTCTTTAGGAATAAATGGAAGATTCCTGAGACTCCACTTCTTATACTTTTCATCGTAAACTTCTGGATAACTCATAGTCACCAAGTGTCCAACGCACCAGGTGACAATTGAATCGTCGCCTTCCATATATCCGTCGCGCTTCGAAGTCTTCAGTTTTAATGCCTTAGCAAACTCATTTGCCACACTAGGCTTTTCCGCAATATAAACTGTTTTTCCCATTTTGTCGCTCTTATATTTAAGAGATTAACGAATACGCTAATCTCTTTTAATACTAATTTATTTCATCCAATGTCTGATTGTATGATTCAATGAAATGTTCCATAAAGTATTCAACTTCTTCCATCTCCATATCATCAATAATCTGCTTTATAGAATCCTTTGCTTCTTTAAAATCGTTGTTACCCATATCCTCTTCTTCTAAACACTTGATATAGGCAGACAACTTATCCGCAGCCTTAACATATTTATAATCCGGATCATCTTCCACACCCATAACCTTCTCGTACTCAGGTTGCATCTCATCAGGAAGTTCTTTGATTAATTTATTAACCGCAATGTCTTCCACCTTTTTATATGAGTCTCTGATTTCCGGCGCAAAGTACTTGATAGGCGTAGGCATATCCCCAGTAATAATCTCAGCTGTGTCATGCATAATTCCAATCACTGCAATTCTCTCTGGATCTAAGTCTTTGCCGAAGTATGTATTTCCAATAACCGCCAAAGCGTGCGCTATAATAGCAACTTCCAAACTGTGTTCAGCAATATTCTCACTATCAACAGTTCTCATAAGTCCCCAACGATTAATATATTTCATTCTTGCAAGCATTCCATAAAAATTATTCATACTAAATACCCAAAAAATCCTTCACAATATTTTCCATCTCTTCTGTCTCGCACTTTGTGTTATGTCTAATGTCTGCGTTTCTGATTTCTTCAATAGCGTTTGGAATCTCGATATTTCCAATTCTTGATAATTCATCAACCAACTCGAAATCTTCCATGGCCTCATACTTAGAATCAATCGCATTCATTACCGCTCTTGTAAATTTAAATGGACTAGCAGTTGATGCGATAACTGTTATTTTATTGTCACCAGTTTTTTCAACATACTTGTCATACACACATCTAGCAACTGATGTATGTGTATCCATAATGTATCCTGTATCTTCAAAAATCTTTTTGATTGTCTCTGCTGTCTCCTCTTCGTTTGCAAAGTCTCCGACGAAGTCAGTAAGCTTTGCTCTCATCTCATCAGTAATCTCATATTTACCAGTTGTTGCTAAGTCATCCATAAATGCTTTATTCTTTGTAGCATCATTTTCAGCTACGTGGTAGATAAGTCTCTCAAGGTTACTTGAAATCAAAATATCCATAGATGGAGATGATGTCAAAATAAACTCACGGTTTTTGTCATACTCGCCAGTACCAAAGAAATCGTAAAGAACTTTATTTTCATTTGATGCACATACCAACTTGTCGATTGGAGTTCCAATGTTCTTTGCATAGAAAGCTGCCAAGATATTTCCAAAGTTTCCTGTTGGGACAACTACATTAATCTTCTCTCCGTCTTCAATCTTACCTTCAGCTAAAAGCTTTGCATATGAATAAACATAGTATGCAACCTGAGGGATTAGACGACCAATATTTATTGAGTTTGCAGATGAGAACTGGAATCCTTTTGAATCCATCTCTTCAGCCAACTCTTTATTGTTAAATATATTTTTTACACCCGTCTGTGCCTCATCAAAGTTACCTTTGATAGCAACTACGTGTGTGTTATCACCCTTCTGTGTAATCATCTGTTTTTCCTGGATAGGACTAACTCCGCCATCAGGATAAAAAACAATAATCTTTGTTCCATCAACATTAGCAAAACCAGCAAGAGCCGCTTTTCCAGTATCACCAGATGTAGCAGTCAAAATTACGATGTCATTTTCAACACCATTTTTCTTGGCTGATGTTGTAAGAAGATGTGGCAAAATCTGTAATGCCATATCTTTAAACGCAATTGTAGGTCCATGGAAAAGTTCCAAATGATATGGATCTTTCACTTGCGCCAAAGGTGCAATCTCTTCAGTGTCAAACTTCTCATCGTAAGCTCTATCAATACACTTTTTTAATTCTTCTTCTGTAAAGTCTGTGAAGAACAGTTTCATAACTTCATAAGCAACTTCCTGGTACTTCATTCCAGCAAGTTCCTTCATACTCTTATCTAGGCTTGGTAGTTCAATTGGCACAAACAAACCACCATCATCAGCTAAACCTTTTAGGATAGCTTCTGATGCCTTTAGAACTCCATCTTCACTTCTTGTACTTTTGTATAATATCTCTTTCATGTTTCCTCACTTATTTATCATTTATGTAATTTACTAATCCGCCCTTAGTAATGATGTTTTGCATAAACTCAGGAAATGGCTGACCTTTAAACTCAGCACCTGTAGTTTTATTTATAATAATACCTGTGTCAAAATCAACTTCTACTTCGTCGCCGTCAGATATTCCTGCGGCTGCTTCCGGACATTCAATGATAGGAAGTCCAATGTTGATTGAGTTGCGGTAGAAAATTCTTGCAAATGTATCCGCAATAACACAACTTACTCCACAAGCCTTGATTGAGATAGGTGCGTGCTCTCTTGATGAGCCACATCCAAAGTTCTTGTCAGCAACTATAATATCTCCCTCTTTAACCTTGCTTGCAAATTCCTTATCTATATCTTCCATACAATGACTTGCCAATGCTTTTGGGTCTGGGTCATTTAAGTATCTAGCAGGAATAATTACATCTGTATCTACATTATCTCCAAATTTAAAAACTTTACCTTCTGCTTTCATTTAATCCTCCTATAGTCCAAGTTCTGCTGGGCCAGAAATCTTTCCCGTT
>JAILFK010000025.1 GCA_024697595.1 Lachnospiraceae bacterium | reverse complement strand
CCCTTGGCAATCTGCTCACGAAGTTCCTCCTCTGTTATATTTTCCTCAGCAGCACAAACTTTCATCTCCGGTGTGATAATTCCCTTTCTTGCTGCCTCCATCTGTGTCTTGTAATTTCTCTCTGCCATTTTTATTTCTCCTTTTATCAATACTTTTTTATTTAATGATTTCTACTTTGATTTAACTTAATTTATATATTTTCCATCCAAATCAAATCCATGATTTAAAGGTCCGTTCCCCTTACCTATATCCAAACCACTCTTTAAAGCGCCTTCTATGTATTCCTTTGAGCGCTTAACACTGGTCTGCATGTCATATCCCTTAGCCAAATTTGATGCAATCGCTGAAGACAATGTACAACCAGTACCATGGGTGTTGGGATTGTCTATAGTCTCGCCATAAAATATGGTACAGCCCTCGACTGTGGCCAAGATATCTGTGGCCATATCACTGTCCCTATGTCCACCTTTTAAAAGTACATCTACGCCGATTTTGTCTCGAAGCTTTGTTGCCAAAACTTCATAATCAACATTTATTTCATCTACGGAAGAATCTGAACTATATTTTTTTAACTCCTCCATAAATCCCATTTCCTCTGCTAAATAAATTGCCTCTGGCACATTAGGGGTTATTAAATCTGCGCAAACAAAAAGCTCCTGCCACAGGACTTTGATACATTCCCTGGGTAGAAGCCTCGCTCCGCTTGTTGCAATCATTACGGGATCTAAAACCACATTGCGAGCTTCGTACTTTTTTAATAACTCCGCCGTTATCTTTATCTGCTCCACAGATGCCATCATCCCTATTTTTGTAGCATCTACACAGATATCCTCGAAGACCGCTGTAATCTGATCGCGAAATACATCCGGCCTCACCTCTTGAATAGATTTGACGCCCAGCGTATTCTGCGCAGTTATAGCACTAATAACCGATGAAGCATACACTCCATTGGTAATCATAGTCTTGATATCTGCTTGAATGCCGGCGCCTCCGCTGGAATCAGAACCAGCGATTGTAAGTACTTTTTTCATAATATAAGTCCTCTTTTCTATACCGACATCAGGTGGTGCCCCCAAGTTGCCGGATTATTTATAAGACAAAAAAAGCGAAACCCAAGTTGGATTTCGCTAAAAACTTCATCATACAAATATATTTTTTTAAAAAAAATAACTATAAGACTAATGATATTGCTATCAATGTTCCCTACGTTGGCATTATCCAAATCAGGTTATAAGGTCGTGCACATCTGCACCTCTCAGCCTGTCAAAGCTCCCTTTGTCTATTTAATTTAACCTAAATCATATTATCACTGTCATTTTTCCATGTCAAATATCTACTATGACGAACTATTGCTACTTGTCTTTTCTTTTTCGCCTTTTTTCTCACCTCTATGTTTTTCATATTTCGAAGCATTTTGTAAGAAATGCATCTTTCCTCCTGGTGCCATTTCTTTGTCAATAACCATAGAATAGATGGTCTTCTCCCTCTTGTTCACAGACATTTCTCTCTTCATTTCATTGAGCTGAGCACCAATTCTCTTGGCACAATCGGGACAATATTTACCTTTTAAAATCATGCTGCCACATCGAAGACATGTGAGCTTAATACTTGAATCCGGAGTAATCTCCAATCGTTCTTCCCTAAGCCACTTGGTAACCTGTTGATGAGACACGCCAAATAACTCTCTAAGCTTACCCTCAGTTGTTCCAGGATAATCCCACAGATAATCTTTCACCTGTCTAAGCAAAGCATTTTCCTCATCCCTGCACTGAGGACATGTCTTATATAAATCAAGATAGTCTTCAAATATTCTTCCGCAAGTAGCACAATTTTTAACCATAGGCAACTTCCCCCTTCTCATAGTCATTATAAATCTATCTATTAACTAATACAAGAAACTATATCAGATAATTTGTGCCAATCTTATTATTTTTCCAACAATTCAATAAAATGTTTAGACAATGACTTTAGGACTATGATAAAATAAAAATGTATTTTATGGGGTTTATATAATTGTTTTAATTTGTGGGGTAGTACTATGGACTGGAATATCGACTACGACATATCAGCAGTTGTTTTTTTAACAATGTTAATTATATATTTTAAATATAGAAAATGTTTACCGTTGGCAAGTAATCGCTATTTTATAAAGCTTTTATATGCTTCTATTTTGATTGCATTGACGGACATTTTGTCTTCTATAGTACTCAATATTGGAAATTCTATTTTTTCTTTATACACAATTAATATACTAACCATTTTATATTATCTAGTTTTAATTTACACACCTACCCTGTTCAGTTCCTATGTAGCTACTTTGGTAGATGTACCGATTAAATCAAATTTAAAACTCAAAGCATTCATCTATCACATACCTTGTTATATCTTGATGATAATGACTATATTTACGCCTTATAATCATATGATATTCGAAATAACTTCAGATGGCGTATTTTATTTTGGTTCACTACGGATACTAGTATATTTAGAAACCATATTTTATTTACTGTTTACTGCACTTCTACTTGTTATAAGAAGATCTTATGTTCGCAAGTCAGTATTTTATAGCATAATCTTATATATTATTTTTTCTATATTTGGTCATACATATCAATATTTTGTTGCACCTTATACTCAGACTTTATCTTTGGCAGCTTCTGCAGGATTACTGCTAATCTTTTTGGTATTCCAAAATCCTGACTACGAACGCGATAGAACTACAGGTATGTATAGGGATTTAGGTTTGCAAAAAATAAAAAAAGAAGATGCTCTTTATAACATCAATCGGCCTGTAATAGGACTTGGTTTTGAGAACTTTTATTCTCTGCGTTCTCTTTACGGTGATGAGACCTTTGATATAATTTTTTCTAAAGTTGCAAAATATTTGAGAACTATAATGCCAGAGTATTATATATTCTATTGCCGAAATGGAAATTTTTTAGCATTTTACGATGGGAATATAGATAGAGTACAAGAATTAAAAAAAGAGATTTTATCTAGATTTTCTGGTCCATTTAAAAGTGAAAATGAAGATGTATATCTATCACCTATCTTCATTTATTCTACAAGTGATGTGCCTATGGAATCTTTGGAAATATTTTACAATTCCATCCATCTAGCATTTGACACAGCTATTGCCATCGGAAAAGGCGGTGTATGCCAGATAACCAATGAAATTCACGACAAAGCTGTTCGCAATGTAAAAGTAGAAAAAGCTCTAAAAAAAGCTTTGCATAACAACAGTTTACTGGTTTACTATCAACCAATTTATTCTACGTTAAAGGGAAAAATTTGCTCCGCTGAAGCCTTGGTACGATTATATGATGACGAATTAGGCATATTATATCCAGATGAATTTATCTGGCGCGCAGAAGCCAACGGTAGCGTCCTCACTTTAGGCGAGCAGGTATTTAGAAAAGTATGCGAATTTGTAAGTCAACAAGATATGGAAAAACTGGGTTTAGAATTCATAGATGTAAACCTATCTCCATTACAATGTATGCGAAGACAATTAGCTGAAGAATTTGAAACAATTATGAAGGAATACCATATTGATCCAAAATATATAAACCTTGAAATAACAGAGACAGCCTCCACAGATATCAAGGTTATAAAAGATAATATGAATCAATTATGTGATCAAGGTGTCACCTTCGCCCTAGATGACTATGGCAGTGGTTTTTCTAATCTGGTAAATGTATTGAGCCTACCACTTTCAATAATCAAGATTGATAAATCCATTGTCTGGGCTTATTTCAATGACGGCAACGATTTACTACTTCGTGTAATTCAAACATTTGAAAACAAGAATCTACACCTGGTGGTAGAAGGTGTAGAAACAGAAGAAATGGCAAAAAAATTGGCAGAATTAGGATGTCATTACGAGCAGGGATACTTCTACTCAAAACCTATTCCAGAAGTTGACTTCCTAAATTATTTAAAACAAAATAAACACTAAATATTATTTATCTCAAATATAAAATATTATTCTTGCTTATCATGCATCGCTGAAAGCATAAATGGTAATATGCAGTATAATCCATATGCATATCTCACCTCACTGGCTAAAGGCGATGCCATAAGCAGGGTTATTATCAAAAGAATTGGTGGCAGCATAACTATAAAGCTGTCATTTTTCTTATAAAATGCCACCATAAATACGATGATAGAAACCCACAACCATCTTCCAGAAGAAGATGTTATTTTCCCTAAAAATCCAATTTCTGTTGACCAGTCAAAGTAAGCATTCAATGCCTTATTAAGCTTCGGTGCAACAATATGTTGCTCTACACCTATGTCATTTTCATAAGGTTTATAACTCATGGTTGTACCTCTATGACCAGCATCCCAGTATCCCACAGTCTCATCCACAAAGGCCTTGATATATTCGTCTGGATATTTCAAGCCAAGATCAATCCATAGCATTAGATACTCACCTTTATTTTCTCTAAAATAATCATCTCTACCATAGGCCTGAATACGCCCCTTCATATTATCAGAGCATCCCCTTACATATTTATCCTTGATTATCTCCAAATCAAGAAGAGCCTCAATCTGCTCAGTCTCCTTCTCTGTCAACTTCCTCTCATCCTTTACCACTCTAGCCACCTGCTGAATAGGTATTGATAGCCCTTCAGAAAATTCAGTGTCCGGAATATTCATCTTATCCAAAACAGGTCCCTTCATTGTATAAGTAAGAGCCAATACTATAAGGGACACCACAAATATTTTCTTCTTTTCAGATGATTTGATAAATAGTAATGCCATGGTAGTCACTGCCAAAACCAACCATCCGTTATTTCTGAGAACGCCAAAGCCTATGGCTCCAACTATAAGCCACAGATAATTGAATCCACAGGTTCCAAGATTTTTTATAATTCTAATATAGGCAATCACATACAAAAACATCATATAGCTAAAGAGCATATCTTTCACCAGATATGAACCGTATGCTAAATGGCAAGGAAATGCTATAAATACCACAAGTGTGACTATCCAGATTTTTCTATTTACACCACTCTCATATAAAGTCACCATTGCATATGCCACAACAAGAGCAAATACCGTCACTTGCATAATGGCAAATAAAAGTATACCTGTATTGATATCCCCACCAATTATATTTCCCAAATTTAAAAATGCCTTTATGATAAATGTATGCCATACCGGAGCATGATTATTATAATCAGAAGCAAAAATCTGATGGATTTGGTCCACAGTATCATACTGAATCTGTCCTGGATATTTGCAGAGAAACAAATATAAAATATGCACAACAAAAATTGATGCTGCTGCTATGGCAAAATATTTTTTGGATTTATCAGCCTCCATGACTGAGGCTTTTGGCCATTTAAAATCCACAAAAATTAAGCAGGCGTAAGTTAATATTTCCCAAAAGATTATAAAGCCACCCACCATCAAAACTATATGGCGAATCAAGCCCTCTACTGAGGATGCTTTTTCTATAATTCCATAATTAGACATTGGAATAGAAAGAGCAAAAACTAAGGTTACAATTGCATTTAACACCTTGGTTTTCTTAGATAATTTATTATATGGCTTATCTCCATATTCTTTTGTAAGCTTTCCATGGGCAATAATTGCAACTATGGCAGAAACTAAATAACAGGCAAAAAATCCTGTTCCCATTTGAAGTACACCAAGCCATGCCAAAATCACAAATATCTCTGTTATCAACTTTATCTTGTTTAACTTTGTTTCATTAACTTTTAATGTCATAATTTTTCTTAAATATTTCACACAAATTCCAGCAATTATAGTGAGGCACAATTGAATGATAGTCATTGCCACATAGCCGTATTTATTCACCATATCAATCCAAGGCATATATTGTCTTGTGATATTCATTATTCCAAATATAGGTAATGTCTCTCTACCACAATGGCCTAATATTTTCTCAACAATAGAAAATCTAACTAAAAATCCACAGGCAAAAATCACCACCACACTTCCTGCTATGGCAGATATTATACAAAGTGGATAAGCCGGATATAATCTCAAGGCCAAAACTATTCCTCCCTGACTTATTCCCATAAGCCAAACAACAATACATGCTATCATGACGAGCACATTTTTTATATAGTTCTTCTTTGCACCATTCTCCTTTATCCCATTCTTCTTTACGCCATTCTCCTTTGCGTCCTTCTCATCAAACAAACTACTTTGACGCAATTTTAATTCATGTCCAAAAGCAACAAAAACCACAGACACTAACGCTGTATCGATTCTAAAGATCATATCTGAAAATTCTTTTCCAAGAATAAATCCCAATATATTACATAAAATAACTAAAACCCATCTAAGAATAAATTTATCTTTTGAAATCTTATAAATAACAATATAGATAACTTCTGCCAAAAACAGTGCTACTAAAAACCAAAGGAGCCATACATCTCTACATATCAATAAATCACAAAATCTTCTAAGACTATATTGTGCCGCATCTAATCCACTGTAGTCATAAAAGGAAATCAATCTAATTGCACCTATAGCGATGGTAAAAATACCCATAAAAAAATAAGGTTTTAAAAGTCCTTTTGCCTTTTTAAAAACCAAGACATCTAGACTTTCATCCCTTAAAAAATAACCGGCAATTATAAAAAATATAGGCATATGAAAGGAAGTAATAAAACTTCCCTTCATAACCACATGATCAATCACCATCAATATTATACTTATACCCTTTGCCAGGTCAGCAATTCTATTTCTTGTCGAGCTCATTTTCCCCACCATTTATCAAAATATTATCAACTAATATTTTATATGTTATATGGATTTTAGACAACCTTAGAACAACTCTGCTGCCTTGCTGGCAAATCTCTTACCGTAAATAGTAAAGTACTCCTTATAATGCTCCATGCCATTGTGTTCTTCCTTGTTGGCATTTACCGCAACTGGACCCACGTGAATATTTGGTTTTCCCCAAGCGCCACCACCTGAATAGCATAGCATTCCCTTTACTAACTCAAATGTAAGAATAGCCTGGTTTACTAAATCTCCGCCGCCATGTGTATATTGCTGTGTTGAAAATGCCCCACCTAATTTACCTGCCAATTTAACATCAGCTGACATTAACCAGGCATGCAAATCTGGTGTCATAGTTGCGGCATATGAAGGTGAACCAATTACAACTCCAGCTGATTCATTGACAAAATTCACGTCAACATTTTCAATAGAAAAAGCTTTAGCTTCGACTCCATCAACTTCATTCATTCCTGAGGCAATCCACTCTGCTGCCTCTTTGGTATTTCCTGTTTTTGAATCATAGATAACTGAAAGTTTCATATATAATCCTCTTTTCTATAAAATATATTCTAATAAAAACTAGTTATCATACTAACATATTATATAGTCTAAATCTATGGACTACCATTTGAATACGGCCAAGGTATCTATTATCTCTTTTGCCTTCAAATCAACAATCCTAGGATTCTCTCTAGACGTCTCACTGGCCTTGATGGCAAGTGGTATCAATGCGGCTTCTTGAATATCTCCAAAAGTTAAATCCATAACTATCCTCCTTGTATATATCTTTCTATCTACAAGGACAATAATATCATCTTTGGTTAGGTATGTCTAACCGTTTTATCATCTGCTGCACATCTGTAAAAAATATTTATGAATTCTATTATCATTTCCCATCTCTGGATGAAAAGCAAGGCCTAACTGGTTCTTGTACTGAACCGCCACAACTTTGTCATCCACTTTAGCTAGCACCTTGGCATTACCTACTTGCTCTATATACGGTGCCCTGATAAATGTCATTTCAAAATCACCTATGTCCTTAAACATATCCACCTTGTTAAAACTTCCCAGCTGTCTACCATAAGCATTTCTCTTAACTGTCACAGGTAAAGTAGCGAGATAAACATTTTCATCATTAGAAATCTCTTTGGCTAAAAGTATCAAACCTGCACAGGTAGCCAATGTGGGAATACCATTATCTATTAATTCTTTTAATTTATCATACATCTGTAATTCTCTAATAAGTTTTCCCTGAACTGTGCTCTCGCCACCTGGCAACACCAATCCATCCAGATTATGAATATCTGATGCCTGTCGAAGTTCTACGCATTCTGCCCCAAGGTCTTCTAATATCTCTTTATGCAAGGCAAATGCGCCTTGGACTGCAAGTATACCTATCCTCATTTTACTGACCTCTCTCTTCCATAATAAGCTGTATTTCGCTTTCATTAATTCCAACCATTGCCTCCCCCAAATCCTCAGACAACTCTGCAATCAATTTTGCATCCTTATAATTAGTAACCGCCTGAACAATAGCAGCAGCTCTCTTGGCAGGATCACCAGATTTAAATACTCCAGAACCAACAAATACTCCCTCAGCTCCAAGTTGCATCATAAGAGCCGCGTCTGCAGGAGTTGCCACACCACCAGCAGCAAAATTTACAACTGGTAGCTTTCCATTTTCATGGACATATAAAACCAACTCATATGGCACCTGCAATTTTTTTGCCGCCTCAAAGAGCTCCTCCTCTCGCATTGATACAAGCCTTGCAATTTCACTGTTCATCTTTCTCATATGTCGAACAGCCTGAACTATATCACCTGTTCCTGGTTCACCCTTGGTTCTAATCATTGTCGCCCCCTCATTGATTCTTCGAAGGGCTTCACCCAAATCCCTAGCACCGCACACAAATGGTACCTTGAACTCTCTTTTATTAATATGATATACATCATCTGCAGGTGAGAGCACTTCAGACTCATCAATATAGTCTATCTCTATAGCCTCTAAAATCTGGGCTTCTGCAAAATGACCTATTCTGCACTTTGCCATAACCGGAATGCTAACTGCCTCCTGGATTCCCTTTATCATTTTTGGATCACTCATTCTAGACACGCCACCTGCAGCTCTAATATCAGCAGGTATTCTCTCTAAAGCCATAACAGCGCAAGCTCCTGCCTCCTGAGCAATTCTAGCCTGTTCAGGTGTTGTCACATCCATAATTACACCACCTTTTAACATATGGGCTAATCCTCTATTTAACTCGACTTGTTTATTTACCATATTCAAATTCTCCTTTTTTTCTAACATTTATAATTTCCTCCTTGTATATCAGCTGATAGCATAATATAATATCTGTGGTTATATAAAAATAATCAAAATAATATAAATTTAGATGTCAGTTCAAAGGAGTTTAAATGCTTACATATAATTTTGAAAATATAGATGGACCAATTTATGAATACCTCTATAAATGTATAAAAGATGACATATTATCAGGAGTTTTAAAACCTGAGGAAAAATTACCTTCCAAGAGAACCTTTGCCAGAAATAATGGAATTAGTACCATAACGATTCAAAATGCATATGACCAGTTGATTGCAGAAGGATATATATACACAGTTGAACGCAAGGGATATTTTGTTTCTAATCTTCATGTGGTTAGAGAAAACAAAACCGTATCCTATGATATCCAAATTCCTAAAACCAAGGAATACAAATATGATTTTGCATACAATAAAATGAACACTGATAATTTCCCATTTTCCATATGGGCAAAACTTGGACGAGAGGTTCTCTCCGAAAAAAAGGAAGGCCTAATGCAGATTGCTCCTGGTGGTGGACTTATGGAATTACGTGTTGCCATCGCCAAACATTTACAGTCCTTTCGCGGCATGGCAGTGGATCCCAATCAGATTGTAGTTGGTGCTGGAACAGAATATCTATATGGCGTTTTGGTTCAGCTGTTGGGTAGAAATAAAATATATGCCATTGAAAATCCGGGGTACAAAAAACTTATAAAAATATATGAGCAATACGAAGTAAATCCCAAGTACATCACCCTTGATGAACAGGGCGTCACTTTGGATTCTCTCAAAAAAACCAAGGCTGAAATTGCACATATAAGTCCTAATCATCATTTTCCAACTGGAATCATAACGCCTGTGAGCAGGAGATATGAACTTTTGTCATGGGCTAACGAAGAAGATGGTAGATATATCTTAGAAGATGACTATGACAGCGAATTTAGATACAACGGAAAACCACTTCCAACACTATTTAGCATAGATGGATGTGAAAAAGTTATTTATATAAATACATTTTCCAAGTCCCTCACACCAACTATTCGTGTAAGCTACATGGTTCTGCCTGTGCATCTAGCCAATAAAATGTATGATAAATTTTCATTTCAATCATGCACTGTATCCAACTTCGAACAGTACATATTAGCTGAATTTATAAATAGAGGATATTTTGAAAAACACATTAATAGAATGAGACTTTACTATGCAAGAAAGCGGAAACAGGTTATATCCTGTCTCCGCCAAAGTGTCATAAAAGATTATTGTGAGATAATAGAAAGTAATGCAGGTCTACATTTTATATTAAAAATCAACACCTCTGTATCCGATGAGACCATGAAGCAGCGTTTAGAAGAAAATGGACTGCATATCAATGCCTTATCAGATTACTATATGAACAATCACCACGTGCGAGAGCATATGTTTATTTTAGACTACTCTAACATTCAAATAGAGCAACTCGCCGAAGCCTGTGATGTGATTTATCAATGTATAACTTAAAAATCATTTCTATAATCTATACTAATTTTCTCTCCAACATATCAGGGTTGATTGCATATTGAAGTGCTACTTCTTTTGTAATCAATCCTTGTTTATAATAATTCAACAAACATGAATCCATTGAAAGCATATCCTCTTTTTCAGATGCTATAACCGAATCAATCTGATATGCTTTACCACTTCTGATCAAGTTACTTACTGCAGGTGTATTGGTCATAATCTCAAATACCGGTATCATTCCGCCATCTTTAGTTGGTACAAGCTGCTGAGATACAACTGCCTGCAATACCATAGATAGCATTACGGAAACCTGTCTCTGCTGATCTGCCGGGAACACATCAATAATACGATTTATTGTGCTGGCAGCTCCGATTGTATGAAGTGTTGTAAATAGTAAATGTCCTGTTTCTGCAGCACTCATAGCCACATTAATAGTCTCATAATCTCTCATCTCACCTAGCAAAATAACATCTGGACTTTGACGAAGAGTTGCACGCAAACCATTTACATAACTTTGAGTATCAATATCAATCTCTCTCTGGCTAATTAAGCTCTTTTTATGACGATGTAGATATTCAATAGGATCTTCAAGGGTAATAATATTGGCTGACTTTGAACTATTAATTTCATCTATAATACAGGCCAAAGTTGTAGACTTACCACTTCCTGCAGGACCTGTAACCACAACAAGTCCTTTATTCAACTTACCTAAATCAAGAATCTGCTGAGGAATATTTAAATCTGTAGGATCTGGAATATCGAATGAAATAACACGGATAACTGCAGCCAGAGAACCACGCTGCTTATAGGCGTTCATTCTAAATCTAGAGACTCCAGGAATTGAAAATGAAAAATCATCTTCTCCCACTTCCATAAATTTATCCATCGATCTATTTCCAGCAATTTCATAAAAACTTTGGATTAACCTCTGAGTATCCTCTGGCATTAAGAAATCTCTTTCAGGAGTTTCACCACCCTCTACTAACTCTGCTATTGGAAGTGGCTCAACTCTACCATTGACTCTCGCAGTAACAACATTACCAGCTACAATAAAAATGTCAGCGCATCCTCTATTTACAGCAACTTCCAAAACCTTCTTTGCATCTATATTCATCTGTATGCATCCTCCTTACATTCCTTTTAGCACCATCTCTCCACTATCATCTTCAATTGTGTGAGTCGCCCATTTTATCACCTCATAGTAATAACCATTTTCATCTTGTTTTTTTGTTAAACCTATTTCCAAATTCCTCTTGGAATTTATAGATATAACATGTGATAGATTATCTGGTTCTCCCAAAGGATTTTGCTTTAATTTTTCATTTGCATTTGCAATATATTTTTCAGCCTCGTTTTCTGCAATACTTTGTTCTTGATATGCCTTTTGACTTGCCAATTCATTGTTTAAATTCTGCTTCGCTGTCAATACTGAAATAACAGATAATGTAATCAAACATAAAATCACATATACAACCAAAACCAAAGGGAGACCTATATTATAAGCACGTTTATGAATAAGCCTTTTCTCATTTTTCATAAGCCCCTCCTCTCATATAATGATCAATATTTACAACGTCTATTTCCATATCATCTTTTAGCAGTTTTGCTTGAAAATAATACAACTGACCAGTATGATCTAGGCAACTTAATTCAATTTTATAATCATCTTTTAAATCAACAACCGTCACGTTTGATTCTGAAATATCCTTATCTAATTCATAGTTCATATTCAAATTTGAATTCAACTCTAAAAAGGAATCAGAACCTCGAACAATCTCAACAACATTTTGCAATTCCACATTGGATACATGCATGCATTCTGCCGTGTCCTGCTTTTTGGCTGCTGTGGTAAATACCCCCAACATAACCGAAGCAGCAACAGCAAACAAAGCAATAGCAAATGTAATTTCCAACAAGAATAGCCATGTATGTCTGCTTGCTGATTTCTTTTCACTTTCTCTCAAATCAGACACCTATTATCCTCTCATCAATTTACAATTCCACTGCGGATTGAAACCTTTACTTCTTCCCAGGAATCTTTTATCAATATTTTACAAGATAAAATATTTTCACTGTCTTTTTCTATTTCAAGATCATCCGCTTCCATTATTTTATTTCCAGCCCCAGCTAAAACTTCACTTGAGGCTTGCTGGTATTGTTCCATCAAATATCCATCAAAAACATATAATATGGTTTCATAGGTTTCACCATCTATAGTTTCATATAGATAAATCGCATCTCCTTCACCAAAACTTCCTATGTCGACCTTTTCTAGTTCATCATAATTTCCTACCTTGGTACGAATATAATCTGCACATGTTGTTTCTGCAAAATTGACATTTCTCTCTTTTTGCACTTGCTCATACACTCTAGCTGAGAGTACTGTCAATCCCATCAAACAAATAGCGAACACAACAAAAAGTATTATTGGAAGAAAAGATTGAAGACGTTTTTTTAAACTTTGTTCCATAAAACTAATCCTCCTCCAATTCTACAATGGTGACATAAGGACGAATGTTTGATCCCATAACTTGATATCCAATATAATATTTTTCTTTATCGTATGTAAGTCCATAAATTTTCTGGAGTTCATCTATTGATGTAGGATAATAACCCATTCTTGCATAATATGCAGATATATCCTGCTCAATGGCATCAGACAATGTATTCTTTTCTCTCTCCACACTATGGTCTAAAAAAGATTTCAAACATAATACAACTAGTATTATGCCTATGACATACATGGATATACGCATCCCGTTTTTCATATCATCACCTTCTATAATGTGCTCATAATACCTAATAGTGGTAACATAACAGACAACAAAATCAACGCAGCTACAGCTGTCAAAATTATAATCAATAATGGCTCAACTTTGCCCATTCTGCTGTCAATATTTTCATCAATTTCTATCTGTAAATCATCTGCAATATCTTGCATAGTAGAATCAATCTCCGCTGTTCTCTCCGCCATCTGAATTCTACGAACACATCTTCCATCCATTATTCCGGCATTCTTCACAGCTTCATAGAAATGTTCTCCATTTTCACAGCGACTTTTACAATCATCAATCTTCTTTACAAAAGTCTCAGATGTATTTAACTCCTTGGCCATATTCAAGCCTTCTTCTATTGTTATTCCTCCTGCGAAAGTCAATGCCATTACACTGGCAAAATTGCATGCATCCAACAATTCATAATTTTTAAGAAAACGTTCAAATGGTATTGTTCCATCTTTAACACTTCTATATCTCTGATATATAAGCACAACAAACAATGCCACAAGCAATATAACTACAATAGGTAAGCCCGTGCTTCCTAACCAATTTCCAAGTTTAAATAAAGTATTTGCCAATCCGGTCATCTCTAAACCTAAAGATGCATATGCTCTCTTAAATACTGGCATTACAAAAATCAAAATTATGCTGATTAATGACACCATAACAAGGGATATATAAATCGGATACATCACTGCATTTTGAATACTTTTCTTCAAAGAATGCTGACGTTCATAATTTGTCTTAAGTGTAGCTAAAATCTTTTCTAGATTACCTGTAGTTTCCCCTAAATCAACCATTCTAATCATCTCATCTGGAAAAATACCAGCCATTTCCATAGCCTCACTTAAACTTCCTGTGATTTGTATCTCATTTAGCATAATCTCTAAAGCTTCATGCTCCTTCGATCCCTCCTCACTATCATTTCTCAGAAATTCGATTCCATCCTCGATAGTAAGACCTGCCTTTAAAACCTGGCTCATCTGTTCTGACCAGTCAGCCAAATATAAATCATCAGCTTTATAAGTTTTATTTTTTATATCAACTTTTTGCTCCATAGTTTTTCCTTCTAATAAACAAATTGTAACGTGTAATTTGACCCATCTCCCACATACTGTCGAAGACTGGCCTCATCGTTATTTTTATTTGCGCCCAACGTGGTATCAACCAATGTCCAATCATCACCATTAAATTGAATAACCCTATCAATCCATCCTGTTTCTTCTGTCCACACAGAAACCCATGCATGGTATACATCTCCAGAATAACCAATCTCTAATTTTGTCGGTATTCCTTGCGATCTTAACATCGCCACAGTAAGTGATGCATAATCTAAACAAATACCCTTACCTGAACTCATTGTTGCATCAGGATTTGGAATATAATTCACTGGAATATTTGCCGCAAATTGCTCATCATATGTGATATTCTCCGTCACATAATGATATACCTTTGTCAAATAATCTATATCATCACTTGACTCATTTGAAATCTCCACGCCCTTGCTGAGACAACTTGAATCTGCCTTATAGTCCGAATATTGATTCGGATATAAAAATGGCTGAAATTCATCTTTTAAAGATACATCTATCACCTTTGACAATCCAATGGAATAATTGTTACCGGATATATGTTCTAACACCTGCAAAGTATATGAACCATTGCCTTGAACGAAATTAACAACCTCATAATCACCAATCTCCAATGGATAAGGAGTTCTTACCCCTGTTGGATCAGTAACCTGAACTTGTATCTTATCGGCAGCCCCTGTGTATTTAATCATCACATATCCATTGTCAACATGGGATGCATCCATAATAATATTGCCAGAAGCGCTCTGATATACTTCTGTCCCAGACGCCTCCGGCATTAAAAATTCTGTAATAGTAGTTCGCTTCGTCCCGGAATTTGAACCAGTCCCACCTTCACTACCTTTACACCCCGTGAGGCACATTTGAGAAAAAAGCAATATAATCAGCATGCATGCTGTCGTGATTTTTTTCACTTTTGTTCTATGCTTATACATACATTTTCTAACCTCACACCTCTTTTTAAAAATAACACTTTAAAACAATAGTACTTTATAAGTAATCTATCATATTTAGAATTGCACATACAACCCATAAAATTGTAAGTACTAAATTAATAATCTTTGCTACCTTTCCTTTTACAGAAATAGTCATTCCTACACCGTAAACTGCTAGAATCCATTCCAAGATAATCACAACAAGTATAGGATCCATACTCTTTCCAAATAAGATATTCATAATTCAATTCCCTCCTTTTTATGAATAAAACAATATTTTTTTATAAGTCTTTACGCTTTCATCCATAGCTTTATTTTTTTGCGCGCAAAGCTCATCTTTTAAATCACCCTTCACAAATACCTGGTCTAAAAACGCACACATATCTTTCCAATTAACGAAAATATGATCTGGCGCAATGTACTGTCGATTATGAACAGTGATTTCTATCCCTATAATGAGTTGTTCATATAGGTATGCTGTTTTCACAGCATCTAAAATCTGACCACCATAATTGATGTCCAGATAATAGTCACATTTATTAAACAATTCCTGTACCATAGCCATACTGACTGATGGGTAAAGTGATACATTGTCTAATTTACCAATATCAAGTAATTTCTGTGACATTTCTGTCACAGCGCATATATGAAAATGCTTGTCTGTATATTTTTTAGCTATATCATCTATGTGTTCTATTTGATCTGAATTTGTACAAATCAACACATCCGAACCTGCTGTATTTTTCTTTTGATAATTGTAAATAAATCCTAAAGGCTTAACATATTCAGTAGAAGCTTTGGCATGTATTAAACCTTCATAACTCTCTCTATTTTGTACTAAAATACGAGAAGTTTTTGTATTTCCTTCCAAAATAATTCTCATATTACCTGGTATTGACTGCCTTGGACCTTCCTGCCAAAACAGCACATCACCATTTTCTCGTTCTCCTTGCCATTCTACTGATACGAAGAAAGGATGCGATAGTGAGTTATACCAAATATCCGTAAACTCAATATTGGTAAATTCTTCTACTATTTTCAATAGATATATTACAAAATCTGTTTTTCTATGGAAAATATATGTTTTACCTTGACGATTTAAAATGATATCATTAGTCACTTTATTCTCTATAATTATCTCTCTGCCATTTAAATCAAACCATGACATTTGATTATCATTTCCCTGAGCGTCGCAAATCATACGACCATATAACACACCATATTTATCATAATAATCAGAATATTGTTTCACACCATTTTCCGAAAACCAATCCACTCTCTTGACCAATCGACGTTGTGCGGGATTAAAATCAGCATAAAATATTTCTCCCCTGACTTTATCCATATCATATATCTTAGCACCAGAATTATCTCCTTTAATATACCAAAACTCTGGAATATCAACCTGATTGAAATACCTGGCTTTTCCACCAGGAAAATTCTGTAAATCATGTCTAATAAAATAATGATATATTGACATTACATCATCTGGAAGAAAAGCATCATCAGATAAGGATAATACGGGTCCCATAAAACCTGCTGCTCTCACAGATTCTCTGAGCATATTAGCTTTGTCGTCATATCTATCTAAAAGTAAGGCGCTGGTTTTCATTTTAACAATTTTATCCATTTATCCATAACCTCCCCCTTTAGATATTTTGAAGCCACTTCATAACTATGTTTGTGATAATCTTCCCTATTATCTTTTGTAAAATATTTAATCATCATATCTGCCAAGGCCTGAATTTTCTCTGCTTCGCTTGTCTTCTCATCAAATTTATATAGATGACCATTTTTACCTCTATCAACAAATGTTGGATTTCCATATGGTACATCAAACCCTACTATAGGTAACCCTGAACCGATAGCTTCTAATAATGACAAGCCAAAGCCCTCACTGGTGGATGCAGATAAATATAATTCATAATCCTTGTACACCTCTGTCAAATCATATTGTCCCATAAGGCGAATATAATCTTGTGCACCTAGCTCTTTTATTAATTTCTTTAAATCTTTTTTAGCAGCACCCTCGCCATATATATCAAGAGTAATCTCTGGGATTACTTCATGAACCTTCACACATGCTTTTATATCATAATCACAATGCTTTTCAGTTGCCAATCTTGAAGCAGTCATGACGCTATATGGTTTTCTTTCAGTTTCAGGATACTTTAGCTCTTCTAATGCACCAACTGGAATTGTTATAATTTTCGGCTTAGCATTACAATATTTTTTAAATTGAGCCTTCAAAACTTCTTTTTGCTCATCTGTTGAAACAATGTAAAAATCCACATATTTATACAATCTAAAAATATTGTCATAGTAATTATTCCAAAGAATATAATCATCATTAGTATTTCCCTTGCTATAATGATCCGCATGAATAACCACGCCAACCTTAGCAGGTCCAGCATTTCGAAGAACAGCTTGTCCCACGAAAGATGTACGATCAAAAATCACATAATCATCCTTTGTAAAGTGTAATTTTTCAACCATATATTCCACCAATTCCATTTTGGAATTGAGAATTCTATCAGGGAAACGATAAATTGCACTATCCTGACCTTCCTGATTTATCTCCTCATAGGCAGTTGAACCATCAACATTGTAAAATCGCCTCATATAACGACGCGCTTTATCACCATCAGGAGCATAGAATTCAGAGTACATCTTGGCATATGTATAATAATCTTTGCGAAGCAATTTCCCCTGAGAGACAATTTCAACTCTGTGAACCTTGCTACTTTTAGCAGACTTAAAATATACTCTGTAAAATATATTGTCATCCTTAAATTCATAAAGACCGACATCACCTTTTCTAGAAAAATCGAAATTATCACTAGGTAAAGTATCCTCGAATTGTTTCTTGGTAAATGTCACTGGAGTCATCTCAAAATCTGTAAAAAATGAATACAGCCATATAATTTCATTATCTTCAAAATATATATTCTTGGTCATATGCTCAATATGATCATTTGGAAACATATCTGTAAATATAAATTTTGCAGGAATATCTGCTTCTCTGAGTACAATTCCTCGATAACTCTGAGCATATTCCACTCCAGACGATGCCCATCCTATTCCTAAATTAAAATTATAAATCATATATTTATCCCTTCTATACTATGGGAAAATAATCCTCATTTCTCCCTCTTTGCCAAATTCGGCTTGCGCCAAGAAAATATTTCTCATAATCTTCTCACGCATTGTGGCCTTCATTTCCTCAAAAGCTTTGTAAGCCTCCTCACTATATTCAAACACTGGATTTCTTTGAGCTGAAGTTCTACCTGCTATTGCAAACTGCAACTGCTGAAGGTAATCCACCTCGTCTACCCAAGTCTCATCCAACGCCGTCAATATACATTTTCTAACAAACTCTTGCCACTGTTCATCAGATGGAAATGACTGCTGTTTAAGCTTGTATGTAAGCTTCGCATACTCTAATATATACTTCCTCATCTTCTTTTTTTCCCATTCATAATTAGGGTTCCATTGGAAGCTAAGTTTGTATGAAAAATTATCTAAAATATATCTATTTAAATTTTCTTTTTTGATAACATCATTATCTTTAAGAAACTTATGGACGTTCCATTCAATAATCTCATCAATAGTTTCTTGTTTTATATCGCCGTGATCAAGTAAACGATTTCTTGCAGCATATAAAATATCACACTGTCGCTTTAATATTTTATCATATTTCATAGCAGATTCGCGACCTGCCACAGCTCTTTCCTCAGACATTTTCTGAGAACCATTTACCCATTTCTTTAATCTGCGTTGGCTATATTCCTTTTGTGAAGAAAGAAGTTTATCTACTTTATTTTCTCCTAGCAATTTTACTATCTCATCTTCTAAAGACATATAAAACTGACTCACTCCTGGATCGCCCTGTCTTCCAGCACGGCCTCTAGCCTGACCCTCCAGTCTAGTATTTTGCATACGGCCAACACCAATAACTGCAAGTCCGCCCAAAGCTTTAGCTTCGTCAGTAAGCTTGATATCTGTACCTCTACCAGCTATACCAGTAGAAACTGTAACAGCCCCAACTCTGCCTGCCTCTTTTATGATATCAGCTTCCCAAAATGCGTTACTGGCATTCAACACACTGTGGGGGATTTTCTCTCGAAGTAACATTCCTGAAATAATTCGAGTATCTGCAATTGCAGATGTTATAACCAATATGGGCTGTCCTTTTTTATATCTCTCAATCACATCTTTAATAACCGCATCATATTGTTCTTCAGCAGTTTTATAAAACTTATCTGGCAAATCCTGTCTAATCTTGGGATTGTTAGTCGGAATACGTACAACTTTTTTGTGATATACACTTCTCAACTCTTTTTTAGAATCAATAATAGTTCCACTCATTCCTGCCATCTTAGGGAACATCAAAAATAGATTCTGATAAATAATTGATGCTACAGAACGTTGATCCTGAGATAATTCTAAGCCTTCTTTTTGCTCAATCGCCTGATGTTGTCCACCTCTAAGCTTCATTCCCGGCAGGCTTCTTCCTGTGGAGCCATCCAATAAAACAGCCTCCCCCTCATCACTAACCATATAATCTTTTTGTTTTGCAAAACTATTATATGCTCTAAGTGCTAAAGTAACATGTCTATTAATCTCAAAATTCTCTCTGCTAAAAAAATTATCTAAGCCAAAAAATGTTTTAGCATACTCAATACCCTCATCTGTAAGCCATGGTGTCTTATCCTCTAGTATATAATCTTCGTCTTCCTTTAATGTTGTAACAAAAAAATCTGTCATGGCATAGAGATTCGACTGAACTCTCGGTGCGCCCGATATAACAAGAGGCATCTGAGCGCCATCTAACAAAACCGAATCTGCCTCATCAATAATTACATAGTAAAACTCTCGTAAAAAACGTTCCTCGGCATCTTTAACCAAATTTTCAAATAAGTAATCAAAACCTAATGCCCCATGAGTGGTATACAAAATATCTGCAGCATAACACTCCTTTTTATCTTCGTTAGTCATCTGCTTAGAATTATCTTGTAAACATCCAGCCTTGACGGTCAATCCTAAAAATTCATATACTGGTCCCATTTCTTCAGCATCACGAATAGCGAGATATTCGTTAGCTGTCACGAGGATTACACTTTTTTCAGTCAAAGCATTTAAATATAATGGCAAAGTAGCTGTCAAAGTCTTTCCTTCTCCTGTACTCATTTCTGCCAAAAGTCCCTTATGAAGCGCAATTGCACCCATAAGCTGAACATCATAAGGCATCTTTCCAAGCACTCTCTTATCCGCCAAGGCGCAGACTGCAAATGCTTCCTCCATCATCTTATCTAGAGATTCACCTTGTCTATAACGCTCCTTGAACTCATCAGTCTTTTTCGCCAACTTATCATCAGATAAATGCTCATACTCGTCAATCAACTCATGTATTCTATTTATTTCTTTTTCGTAGAGCATCTTACCTTTCATTTTTCATTATCCCCTAATTCCTCTAATGTGATGCTATGAAAATGGAAATGATGAGCACCTGCTTCAATTAAGTCCACCTCATAATAATAAGTTCTTATTGGACATTTAAACACGCCCTCGTCGCCACGAAGTATGTATATGCCTTCTGAGGTTCCATTCTTTTGAAAAAATCTAAATCTAACTAACAAACTATCTTTTTTATCTGCAGTCACATCTAAACGAACTTTATAACTTCTTTCTCCATCTATAATTGGCAGTGTAGGTTCCACTCTCTCTAATTGATAATTCGCTTGGGATTTCCATGTGTTAATAACAGTACCTGGAGGCACAAGTGGATTATTAAATTCCACATCATCTTCACTATGAAAAATAATATTTGAACCATATAAATATGAATTAAAGCTATAGTCTCGCCAATATACTATCCACTTACCTTCTTCAATACTCATATTTCAATCACCTTAAAATTTTCTAAAATTCACGACCATAATGATCTTGTGCCACTATCTTAAATTGCTTGTAATACCAATTTACAATTCCTGTGGTGTCATCATTATGTCTACCGTGCAATCCCTTACCAAACACACGTGTTCCAGTGTCATGCAGTCTACTTAAAATTTCCTGATATGCATTGCCATCATAATCATCTTCATACATATATGAAATGATAAATGTAGTATGACTCCAATCACCATTTGCAAAGTTATCCCAGTATTTTTTATTCAAACCTTCAATAGAAGCAGCGCTTAAATCACCCATGTTTTTTCCCAATACATCTAGAGATGTTGGAAAGCCACCTGGTCTATTTACTCTCTCATTTTCAGCTATAGTTCCAAGACTAGCCAAAGGCTTTCCAAGTATCACATATTGTGGTCCTATCAAAGCACCATAATACATGGCGCCCGATGTTCCCATAGATAATCCTGAAAACACCAAATCTTTTTCTGTAAAACCTAATTCCTTCATGGTATCTAGGATTTTATTTTTTATCATATCCTCATATTCTTGAGAACCAATATAAAATCCACCACCTTCTAATCTCTGGTCTGCCACTAGAAGAAATGGAGATTTAAGTCCACGCATAATACCATAACCCTCAAAGGATTCCATTGTCTTATATCCTGAAAAATATACATTTAAAGGTGGTTTCAAATCACCAGGCTCAAAATAGAAAAATGCTTCCTCTCGATTGGATGTGATAAGACGCTCCCCGCCCGGAAGGAAAACTCCTTCATCAAATCTACTCCATCGATCATGCAAATTCATTATTTTAATATTTCCATGCCCCTTAGCTTGTAAAGAAACATTTAATAGTCCACGTGCATCTGTATTATTAAAAATGGTAATATACTCATTAGTTTCTAACTCATCATTTTCAATATGATATTCCTGCTGAATAAAATCAACAGCGCCTGCACGAATAACATAGATATCCATTTCCAGTTGTAAACTGTCATCTTTTTCATATTCCAACCAAAAATCAATACCTTGGCCTACCTCAATCGGTATATTAAATCTCCAGTATCCTAATTGTTGATAATTATCATTTTGATCCACCGATATTTCTATTCCATTATAACCAGAGAATTTTATTGAAGTATTCGCTCTCCTATTAACATGAAACTTATTGTTACGGAAATGTTCACCATATGAATTTGTATAATAAAAAATCAATCTTTCATCTATGAAATCCTGAAAATTGTCGCGCTTAATCTTTTGACCACCTCTGCTCTTCATTAAGTAGTCAAAATTAAAATCGCTATCATCAAAAACAAATAATCCGTATGCTCGAACTAATTTAATAATCCGCTCCACTTCCTCTTCAGAAAGCTCTCGATCGATAATTGCAACATCAAAGCTACGATATTGTTTAAGAAACTTCTTGACGTCTTTGGCTTCCCAAGCCGGTTCGTACATCCAAGTTATTTCTTTGGGAATATTATATTTTTCAGATAAATTTTCAGGTCCCAATTGAAGGACATTTATATGATCAAACATATAATCACCCGTTTAATCCTCTAAAACTTTTTCTATAACCTGTATCCACTGCTTCTTGATTTCTGCTGATGAGAATTCTGAACCCATTTCATATGATTCTATTCTCGCATTGTTCCAATTTGCAAGATTTTCAATATAATATGCAAGCCAATCATTTAACTCGCATATCTGTAATATAATACGACCATTTCTATCATTTTTTACATATTGAGTCTCCACCAAAGTAATTTGTGGTATTCCTAAACTCAATGCTGATATCTGCAAAAACTGATCTGGTACAGGTTGTAAGTCAATCCAAATTCTCGCACCTTTTATCTTTCTATTTACGTCCATTGCATCCTTACATTGAACAACAGAAAAATATGGTGTTTCTTCCAATTCTTTTATATATGTCAAATCATTATCATCTACAACACTCACATCTTTTTTTGATATATTTCCGTTCACATAAGTCATCAAATTAGCATTGTGAGCCTGAATCATCTTTTCAAGATGATTTATTTGCTGATAATCAGTTGTTCTAGTCATTATCTGCACTCTAGATTTATGATTTAACTTTGCATATAAGTCCAACTCATTTAAAGTTTCTTCCATTACCTCGTCAACGAGGCCATCTCCCATTACTAGGATATTTTGAAACTGATACTCCAAACTATTACCATGATCAACTCTCGAATCATATGGAGTAATATTAGTTATATTTTTATATTTACAATCCATTATCTCCTGAATTGCTCTTTCGTTCTCCTTTGTATCAGTTACAATATAATTTGCTTCTCCTAAAAAGCTAGCTGTAACACCATTTTTCTCCAACCCCCTACGATGTTCGAAAAATGATAAAATTGTCTTTTTTCTGCGTAACAACTTTGCAAGCAAATCCATATGCAAAGTATGCATTGCAACGCAAAAAATATCATTATCTTCCGTTCTTTTAATATATTTTTTTAATACTTCTTCAATCAACTTGTCAATTGATGGATAAGAAAGATGCATAAACTCTTTTGGCTTATTAATTCCTAAATACATATTGTTCTCAGGATTTATCTCCACATGTCCATCTTCTAGAAAACGCGTAAACTTGCATATACTATTTTGATCTAAATATTCTTCATTTACACATTTTCCATTTTCATAGTTTTCTATCATTGACAGAAAACCTCTATCATCATAATATTCTTTTTTTATAATGCTCTCATTTTCAAAATACCGTATGAAAAGTAAATTGCCATCCTCTGCAAAATCAATAATTGCATATTTTTCTCCATTTCGTCTAACAATAACTGCGAAAACAGATTCAATAAACTCTACATCATCTGGCCAAGGCAATTGATATATTGACAAATTTCTTTGTGTCTTGGTTTTAATGCATTGTATTTGATCAAATACCGACCAGTAATCCGCTCTAAATATACTTTGTCGATGTAGAAAATGTCTAAAATTTGGAGCATAGCTCAATAGAATAATACGATATGGAAAAAGTCTATTCCTAGAGAAAAACTGCACCTGCTTTATGGTGTCATCAAATTCCTCTTCTTTTCGAAAATACCATGCATTTTCACGCTCTCTCCACTTGTCTTGGTCATACCAGGCTGAAATAAAATAAATCATATAAATACCTACAAGAAAAATTTATATTTATCAAATCTATAATATGATCTCAATTCAAAAAATATTGAACAAACAAAACCAGAAATCATCATAGCATTCATCGGCAACATCGCACACTGTGTTGGCACAATACCATCTAAAGACATCTTTAGCGATATAGCCATACATCCACTTTGAAACAGTCCGCTTAACACACTTAAAAGCAGCACCCATTTTGTCAAATACCATCGAGTTTTTTTGCCTGATGGAACATTTACAATACAATCGCCTGCTTTTCTTAAATTATCCGCTTGCTCTTTAGGACTTAACATCAAAAATGAAAACGCAATAGCCAAAAACATAATAATTATCAAAAAGACTTTTACACCCAAAGGTTCCGTCATAACCATCCTATCAATAATTGATTTAAGATTTTCATTATCGGGCTGAAACAATAATATCAAATGTAATATCAACTGCGGTAACATAAATACAGCTGTTCCAAACATTACAGGCATCACCCCGATAATATTCAATTTATAAGCTATATAATTTTTTTCTGTATGAACATTATTAATAGAAACTCTCTGCACTGGGATTTTAATCATCACCGTCTCTGCAATTATAATAATAATTACAACAATTCCGCACAATGCCAATAACATCGGGTATTCTCTAAGATCATGTTGACCAATTGTATTACGCAATCCACCTATTATATTTATTATAATTAGCGGCATAGTTTGTCCAATTCCAGCTTTCTTATTCCATTCAAGTAGCCAAAATAATATCAGTGTGCCTAATAATAATTGGGCAATCGCCAAAATCCGAAATCCTAATTCCGGCATAAAATCATATTTATAGTCAAAGGTCTTCGTTCTTGTAATTGCATAAAATAGGGCGAAAAAAAAAGTTAGGATTCCTGTCCAGCGATTCATGCGCCTTTGAGAAATCCTGCCTTTTGATTCTGAACTACGAAAGACTACAAAACACTGCACAAAAATCATCGCATTCATATATGGCATAATTCCCAAAGTGAAAATACTTTTTTGATTATTCGCTCCGTTCAACATAGTAGTTACAATATTTTCAGCATTCTGTATGCCATTTTGATCGATATCAGGTTCCACTCCCAAGAGTGGAACTGATAATCCAATCAAATATAGAATGATTATTGTAAACATTACGAGAAGACGTTTGCTAAGTTCATTTGTTCTATCCGGTTTCTTTATCTTTAAACTCATATATATAACTCCGGTCACGTCCCCGCCATAATATTAAATTATGTCAGTTATTATTTTGTATCCTTATCGTCGCTTTCTTTATTTTCTTCTTTTGCTTTCTTCTTTTCTACAACCTTATCGACAACAGCTGCTGCAACTCCTGCCAATGGTAGCCATGACCACCATACCTTCATTCCATCTTTGCCAGCATTGATATTTCCTAATGGTGTATCAACATCTTCTGCTGTTATATCCTGATTTCCTGCTGGTGTCTGAACTGGAGCAACAGGTACAACAGGTGCTGCTGGCGCTGCTGGTGCTGCCGGCGCTGCGGCTGCTACTGGTGTAGGTGCTACTGGTGCTGCAGCTGCTGGTGTAGGTGCTACTGGTGTAGGCGCTACCGGTGTAGGTGCTACTGGTGTAGGTGCTACTGGTGGCACTACAACCGCATCTGTTGGAACAGCATCCTCTTCCTGCTCAACACTAATACTTGTAGATGTTGAAGCTGATTCACTTGCACTTGTTGAAGCTGACTCGCTTGCGCTTGTTGAAGCACTTTCGCTGGCGCTTGTTGATGCTGATTCGCTTGCACTTGTTGAAGCGCTCTCGCTTGCACTTGTTGAAGCAGATTCACTTGCGCTTGTTGATGCACTCTCGCTTGCACTTGTTGATGCTGACTCACTTGCACTTGTTGAAGCAGATTCACTTGCGCTTGTTGAAGCTGACTCACTTGCACTTGTTGAAGCTGACTCACTTGCACTTGTTGATGCGCTTTCGCTCGCGCTTGTTGATGCTGATTCACTTGCACTTGTTGAAGCACTTTCACTTACACTTGTTGATGCACTTTCGCTTGCACTTGTTGAAGCGCTCTCGCTGGCACTTGTTGAAGCGCTCTCGCTTGCGCTTGTTGAAGCTGACTCACTTGCACTTGTTGATGCGCTCTCGCTTGCGCTTGTTGATGCGCTCTCACTTGCGCTTGTTGATGCACTTTCACTTGCGCTTGTTGAAGCACTTTCACTAGCACTTGTAGAAGCACTTTCGCTGGCACTTGTTGAAGCTGATTCACTGGCACTTGTCGAAGCAGATTCACTAGCACTTGTCGAAGCAGATTCACTTGCACTAGTAGAAGCTGATTCACTTGCACTAGTAGAAGCCGACTCGCTTGCACTTGTTGAAGCTGACTCGCTTGCGCTTGTTGATGCTGATTCGCTAGCGCTTGTTGAAGCTGATTCACTAGCGCTTGTTGAAGCTGACTCACTTGCACTTGTTGAAGCTGATTCACTTGCACTTGTTGAAGCTGATTCACTTGCGCTTGTTGATGCTGATTCACTTGCACTTGTTGATGCACTTTCACTTACACTTGTTGATGCTGACTCACTAGCACTTGTAGAAGCAGATTCACTTGCACTTGTTGATGCACTTTCGCTTGCACTTGTTGAAGCACTTTCGCTGGCGCTTGTTGATGCTGATTCGCTTGCACTTGTTGATGCACTTTCACTTGCGCTAGTTGAAGCTGATTCGCTTGCACTTGTTGATGCTGACTCACTAGCGCTTGTTGAAGCTGATTCACTAGCGCTTGTTGAAGCTGACTCACTTGCACTTGTTGATGCTGATTCACTTGCACTTGTTGATGCTGACTCACTTGCACTTGTTGAAGCTGATTCACTTGCACTTGTTGATGC
>JAILFK010000008.1 GCA_024697595.1 Lachnospiraceae bacterium | reverse complement strand
ACTTGCCAAAAGGTTTTGAGCCTGGGGTGTACGGCCAGGGCGAGAAACCTGTAACAAATCATTTTTTAATACTTCTGTCAAGGATGACAGATTTAATTTCAAGGAGGAAAAAATTATGGTAGTACAACACAACATGCAGGCTATGAATGCTAGCCGCGTACTTAATGTAACAGCAAATCAGCAGGCAAAGAGCACAGAGAAGTTATCTTCAGGATACAGAATCAACCGTGCAGCAGATGATGCAGCAGGTCTTTCAATTTCTGAGAAGATGAGAAAGCAGATCAGAGGTCTTGACAGAGCTTCTACAAACGCTCAGGATGGTATCTCTGCAGTACAGACAGCTGAAGGTGCTTTAACAGAAGTTCACTCAATGCTTCAGAGAATGAACGAGTTGGCAGTTCAGGCAGCTAACGGAACAAACTCTTCAAAAGACATTCAGGCTATCAATGCTGAAGTTTCTCAGTTAAAGACAGAGATTAACCGTATTGGTTCTACAACAGACTTCAACGGAAAGAAATTACTTGCAAATTCTGGTGTGGCTATCTTCGTAGGATACACAACAGCAACAGCAAATACTATTTCTATCGGTGGTGTAAATGTAGCATCTGTTGCAGGAACAATTGGTTCAATTACAAGCACAGATTCTGCTAAGACTGCAATCGGAACCATTTCTGCAGCAATCGAATCTGTCTCTACTATGAGATCTACTTTCGGTGCTATGCAGAACCGTTTAGAGCACACAATTGACAACTTGGATAACGTTGTTGAGAATGTAACAGCAGCTGAGTCTCGTATTCGTGATACAGATATGGCTGACGAGATGGTTAAGTACAGCAAGAATAACATTCTTACTCAGGCTGGCCAGTCAATGCTTGCTCAGGCAAATCAGTCAACACAAGGAGTATTATCACTTCTTCAGTAATCTTTAAGGTTACTAGATTAAAAGTATTCGTACACAATGCTTTAAGAGGGATCATGATTATCATGGTCCTTCTTTTTTGCGAAAAAATAGTGATATTATTGCTGGAATAAAGAAAAATGATATTTTTTGCAAGGGGTTGGACCACTGAAAAACTCAATAAAATCAAGAGGTTTAGAGTGAAAAGTGAAAAAATTTTGAAAAAATTTAAAATTGGGGGTTAAGGGATTTAAAATCAGTCCGATATATTTTGTGTAAAGCAAAGGAGATGCTTACAGAAGTATCACATAATGATAACCGGTGTCAGATACTTCTAATATTTATAAGGATTTAAAAAATAATATTTTAGGAAAAGAAATAAATTAATTCTTTATTTCAAGGAGGAACAAAATTATGGTAGTACAACACAATATGCAAGCAGCAAACGCAAGCCGCGTTCTTAACATTACAGCAAATCAGCAGACAAAGAGCACAGAGAAGTTATCTTCTGGTTATAGAATTAATAGAGCAGCAGATGACGCAGCAGGACTTTCAATTTCTGAAAAGATGAGAAAGCAGATCAGAGGTCTTGATAGAGCTTCAACAAATGCCCAGGATGGTATCTCAGCAGTGCAGACAGCTGAAGGTGCGTTGACAGAAGTTCACTCAATGCTTCAGAGAATGAATGAGCTTTGTGTACAGGCAGCTAACGGAACAAACTCTTCAAAGGATATTGGTTCTATTAACGCTGAGGTTCAGCAGCTTAAATTAGAGATTAATCGTATTGCTTCTACTACAGACTTTAACGGTAAGAAGTTATTAGCTGAATCAGGGGTTGCTATCTTCGTTGGATATACAACAGCTACAGCAAACACAATTTCTATCTCAGGAGTTAATGTAGCATCTGTAGCAAATACAATTGGTTCTATTACAACAACAGATACAGCCAAGACTGAATTAGGACACGTTTCAGAAGCGATTGAGTCAATTTCTGTGATGAGATCTACATTTGGTGCTATGCAGAATAGATTAGAGCATACAATCGACAACTTGGATAATATCGTAGAGAACGTAACAGCAGCTGAGTCACGTATTCGTGATACAGACATGGCTGATGAGATGGTTAAGTACTCTAAGAACAACATTCTTACACAGGCTGGTCAGTCAATGCTTTCACAGGCGAATCAGTCAACACAGGGAGTGCTTTCACTTCTTCAGTAATTGACATAATTACAGAGTGTATAAATATATTAAGAGGATCGCGAAAGTGGTCCTCTTTTACTTTTATTATTTGTATTACATAGACTACAGATGTGATAAAATAATAATAAGAGATTTCGGGAGGAGAATACGATGAGAGCTCTACTATATGATTGGTGTCAAAGGACAAGTTATTATTATAAAACAGATATAAGAGATACCTTTGATTCTATGGGGATATTATATGATGCCTTTCAGTTTGATTTTGAGCAGGATGATATAGAAAAGTTAAATAAATATTTCGATGAGATAGATGTTTCAAAATATGATTTCTGTTTTTCTGTAAATTATTTTCCGGAATTATCCAATAATTGTAATCGTGTTAATTTAAAGTATTTATCCTGGGGATATGATTGTCCTTTTAATGTGGTAAATATTGAAGAAACTTTGGGAAATCCTTGTAATTATGTGTTTTGTTTTGATGGACAACAAGCCAAGGGTTATATTGATAGAGGTTTTGATACAGTTTATCACCTTCCATTAGGAGTAAATGTAAAAAGATATAAAGCTATAAAATTTTCAGATAAGGATAAACAGAGATTTAAGGCGGATATTACCTTTGTCGGTAGTTTATATGAAGGAGAATATTCGCCTATAGCTGAGATTTTAGACGATTATTGCAGAGGATTTGTTGAAGGTGTGATTAATTCCCAAAGGCAATTATATGGCGCATATATATTAAATGATGCTATAGATGAAGAATTGCTTGATAGAATTAATAATCATTTTATTGAGCTGCAGTCTGATACAAGTTTCAGACTCTCTAAAGAACAACTAGTCCATATAATCGATCAGGAAACCAGTCGAAGAGAGAGACTTATATTGCTCAATTTGTTGGGGAGACGATATGATACACATTTATATTCGTTCCATAAATATGACAAATTAGATGGGATAAATAGTCATGGTACAGTGGATTATTTTACAGAGATGCCAGCAGTGTTCAACACATCAAAAATTAATTTAAATATAAGTGTAAAAGGGATACAGACAGGAATTCCCCTTAGGGCGATGGATATTATGGCTTGCGGTGGATTTTTACTATCGAATTATCAGTCGGAGCTTATGGAATATTTTCAATATGAACGGGATATGGTGGTTTATGAAAGTATGGCCGATGCAGTGGCAAAATGTGATTTTTATTTAAAAAATGGTGATTTGAGAGAAAAAATTGCAGCTAACGGTAGGACAAATATTTTTGAAAATCATAGTATGGTGGACAGATTTAAAATAATATTAGATGTGGCGAAAATATCATAGTAATCAGGGGGGAATATGAAAAAACCAATTCTTACAATTTCCATATTGGTGTCAAATAATTATGACAATATAAAAAAGTGTCTGGATTCTATTCAACAGATTTTGAAGCAGGTTGATTCAGAACTTATACTTACAGATACAGGTTGTGATGAGAAAACTCGTGCATTAATAGAGACATATACGGATAAAATCATAGATTTTGAGTGGGTGAAAGATTTTTCTGCGGCGCGAAATGTTGGCTTAAAAGCAGCAAGCGGTCAGTGGTTTATGTATATAGATGATGACGAATATTTTGAGGATGTTACAGAGATTGTAGATTTTTTCAACTCAGGTGAGTCCGAGAAATATAATGTAGCCTTTTATATACAGAGGAATTATACCGATGCTGATGGGAGAAATTTTGTGGATCACAATGTGGACCGAATTATTAGAATCACACCGGAATTACACTTTGAACATAGGGTACATGAGGCGTATACCGGAATAGAAATAGGCCAAAAGAAGATGATACATTCTTTCGTGCATCACTTTGGTTATGTATACAAAGATGAGGCTGAGAAATTGGCTAAGTACAGTAGGAATCAAGAACTTCTAGAGGCGGAGGTCAGAGAATTCCCAAAGGATATGAGAATGCGTTATCAGATGGCGATTAATCCTCTTTCTGTAAATGATTATGACGAATCCATTAGATTATCATTTGATGCCATTAAAATTCCCAGCGATTCAGAGTTTTGGGATGCGCTTCATACCAACATACTATATTGTTATCAAGTGAAAAAAGAATGGGGCAAAGTGGTTGAGTACGGAAATGAATTTTTGAAGGAAAAATTATTTGCATATGATGAATTTGGCGTCCGTCAATACCTGATTTGTGCATACTGGTCTTCCGGCGATTACGAAAAAGTATGTAAGCTTGCTAAAAAGGTGATGGAAACCTATAGAGATTACAAGAAAAGTCCTGATAAATATAATAAGAACCAATTGATGAGAATTGAGTTTTGGGATAGAGATCACATAAGCAAGATGATTTTGTTTATCATAGATAGTGTATTGCATGAAAGAGATAACAATGCTATTAAATCCGTTACAAATCTTGAAGTTAGAGATGATGTTATGGAACTTGTGAAAAATGATGTGTATAAGAACTGGCTTATGCAAATGGTCTTTGGAACCTGCGAGGACTTGGCGCAGATAGAGTTATTTGAACAATTACCGATATGCAATGGCATTTGGGATGTGTCTCTGGAAAGATTTGTTTGGCAGATTGACTTGATATTTCCACGCATTTCTTTAGATAAATTTAATTTATGGGAAGAATGGATTCTGGATCATTTGGCAGAGGGAACCGGTAAAGAGATGTATTTCTTTGCTAAGACTTGCGACTATAAATTGCGAAGTGTGAAGTATCAAATTGCAGGCATGGATGATGCTTCAAGTTTAGAATTTGTGTTAAGTATGATGACAGGATTTGCAGAAACTGAGATGTATTATTGTGAGGCTAAATATGGCGATGCATTAGATAAAATGACCGAAGATGAGTTGCAGCCGGAGGAGAGTCTTGCTTGGGATATTTCAGCTATGGTCAATGCAGTTGATGCCGGAGATGTACATCAGGCCACAGAAGATGTGAAGACTATCGCCACAAAAGCACCTTATTGGGGTGATGCGATCTCATTTTTGCCGACATATATACAGTTAGTGTTAGGAGGAAACTAATTGCTTAAATTTGATTCGAATTTTTTTGAGGGCGAAACAAGAGAAGGCTTTTTCGTGGAGCCGCTTGTGAAAAATGCCTGGGCTGCTCAGTTAGAGACTTTGGAAATATTTGATGAGATTTGCAAGGAAAATAATCTCATATATGCAGCAGATTGGGGAACTTTGCTTGGTGCCATAAGACATAAGGGATTCATTCCATGGGATGATGATATGGATGCTTGCATGCCTAGAGCTGACATGATGAAATTCTTCGAAATAATTGACGAGTATCCTATATTGAAATGCGAAAATCCGTATAATACTCCGGATATTGGAATTCATGCCACAAGGATTATGTTGAGTGACACAACTTCATTCGAGAGAACGAAGTTAAAGGAAAATCATGGTTTTCCGTTTCCGGTAGGGATTGATATATTCCCGATTGACTATGTTCCAAGGGATGAGGAGCAAGAGCGGGAACAATTAGATTTGATGTTAAAGACTAATTATGCTGTAAATTTCTTGATTCTTGAAAACATGCATGACGAGAAGGAACAGGCATATCACAAGGCGTATCTTGATAAATTAAAAGAGCTAAAAGAAGCACTTGATATAGATTTTTCAGAAGAGTATCCGAAAGCGCATGAGCTTACTATACTCTATGATGAACTTCAGCAGGCGTATGGCGAGAGTGAGTCGGATTATGTCAGTGAGTTGCCTTGTTTAATGCTAGGGCAAGATTATTATCTTCCAAAAGACACATATGAAAATATTATAAGAGTTCCTTTTGAAAATATTGATATCCCGGTGCCGGCTGATTATGACAGGGTGCTTAGGGTGAAATATGGTGAGGACTATATGACACCACAAAATATATCAGGAGGTCATGATTATCCGTATTTTAACCGATATATACTAGGTGATGAGGATGATAATAATCGTGGGTTATTTGAGGAAAACAAGAGAAATATCATTAAAATAACCAGTGATTATTATAGAAATTTTTTGAGACAAAAAGCAAAACCTCAGATAATAAATGCCGGAGAAAATTCTATTGAAGCAGCTTTGGAAGAAGTGTTATTTGAGATAGATAGAATTTGCAAGAATCACAAAATCCAATATTGGGTGATTGATAAAGAAAACTATAGCCTGGCTATGAAGCGACCTGAGCTTATGAAATTTCAGTCTTTACTTCAGATTGAACTGGATAGTTGGTTTGACTATAGGAGCATATATACACATAGAGATCATGCGGATTTGCGAATGTATGTACTGACAGATGGATATATGGTTGATCCCAAGGATTATGAAACTAGATTTCATGGTTGTCAGGAGATAGTTGGAATAGATATAGCCCCTATAGATATGGTAAATGATGATGATTCTGTTGAGGCGTTAAAAGTGAATATTATCACAAGACTCCAAGATACAATTGAAGCATTGCCAACTGAGAGACCTTATTCAAATGAAGTTTTAAAAATGATTGCTCAGTGGGAGGATTTGCTTGATATGGAAATTGATTTAGAGGGTAATTTGCAAAACGAATTTGTGAAGATGCTAGATTCTATTGCTATGTCCGATGCCGATGAGTCATTTAGTAGATGTCGGATTTCATCTGATATAGGAAGGGACAATTATCAGTTATATACTAAAGAGCATTTTGACTAGTCATGGATTGGAGAATAATCGATGTTATATTTTGAACCGGAATATTTTAGAGAAGAAGTAAGAGATGGGTTTACAATACCATCATTTATGAAAAATGCATGGGCAGCACAGCTTGAGATGCTTGCCAAAGTGGATATGATTTGCGAGGAAAATGATATTCCCTATTTTGCTGATTGGGGAACTCTTCTTGGAGCGATACGACATAAGGGCTATATTCCCTGGGATGATGATATAGATTTGTGTATGATGAGAGAAGATTTATATAGATTTGTCGAGGCAGTAGATAACTATGATGAAATTGAAATCGATACGATTTTTAATACTCCAGATCATGGTATGCATGCCGCAAGAGTTATGAACAGTACATTTTTTACCACAGAGCGTAGTAAGTGCAAGGAATATCACGGATTTCCTTTTCCAGCAGGATTAGATATTTTTACTATAGATTATGTGCCTAGGGATAAGGCACTGGAGGAAGAACAGATAGAAGTGCTTAGGCTGATAAGTACAATTGTACATACAAAGGAGTGGCTCAAAGAGAACAATCCGTCAAAAAAAGGATATTCAAAAATGCAGAAAGAGTATCGAAAATGTTTGAAACTCATTCAGGAACAATGTGGAATGGAGTTTTCAGAGGCAGATCCTACTGAACAAGAAATCCTGATACTAGGTGAGGAGGTTTCTGCGCTATACGGAGATGAAGATTCGGATTATTTAAGTGAGTTACCATGTCTTGGAAATAATATGGATTATTACATTCCTAAGGAAGTATATGCAGAATCTATTAGAATGCCTTTTGAGAATACAACAATTCCGGTTCCTGTTGGGTATGATTTGTTGTTAAGAATAAAATACGGTGATGACTATATGACACCGAGAAATATAGCTCCAGGACATGAATATCCATTTTACAATGCATTTATAAGAGCGGTTTTTGATGAGAGAAAACATAAAGATTTTGATGGTGCAGAGAGATACATAGAAAAGATGTCATCAGAGTATTATCAAAAATTTTTGGCTCAGAAGCCTGAGCCGTTGCTTCCATATAGAGATGATGAGTTGAATGATTCGTTGACTAGAGCGAGAGCTGCGGAGTGTGAAGTTTTAGAGGAGATAAAGAGATTGTGTAGCATCTCTAATACATCCATATTTACAGTAGGAGAAACTCTCGAGGGAGTCGTAAAATGTAAAGATTTTTTGCCGGAAAGAGATGGAATACACTTAGCAATTAAAAGAGAAGATGTTAATGATTTTATTCTTACTTTACAACAAGAATTAGACACATGGTTTAATTATAGTACCCTGTATTCGACGGATAATCATGAGGATATGAGAATGGTTATCTATACTGATGGATATATGTGTGAGGATGATGATTATAAAAAGAGATTTCATGGTTGTGATGAAGTCGTGGGTATAGATATAGCTATTATTGATAAAATTAGTAATGATGAAGAAAAGGAAAATCTTAGGAAGAGTTTAATAGAGGGACTTCTTAATACGGCGAATATTGTTTCATCCAATCCTCCTTATTCGAAAGAGATATTAGAAATTGTAGATGAGTGGAAGGAGAAGGTGGCAATAGATGTTGATATAAATAAAAATTTACGCCGAGAGTTTGTCAAAGCAGCAGACAATATTGCTGGTTCCGTGCGAGATGAAGATGCAGTTAAAGTTAGAATTACAGCGGATTTACAGGAAGGTATTGATAGTGTATATGAGAGAGATGACTTTGCGACTGCGGTAGAAATGAAGTTTGGCAAAACTACTATATCTGTGCCAGTGGGATATGAACACATATTAGATAGATAGAGGGGAAATAATGTTGGATTTTTCAGAAGACTTTTTTGTGGAAGAAAAAGTTTGTGGTTTTACAATATCAAAAATGATGAAGCGCGCATGGGCCGCACAAATTGAAGTGGTGGTAGAAATCGCAAGAGTATGTGACCGATTGGGTATTAAATATTTTGCGGATTTTGGTACTTTGTTAGGGGCGGTTAGACATCAAGGGTTTATACCGTGGGATGACGATTTAGATATTTGTATGTTGCGTTCGGATTATAATAGATTTTTGTCTGAGGCTCCAGCTCTGTTTGAATCATGGTTTGAGTTGAAGAGTGTGTACAACGATCCAACTTATGACATAGTCAAGGCGCGTGTGATAAATGGTCGTCATATGAATTTTGATAGAAATTTTTTGGAAAGATTTCATAATTGCCCTTATGCAGTGGGAGTTGATATATTTGTGATTGATGACGTGCCAAATGATAAAAAAGAATTGGATGACCTGGTGGAATCATTGCTGTTTCTATTGAAAGTCGAGGCTAGTATTCCGGAGTGTGAACCATATGATGATGATGTAATGGAACTGATGAAACAGATAGAGGATACCTATAAAGTGACAATTGATTACAACAATAGATTGCGTCACGAGGTGAAGAAAATATATGATATTTTATCTGCGAGATATCTTGATGTCGATGCTAAAAAAGTGGGATGCATGATGGGACTATGCATGAAACAGGGGGGCTTCATCTATGACAAAAATGATTTTGAAGTTCTAGAAATGATGCCCTTTGAAAATATTTTTCTTCCTGTGCCTAAGTGCTATAAGGAGATTTTGGTTAGCAATTATGGTGAGGACTATATGACTCCGATAAATATTGGTGCATCCCATGATTATCCATTCTATAAGGACCAGACCCAAGGGCTAAAGGAAGTTATGGAACGAGAGTTTAAAACAGTGTTGACCGATGAAATGATGGAACAACTTATTGAGATGAAGATAATGGGTGCATAAGATGATAAAAGTTAATGTGCTGGGATCTTGCGTATCACGAGTGTCGCTTTTAGACGGTATAACTTATGAGACGGGGATTGCAGATGACAGATTAGAAATTGCATATAATTTGGACAAGCAAAATGTAGTCTGTGCCACATATCCACCAGCTTTTACAAGAGATGAGGTGGAAAATATTGTAGATATTGATGTGCATGAAAAGTATGCTATCAGATCATTACAACAGAATTTAAATAAAGACACGATGGACTTATTAAATAATTCAGACGGTGAGTATGTGATTACAGATTTTATGGATATGCATATGGCTCATGCGAAGTATAGGGATACATATTTTGCCACCCAGGCCCTTGAATTTTATCGAACAAATTTGGGTGAAAAATATAAGCAAGATATAGAGATGGTTAGATTTCTAGAACTCCCAGAGGAGAAATGGCTATACAGAGTAGATCAGTTTTGGGATGAGATGATGGAGAAATATGATGGTGATCATATTATTTTAAATAGATTTCGTTCCAATAGTTATTATTTAGCTACAGATGGTTGCGTTAGAGAGATACCATGGGATAGATTTAATGGACCTTCCCATCCGATTCCTGAATTAAACGAAGCCACAAGGAGATTAGAGGATCATATTATAGAGAGATATAATCCATGGGTTATTGATTTATCTAAATATTTTATGGGTGATGAAAACGTGTGGGAAAATCTTCAAGGAGCGCATTTTGAGCGAGAGTTCTATCGGGAGACAATGGATGCTGTGCGAGAGATAATCTTTCAGGATGGCAGTGGTAACTGGGGAGCAAAAACTGATGAAATGTTATTAAATAAGCGGTTTGATAAGCCAAGATTTTTTCAGGAAGACAGAAGGATATTTCAAGAAGAATTAGATTATAAACTGGATATGGATTCTGCATGCATTTCCTTGAATAAGTTCAAGGAAGAAGGAGATTTACTATGGATAAATGTACTGGACAAAATGTATATGCATAGACAGGACGACTATAGAGTTTTAGAATATATACATAGATACATGGACGAGGCAAAGGGGATTTTATGAAAAAAGTAATTACTTATGGAACTTATGATTTGTTCCACCAGGGACATTACAATTTATTAAAAAGAGCCAAGGAATTAGGTGATTATCTCATAGTGGGGGTGACTACCGAGCATTTTGATGAAGCCAGAGGAAAGGTAAATGTAGTTGATTCTATTATGAAAAGAATCGAAAATGTCCGTTCCACAGGATTTGCTGACGAGATAATTGTGGAGGATCATCAAGGCCAAAAGATTGAAGATATCCAGAAGTATCATGTAGATATATTTACGGTAGGTTCTGATTGGGTGGGGACTTTTGATTACTTAAATCAGTTTTGTCAGGTTATTTATTTAGATAGAACGCCGAATGTTAGTTCTACGCAGATTCGAAAAAACAATTTTAAGATAGTGGACATTGGCATTGTTGGTACAGGACGAATTGTACCCAGATTTATATCTGAGGCGAAATATGTATCCGGTATTAATATTTGCTGTACATATAACCCGGAATTGGATAGTGCAGCAGCTTTTGCTAATCGTCATGATATAGAAAATTTCTCCGGAGATTATGATGAGTTTCTAGAAAGAGTTGATGCGGTTTATATCGCCTCTCCAAACGAGACGCACTATGACTATACAAAAAGGGCGCTAGAAGCCGGAAAGCATGTATTGGCAGAAAAACCCATAGCATTTACTAAAGAGGAATCTGAAGGCTTATACAACTATGCAATGACTCATGGACTTGTGCTGATGGAGGCTGTAAAGACGGCTTATTGTCCCGGATTTCAGCAGTTGTTAAATGTAGCGAAAAGTGGCGTGATTGGTGAAATAAAAGATGTGGAAGCTTGTTTTACCAGACTTGCGGCGATAGATTCCAGAGAGAGAACAGATGCTGATTTTGGTGGAAGCTTTTTAGAGTTTGGTAGTTATACTTTGTTGCCGGCTATGAAGCTTTTGGGAACAGATTTTACAGATGTGAATTTTAAAACCATATATGGCGAGGATGGAGTGGATTTGTATACCAAAGTTGAATTGACTTATCCCAATGCTATGGCAACTTCTAAAAATGGTGTTGCTATAAAGTCAGAGGGAAATTTGGTTATCGCCGGTACGGAAGGATATATTTTGGCCCCATCTCCATGGTGGTTGACCAAGAGGTTTGAAGTTCGATTTGAGGATGAAAATAAGGTCGAGTTTTACGAGCCGCCATTTCAGGGCGATGGATTTAGATATGAGATAAGTGAGTTTGTCTTGAAGATTAATGGCGGTGAAAAGAATGCCTATAAGTTGACGGCGAAAGAAGCTATCGCCATGGCGGATATTACGGAGAGATATATGGAGCATCGAGCGCAGAACATATAGATTACAAGAGGGATGAATTGACCTTATCGTTTATCAGGGAAACCTATCCGGTAAAACTTATCGGACAGCTTATTGGTATGGGATATGATGTGGAACAAAAGGTTTCCGGTATTTATTACATGACGGGGAATCTAATGTTTCCGGTTCAAATTATTGTAACCGGCCAGATGGAATCAGATACACATTTGAGCTTAAAAGCATTATCAAAACAGAAAAAAAGAGGATGCAAAAGCAGGATAACATGTGTGAAGCACTTTGTGAATTAATGAAGGATGAAATAGAAGCAGAAGTAAAAAATGCAGTACATAAGGCAGTGGAAACATGCATGGAAGAGGGTCGAGCAAAGGGGCGTGCAGAGGAACGTATTCAATCCATCCGTTCCCTTATGAAAAATTTCAAACTTTCTGCAGAGCAGGCGATGGAATCCATTGATATTCCAAAGAGTGAGAATGAAAAGTATTTAAAGATGTTATGATGTTATATTCGGGTGTAAAAAATATTAGGAAAGGTGATTTGAACTTTACACTCGACATGGATTAGATAGTAGTAAAGGGTTAGTTAAGAAAATGCGCCATAAAACCGATATACTAGATGAGGTATATTGTATATCGGTGCAAATGGAATTACTTAGAATTATTTAGCGTAAATTATAAGACTCTGCGCAGATAGGTGTGGAGTCTTTTTTAAAAGAAGGGATATTGTATGCAATATAGTTTGACTGCAGAAGATATAAAAGAATTACAGGCAATTGAATTAGAGATGTTAGTCGAATTTGATCGAATATGTAAAAAATATAATATCGTATATAGCATAGATGGAGGGACTTTGCTTGGTGCAGTTCGACACAGGGGATTTATTCCATGGGATGATGATGCTGATGTTATTATGAATCGTGAAGAGTATAATAAATTTATAAAGGTTGTGGATGAAGAACTTGATAAAACAAAGTATTATTTTCAAGATATGAATAGAACAGATGGATATAGGTGGGGATATGGAAAACTTCGTAGACATAACACTGAATTTGTCCGTTTAAATCAGGAAAATATGCCTTATCAACAAGGCATTTTTATGGATGTTTTTGTCTGTGACAATGTTCCTGATAATTATCTAAGGAGAATGGTATGTAATGGGATTTCTTTTGCATATCGTAAAGCATTTTATTCTGTCATTGGTAAAAATGTTTCAACTGGTATAGTTAAAATTATATATTGTATTTTAAGTAAAATACCAGAGAGATTATTAAAGAAAAGTTACAACGAATACATTTTAATTAGAAATAAAAAGAAAACAGGCTGGGTTAAATGCTTGACGTTCCCCGCGTGTAATAAAAAATATGGATATAAAAGAGAATGGTATGAAGATGTTATAGATATGGAATTCTGTGGAAGAATATTTAAGGGAACCAAAAAATATGATGAATATCTAAAGTTTTTATATGGCGATTATATGGTTCTTCCACCTGTTGAGAAGAGAAAAGTGCACCCGGTTTCAAAGTTTAAAGGATTAAAAAAGAGGTAATGAAATGAATAAGATAATGTTTGATATTTTATTAAATATAAAAAATGGAATTCAATATGATGTTAAAGAATATGCTTCTAATCTATATAAGCCATATTCTATTATTGAGCAGGAATATAATAGGTTAGTATATGATGGATTTATAGAGGGAGAGCAGTTATCACAGAAAGCAGAGAATTATCTTGAGCAGCATCGGGTAAAAACAGCAATTATACTAGCAGCGGGAGTATCTTCAAGATTTGTACCGTTATGTTTTGAAAAGCCGAAAGCACTATTATCGGTAAATGGGGAAATATTAATTGAACGACAAATAAAGCAACTAAAAGAAGCAGGAATTGAAGAAGTAGTTGTTGTTTTAGGGCATATGAAAGAAAAGTTTTATTATTTGGCGGATAAATATGGAGTTAAAATTGTAGAAACAGATACGTATAAAATTAGAAATAATCATGCAAGTGTTTATGCTGCAAAGGAATATTTAGGGAATACTATTATTACGTCTGCAGATTTATATTTTAAAGAAAATATTTTTCAAAAGTATGCATATGATGCTTATTATTGCACGGTTTATCAAGAAGGTAAAACAGATGAAAGGGCGATAGTGACAGACAAATACGATAAAATAGTAGATACGTACTATGGGGGTAGTGATACTTGGGTGACTTTGGGGTATGCATATTTTAACAAAAGATTTTCGGATAATTTTATCGAAATTCTCGAACATGAATATAATTACGCCACTACACTGAATAAATTTTGGGCTGACATACAGGATGAACATTTGGGTGAATTATATATGTATGCCAAGCGGGTCGGATATAATATAATTTACGAATTCGATTCATTGCAAGAATTAAGAACATTTGATTTTAGATATATTAATGATAGTGGATCACCTTTGCTTGCAGAAATAGCGAAAAAACTGCAAACAACAGAAAGTGAATTAAATAATTTCAAGCCGATTACTAAAGAAGATTTAGGTAGAGGATTTATTTTTGATTATGGTCAGGAAAAATACGTATGTAGAGTTAATGCAGAACATCAAATTGAAAGCATTCTTAGATATGATCATAGCATTCAAGAGTTAGTTAATTTAACAGAAAGTTTCGAGTCTTTTTATGATATGACATTACCGTTATGTGCTGCGGAAAATGTTATATCGCCATTTGCTAATCTACCATTGTCTTTAGGCTTCCAGGAAAGGTATATAGTTGGAAATACCTATTCATATAAAGAAAAAGACAATTTTATAGGAAGCATGTATTTGCTCCCATTTTATAAACTTATATCTGAAAAGTGTAAGACAATTTTTCACGCCCAGTATGCGGATGCTAGAACTTTGACGGGAATGAATTGTTTGATGATGGTTTTGACATCATTGTCTAAAATTGGAGATAAGATTCTTATTCTTGGTTCTGAAGCTGGTGGACACGCGTCGGTAAAACCAATAGCAGAAAGACTTGGGCTAGAAGTGGGAGAAGTACCCTTTGATTATGAACGACAAGACGTTGATTATGAGTTGCTAAATAAAATGATATCTGAAAAAGAAATTGATTATGTATTATTGGCACCGTCGGATATTATTAGACCATTTGAAGTTTGGAAGATGGATACTTCAAAAGCAGTATTGTTATATGATGTAAGTCAGATGTTGGGACTTATTGGAGCAGGTGTGATAGATAATCCTTTAGATAAAATAGAAGATAATATTGTTATATTTGGTGGAACTCATAAAACCTTACCAGGACCAGCTAGTGGTTTAATATTAACTAATGATAAAAGCATACATGAAAAATTAGAAAAAACAATAAATCCAATATATATTAGACATACTCAAATGCACCAAAAGGTGAGCTTGTTATTTACTCTTGTGGAATTTGAAACATTTGGACGAGCTTATGAGGAGCATATAGTCGAATTATCAAATGCTTTAGCTTGTGAATTAGAAAAAAGAGGTTTTTCTGTTGGAAAGTGTGAAAAAAAATACACATGTACGCATGAAGTGTTTATGTATACAGACGAGAAAATGATGAATAGAATATATGAAAATTGTATAAGAATGGGAATTACTTTAAATAAAAAACATAAAAAACTCTTTAATGATTATGGGATTAGATTTGGCACTCAAGAGATAGCACGATATGGATGGCCGTGTGAAACAATGAGTTTAGTGGCTGACATTATATACGAGATAAGTTTAGATAAGGTAAACATAACAAAGGTCGAGGAATTGCTAAATAATCTGCCAGGTAAAACCATTCAATATACATTTGATAAATCTGTAGTTGCTAGATTTGAACGTTTTTTGATTAAGTAGAAATGGATTTTAAACAAAATATCATGAGGTGGAAGAATGAATGAATTAGTGATAAGTATTATAGTTCCTATATATAATGTAGGTAATTATTTAAAAAAATGTATAGATAGTATATTAGAGCAAACATATGAAAATATAGAAGTGATTCTTGTGGATGATGGGTCAACAGATGACAGCAGCTTTTTGTGTGACTTATATTCTGAAAAAGATAATAGAGTAATAGTGATTCATAAGGAGAATGGTGGTCTAGATAGTGCAAGAAAAGCGGGTGTTAAAAGTGCTACAGGTGACTATATTGGGTATGTAGATGGCGATGATTGGGTTGAACCTGACATGTATGAGAAGATGGTACATGTCATAGAAAAAAGTCAAGAGAAAATAAATTGTGTCGTATGCGGAATAGTAGAAAATTATGAAGAGAGGGAACGATATAGAAGACCATATTTAGAGGAAGGTATATATAATAAAAGAAAATTTTCTGAAAAACTTAGAGATAAAATATTATACACGGGTGAGTTTTATAGAAGTAGCGTATCAACGAGTTTAGGGGATAAAATATTTTCTAGTGAGATTATAAAAAAGTATCAGTTAAGGGATGGATTAAATACAACTTTAAGTGATGATTCTTTCGTATCGATACCAGCGTTAATAGATGGTGGTAATTTAGCTGTTATTCAGGATTGTTTATATCATTATCGAATACGTCATGATTCATTAAAGCATAGTTTAAAAGAAACAAATTTTAGAGAAACTATTACAGAATTTTTGCCTGTTTGGGAAGAAACATTCAAAATGGCAGCAAAAGATTATGACTATAGCCAGCATATAAAAATATATTTGTTATACACGTTGGCTATGAAGGAACCGCAATATTTTGATTATAATCAAGAGACTTTATTAAATTTGTATGGCGGAGTGGAATATGGAAGTAAAGTGATTGTTTATGGCGCAGGGCAAACTGGTATTGTTTTGATGAAATATTTGAAAAGTTTAGAATTAATAAGAGTAGTTGGATGGGTTGATCGGGATTATGATAAATTAGATAATAATGAATTACAGTCTCCTGAAGAGTTGAAAAATATGGAATATGATTATTTGTTAGTTGCAATTATTAGACGAGATGCGTTTGAAAGTGCAAAAAAAGATTTAATCGCATATGGCATACAAGATGAGAAAATACGATGTGTCAGTGATAATATAATAGAGAATGTTGATAAATATATTTATTAGGGATAAAGAATTATGTGTGTAGTAGATGTCAGTGTAATAATACCATTATATAAAGGTATTAGATATATTGATGAAAAAATAAAAATGATTCGTAATGCTAATGTCGATAAAAGAGTAGAGATTATATTTGTTAATGATTACCCAGAAGATAACGATTTTGTAGATAGTTATATTGAGGAAAAGGGGAATTATATAAAAATAATTAAGCATTCTGTTAATCAGGGTATTCATCAGTCAAGAGTTGATGGTTTAAAAAAAGCGAGAGGTAAATGGATTTTATTTTTAGATCAAGATGACAGCATCGAACCGCTTTTTTTCTCGATAATTGAAAAAAAAAGCGGTGAAAATGTTTCTGGTATTGCGTGTAATGGATATTGGCGTGGTGTAAAAGAAGTATTTTCAGAAGAGATAAAGTCAAAAAAAAGATTTACCAATGAAAAAGATTATATTAAATATGGTTATCCGCTTGTTTCGACAGGGCAACTAATTATCAAAAAAAATGAAATACCAGTAGAATGGATAGATCATCCATTAGAACATAATGGGTGCGATGATTTGTTACTATGGATTATGTTAATGATTGACCATAAGAAGATTGTGATTTGTGATGAAATATATTATAAGCATATAGAACATGACGCTAATGCGTCCTTTAATTATGGAGAAATGGCAGAGTCTATAGCTGAATGTGTCACAATTATAGAGAAACAGAAAAAGGTAAATGAAGATAGTAAGAAAAAGATAAAAAAAAGGTTAAATGATAAATACTATAAATATAGTTGTTATAATGAGGTTTTTGAATTAAATAAAACTATAGATAAAGATATTATTAGTGATTATTTTGTGAAAAAAAGATGGAATGAAGTGGCGATTTATGGATATGGTATTATAGGAAAAATGTTAGAAAAACAATTAGATAGTGCTAATATAAATATCAAGTATATTATTGATGATAAGATGTCAGTCATAGAAAGAAGTGATAAGAACATTAAAGCTATAAATGATAGATTAGATTATGTTGACATAATAATAGTTACTCCAATATACGAATATGAAGAGATTGAAAAGACAATCAAAAAAAATATTCATTTCCCGACAGAGTCAATTCTCAATTTGTATAAAGAAATGGCAAAGAGTAATCATTAAGAATAATGCAAATAATGGTACAAGTAAAATGAAGAAGAATTATTATATATTTCCTTTGGATTATGTAAAGAAAAAAAATAATTATCTACCTAAGGTTGGGGTTGTAATATATCTCTATTATATAGAGGATATCGAATGGTATACAAACTATATTAAAGAGATTCCGATGCACATTCGGGTGTTGATAATTTCATCACGAGAAGATATATGTTCATATTTTGAATTTTATCATGAAGAATATCCAAATGTGTCATGCGTAAGAAAAGAAAATAGAGGACGTGATATATCCGCATTATTAGTCACTGCACGAGATTTTTTCTTTGAAAATGAATACATTGCTTTTTTACATGATAAGAAACATAAGGTATCACATACGGAAAAAGATATTTATTATTGGACAAAAGCCATGTGGGATAATACAGTTATTAGTAATCAATATATTAATAATGTAATAAATATGTTTGAAGAACATAAAGAGATTGGATTGGCACTACCGGTTTTAAATATTGGTAATACGGGATTGCTTGGTTATTTGTCACCAGACGCTGGATGGGGGAATAATTATGATATTACAACTTGCCTTATAGATGAATTAGGGATTCATTGCAGTATATCTAGGAATATTCCGCCAGTATCATATGGAACGGTTTTTTGGTGTAGAACGAAAGCGCTGTTAAAGCTTTATTCAAAAAAATGGAGTTTAGAAGATTTCCCAGAGGAACCCTTACCAGATGATGGGACTATTAGTCATGCAATCGAAAGAATATTTCCATATGTTGCTGAAGATGCAGGTTATAGTACATGTATGATTATGAATGATTCTTTTGCATCGTCGTATCTATCCAGAATGGATAGGATGATTGGAAGTATGTGGAATACAGTGAATGAAGAAAAGGGGATTATTTATCCATATCAGTTAATTCATGAAGAAGCTGCTTATAGTCGTTTAAAGGATTTTTGTGATAATTATGAAGTGATATATATATATGGAGCAGGAAAAGTTGGAAAGTCCTGTTTTAAATATATGAGAGAGGTTTTGGAAGTATATCCTGTTGCATTTATTGATATAAATAAGGAAGGGAAGTTATTTGATTTACCAATAATTAGTCTTGATGAAGTAAAAGAGGTTGATAATGTTGGGATAATTATATCAGTGGGTGCAAGTTTGTTAGATGAGGTAATTAGTACATTTATAAGTAGAGGTATTGATAATTACATTACATTTTTTCCGGATGTATAATGCATAATGATGAGTAATATGGAGCAAGGATAAAATGAAGATAGTTATATACGGTTTGGGAAATAAATATAAGAGGAATGAAGCATTATTTCAATCGGATGATATAGTAGCGGTGTGTGATAAGGATATTGCTAATAAAGCTTTGACTTCATATAGATTTATAACACTGGAAAAATTAAATGAAATTCAGTATGATTTGATAGTGGTTACTTCTTCTAAATATTATTTAGAGATATGTTCAGAATTAGTTTTAAATTATCATGTGGATTGGAAGATCGTAATTGATCTGGAATATTATAAATATGTGCTTAATGGGGAAAAATTAGTAAAGAATTGGGAAAAATCGGTTTTTTTTATTAATTCGAATAGAAAAACTGCGAAGCAATTGATTGAGCTGCCAAAAGGTTGTGAAATAAATTCTACAATGAATAGGAACCCTCTAAGGAGGGATGTATTTAATTGTAATGGAGTTTGGTTAAATGTTAGCAAACTTCGTAGATCATATTGTAACTTTGTTGTAGCACATAAGCCTTATAAAGTGTTAAATTCAGAGGATTATAAAACTGTTTGGGTTGGAGATATTAGTACAAAATTTAAGAATGGAATAGTTGATAGTAGTGGAGATAATATTTCTAAGTATAATGCATTGATTAATGAATGTACGGCACTGTATTGGATTTGGAAAAATGATACAAGTGATATTGTTGGATTAAGTCATTATAGGAGATTTTTTTCATCAGTAGTTAATCCGGATATACCGGTGATGAAGTGGGAAGCTTGTCAGCTATTAAAATATACAGATGTTATTGTTGCAGAATCAGTTTATCATACAGGATATTCTAATCTTGAGCAGTTAAGGATGACTGCTGGTCAAGAATGTGTTGAGGAGACAATTGATATATTGAAAAAGGCCATAAGTTTGCAAAATGAATGTGATTTAATGGTTCTTGAAACATTTTTAAGTGCCAAATCAATGTATCCTTGTAATATGTTCATTATGCGTAGGAAGCATCTGGAGGAGTATTGTTCGTGGCTGTTTCCTATATTATTTTATATGATTGAACATGTAGAAATTAAAAAGGAATGGAGTCCATATAGTAAGCGTATACTAGGTTTTTGGGCAGAACGATTGTTTAATGTATGGCTGTTGAAGACAAATTATACTGTTAAAGAATTGTCTATTATACAAACAGATTTTAATGGTTCCTACGGGAAAGATAGCTAGTGGAGGACACGATTTGAAAAAAGTTACTGTTATTATGCCATGCTTAAATGTGGTGCAGTATTTTAAAGAATGTATCGATAGTGTCGTTAATCAAACGATTTTTAAGGATTTAGAGGTGTTGATTGTGGATGCTGGTTCTACAGATGGGACGCGGGAATTGGCGTTGTTTTATGCTGCAAAGCATTCCAATATTCGTGTCATTCTTTCTGAGAAACGTAGTTATGGATATCAAGTGAATTTAGGCATAAAAGAAGCAAGCAGTAAGTATGTTGCTATTCTGGAGACGGATGATTTTATACGTGAAGATATGTATGAAGTGTTATATGATGCGGCTGAAGAAAAGCATGTTGAATATGTAAAAGCGGATTATGACCTTTTCTTTGTTTTATCAAATAAACAGAAACTCTTTAAGAAAATGAGATTTCCTTCGAAGCAGTTAGATTATAACTGCGTGATGGATGTTACAAAGAGGACGGATATAAGTATATACGATTACTATGTCTGGAAAGGTATCTACAATCGCGAATTTCTAATCAACAACAAAATTTATTTCAATGAGTCCCCAGGAGCGGCCTACCAGGATATCGGTTTTGGACAGATCTTACATTCCCGTGCAAAGCGTGCACTGTATCTTCCGGACTCCTTATATCGTTATCGTGTTGGCAGAGAGCAGTCATCGGTGAATTCTGGTAAGGGAATCATCTATAATAGAAATGAATTTGAGCGATTGTTGCATTTACAGGACGAGTACGAGCTTTTTATGCCAGGGGTATATGAAGCGATGCTCAGTGCTTTTATCGGTGAATTTGGGCAGCTAGATGCGCTTACAGCGGCATCGGATGAGAATATATTGGATTGCGCGCAATGGATTGTAAATCATATTGATGATGCAATCCAGAGCGGTATCATTTCCGAAGAAATGATTTGTCAGGATTTAGGAGAGGATAAGTTCCTTCAGTTCCGTCGCATTCAAAAAGACATTCCGGGAGAAATGGAAAAGTACGTTCGTATGAAATTTGAGCAGAGAAGACAGTGGACAGAGCTTAGCTATATTAAAGAACCGATTTACATTTTTGGAGCTGGTAATTACGGCATGAACGCGCTTCGTTTGTTGGATTCTTGCGGAGTTCAGATTACTGGTTTCTTGGACAATGGAGCGGATGAGAATAAGCAGATCGCCGGTTATGATGTGTTATTGCCAACCAATCAAATAGTTGGAGAAAATGCCAGAGTTATCATAGCAAATAAGTTTCATGCAGATGAAATTCGTAAGCAGCTTGTGGATATGGGTGTCGCTGCGACACAGATTTTGGAATATAAGAATTGAAAAGTATATAAGAGTATATAGGAAACATTATGAATTTAGAGACAAGCGTTAGAGAAATCCAAAAGGGAATATTGCAGTGGTATCCGTTTAGCGAGGACGTAAAGTGCCTGTATATCGGTGAGGAAACGGATGCGGTTTACGAGATGTTGACGGATCCGGAGAATGATCGGATTCGTGGGCTTTTCGTACGTTGCATAAAGCCGGAGGAGCTTGGTGATTTCGCGCCTCAGGAGGAATACGACTATATCATTTCCATTGCATCGCTTGAGAAGCTGGAGAACATTGCTGATGTTTTGCGTGTTTTGGCTGAGAAATTAGCGCCGAAGGGACATATGCTTTTGGGTTTTAATAATCGCTTTGGTGCGCGGTATTTCTTTGGGGATCAGGATCCCTATACGGGAAATATCATGGATGGCATCGAGGATTATCGTCGTGCGTATAGTAAGAGTGAGGACAGGTTTGTGGGTCGTTGCTATGATAAGGCGAGCCTTGTTTCGATGCTTACGGCAGCAGGTTTAAAGCAGCAGAATTATTCGGTGTTCCCGGATTTGTCTAACATGCAGGTCTTAATCCGTGAGGATTACAAGTCGAACGAGGATTTCTCTATCCGTATTTTACCGACATTTAATAACCCTTCCACAGTATTTTTGGAGGAGGAGTATGTCTATAATTCTCTGCAGCAGAACGCTATGTTGCACGCTATGGCGAATGCGTATGTATTTGATTGTACGCGGCGTGAGACAGAGGTGGATACTTCGGATATTCTTCAGGTTACTAGCAGTATGGGGCGCGACCGGGAGGATGCCTTCTTTACGATGATTCGAAAACGGGAGTCTTCTTCGCATGCGGACGAAAAACGCGGCGAGGAAGAGACAGTTATGGTGGAGAAGCTTCCAGCCTATGCCGAGGGCGAAAAGCGCATTGAGAAGATGCTAGAAATCGCCGAGCATCTGCGTTCGCGTGGCGTTCCTGTGATCGATATGGAGCTGCAGGAAAAGTCGCTCGTGATGCCTTATATCGATGCGCCGACGGCGCAGGCGTATTTAACGAAACTTCTGGAAGAGGATGAGAATCATTTCCTGGAGAAGATGGATGAATTTATCGCGCTCGTGAAAAGGGCTGGAGCGGATTGCGCAGGAGGGGAATCTGGTGAAATGCCGGGTTATCCGGATTTGGTGCCGTTGAATTGTTTTTATGAGCAGGGACATTTTCTGTTTTTTGATCAGGAGTTTGAGACGACGGAATATCCGCAGGAACTAGCGGTGTATCGCGCGATTTATGCGATGCGAACGGTGATTGAAAAATGTGACGGCACGGTGACGCTGCCGATGCTCTATCAGCGTTATTTAGGAACCGATGACGTCGCGAAGTGGCAGGATCTTGAATGGGAGTTTATCTCGAAGCTTCGAAATGAGAAGGCGATGGCGCCGTATTTCTCGAAGGTGCGTCATGATTTTGGTAAGGTTTATTCCAATCGCCAGAGGATGAACTTCTCGGCGGAGGAGTATATGGAGCGGTTTGTGAACATTTTCAAGGGTCTGGAGGACAAGAAGGTGGTTGTCTTCGGTAGTGGTCGATTTGCGAAGCAGTTTATGCAGATGTACGGCGGCGATTACGAGGTTGTTGCGGTTGTCGATAATTGCGTAGATGTGCAGGGCGAGGACTTCTATGGTGTGAAGATTAGTTCGCCGGAGATTTTGAAGCAATTAGAAGCGGGCAGTTATCGCGTGATTATTTGTATTAAGAATTTCTTGTCGGTGAAGAAGCAGTTAGAAGATATGGGAGTGACCGATTTTGGCATTTTTGACCCGGCGCAGAGGTATATGCGGGAGCGTTTCCGAAGAGGGAAGGAAACTGCGTTGGGAAGCGGCTTAGCAGAAAGTGGAACTCCGATAGATAAGGAAGCACCGAAGAAATATCACGTTGGTTACATCGCAGGTGTATTTGATTTATTCCATGTTGGACATTTGGAAAAGTTTAAGCTGGCAAAAGAACAGTGTGACTATTTAATTGTCGGCCTTGTGACGGATGAAGGTGTAGTGCGTTATAAGAAAACAACACCGTTTGTGCCCTTTGAGGAACGAAAAACGATGTTGGAGGCTTGCCGATATGTGGATGAGGTTGTGAAGATTCCGCCGAATTTTGGCGGAACCCGGGAGGCATGGAAAATGTATGGTTTTGATGTGCAGTTTTCGGGCAGTGACTATGAGGATGATCCCGGCTGGCTTGCGGACAAAGCATTCCTTGAGGAGCATGGTTCGAAGATGGTATTCTTCCCATATTCTGAGGCTACAAGTTCAAGCAAGCTGAAGGAATTAATTAATCGGAAGTTGTTATAATATGATTGAAAATAGGAGTTTAAAGAGGGAGGCAGGTATGGTATTGATTTGTAACCCAGCTGGCGTGGTTGATGCAAAACATCCCGGTCAGGGACTTGGAGATATTGAATTGGCAGGTTTTGAACAGGTTCTTTTGTCGACAGAGTTTTGTTGCGATGAACAAAAATTTAAAACGATGTCGCGTGAACGTCGTATCACGGAGGCAGAGCATCTGATTTACGTGCCAGATCATCCGGAACAGCTGTCGGAGGCAATGCGACCATTTTTGGAAATGTTACGTCAATGCGATTTGAAATGTGATTACGCACTGGCGAGCCATCTTCCAAGAGAACGTCAAAATTATGAATTGAATAAGTTGATTATTCCGATTATTGAAGGAGCGGTGCGTCTTGCTGTTCAAAATGGTTGCAAGGGTATTATCGTAAGACCGCTCTACACAGGCGTTAACGTTGATGAAGAGTGGGAGGTGAATAGGCCATATTTACTTCGCTTGGGCGAGGTGGCACGTGAAGAAATTTGCACCTTAGGAGAAACACTGAAACCTTTCCAGATTTTGATTGAGAATCAGTGTAAGTATCAGGAGGGCCATTTGGTGCGTGGGATTCTGTCGAATCCGGCCGAAGTGTGCGAGTGGATGACGGAATTGCAGGGCGAAGATGCGCAGATTGAGTATAAACTCTGTATGAATGTTGGTTCGCTTTCGATTTATGGGCAGGACATTTATGAGTATACGATGGCTGTGGCTGATTATATTGGTGCTGTCATTGTTCATGATGGTTCGAATATAGAGGAAGTTGGAATGGTTCCGTTTACAAGCGTATCATCGGTGGGACTTATGACGCAGTGGATTGAGATTATCAGGGGACTTCGTTCCATTAGTTATGACGGACCATTGATTTTGGATATGGAGCATGCAGTAAGGTATTGCCCGATGCTCCTTCGACCTGGATTGATGCAATTTGCGAAACATACGATGGATTATCTTGCATGGCAAATTCACATGGCTGATGCGATGAAGAAGTATGATCATATTGTGCTGTTTGGTGCAGGTAATATGTGTAGGAATTATCTGACAAATTACGGCGAGCAGTATCCGCCACTTTTCACTTGTGATAATAACCCAAAACGCTGGGGACAAGATTTCTATGGCTTGTCCATTGAACCGCCGGAAAAACTGCTTGACTTACCTGAAAATACTGGAATTTTTATATGCAATATGTACTATCGTGAAATTCAGAAACAGCTGGAGGAGATGGGCATTACGGAGGGGATAGAGTTTTTCAATGATGAGTATTTGCAGTCGATAAATATGGAGCGGTTGACAGGATTATAAGTAAATGAGACAGAGAGGATGTATAGAAGATTATGTTGGAAATTGGTGTACAGACACATAATGCGGTGATGGATGAAAATCCAGAAGCGGGATTTCAGATGATACATGACGCAGGGTTTACATGCGCAGATTTTTCTTTGAATATGTACTTGAAGAATACAGACATTTATAAGGAGCGATTAAACGGATTTTTTGATCAATCTATCGAGGAACTTGAAGAATTTTTTATGCCACACAAAGAGGCTGCAATGCATACTGGGGTGCGTATTCATCAGATGCATATGCCATATCCGAACTTTATTCCGGGGGCAGCAGACAGTATAAATGATTATCTGCTTCGTGAAATGGCACCAAAGAGCATGCAGATTTGTAAGTTTTTTGAGTGCAGATACATAGTTGTTCACGGATTGAAGGTAAAACATTTCTATGGTTCTGAGGAGGCGGAATGGGAAGCGACGGAGAAGTTTCTAGACCAGATTTTTCCGATGGCGAAGGAAATGGGAATTACGATTTGCGTAGAAAATATTTATACTTCTGCCGGAAAGCATATCCTCGAAGGACCTTGCTGTGATGCAAAAAAAATGGTCGAAAGAATTGATAGAATTAATGAGACATACGGTGCTGAGGTGTTAGGCTTCTGTTTTGACACAGGTCATGCAAATCTTGTCGGTATTGATTTTGAGAAGTTCATTATGACACTTGGGAAACGGTTGAAGGTGCTTCATATCCATGATAATGACGGAATTGCGGATCTTCACCAGATGCCTTTTACATTTACGAGAACCAGAGAGAATCATCCATCGACGGATTGGGAAGGTTTCGTTCGCTCTTTGCGAGCAATAGGATTTGATGGGGTGCTGAATTTTGAAACGGCACCGGTATTGAAATCATTTCCTAAGGGACTTCGTCCACAGGCACTTCATATGCTTGCAGAGATTGGACGTTATTTTGCGAATGAGATTGAATTATAAATCTGTAATTATTAATAAAGAGACAGGGCTATGAGTGAAATTAGAATTGGAATTATTGGAACAGGTAGAATTGCCACAAGGTTTATGAGTGAATGTGATGAGGCGAACAACGCAAAAGTTGTGGCGATTTATAGTCATCATATAGAGAGTGTGAGATTTTTTGTGGAGCAAAATAAATACTCGGATGATTTGTTGCAGACCGAGGATTTAGAGGAACTATTTTCGACAGTTGATGCGGTTTATATTGCTACTCCTCATGAGTATCATTTTACCTATGCCAAGAAAGCTCTTGAAGCGGGTAAGCATGTGCTTTGTGAGAAGCCCATTGCTCTAAAAGGTGAAGATGCATTAGAACTTTTTGAGTTGGCAAGGGATAGAAGACTTATATGCATGGAGGCTATTAAGACTGCATACTGCCCAGGTTTTGCTGGAGTGCTTCGACTTATAGAAGAGGGAGCCATAGGCAAGCCATATGACATAGAGGCTACATTTACCAAAATTGGTGGAGCCTCTGGGCGAGAGATGTGGGGTGACTATGCAGGAAGCTTTTTGGAGTTGGGAAGCTATGTACTACTTCCGGTGGCCAAAATTCATGGCATAGATAGCAAGCAAAGTTATGTGTGGTCTGTGGATAGCGTCACAGGTTGCGATTCTTATTCCAAGGTGACAATAACATATGAGGATGTGAGTGCTACAGTAAAGACAGGACTAGGGGTTAAGTCTGAGGGAGAGTTGATTATCGCTGGAGACAGTGGTTATATCAGAGTTCCTTCCCCGTGGTGGTTGACAAGTAGAATTGAAGTTCACCATGAAGATCCTAATAAAGTAGAAACTTATGAGTCTGAGTTTGCTGGAAGTGGACTTCGCTATGAGATTAGAGAGTTTGCCAACAAGGTAGATGGAATGAATAAAATCAAGGCGGGAATAGCACCGGTTAACGTAACAGATGGAGAGGCTTGGAGTGAGTTGATGTCCAGTGCTAGTCTAACTGCTCAAGAGAGTATATGGATGGCTTTCCAGATGGAAGTGTTTATGGCTAGTCGTGCTGAAAAAACTGTGGCAAATGATGACAACTATAACGAGGTGGCCAAGAATCAAGGGATAAATTTAGCAGAGCCTAGATATTGGGGACACAGAGGATGTAGTTATAGATATCCAGAAAATACGCTTCTCGCATTTGAGGCAGCAGCAAATGTGCCTGGAATTACAGGGATAGAATTTGATGTGCAATATACTAAGGACAAGCAGTTGGTGGTGATTCATGATGAGACGGTGGATAGAACTACCAATGGATCAGGTTATGTGCGAGATTTCACTTTAGAAGAATTGCAGGTTTTGGAGATTACTCCATCTGGTAGAGACGAAGTATTTGAAGTGCCGGAAGAGCAGTTGGAAGATATCCGTAGGGAAGCACCATCATTGGCGAACGTACAAGTTGGAGATAAGTTACATATATCTTCACTAAAAGAGATGTTAGATGTTATAGCACCTTATTGTAAAAAGAATAATCTGCTTTTAAATATTGAGTTAAAAAATAGTGTCTATAGATATGAAGGTATGGAGCAGATGGTTATCGAGATGGTAAGAGAGTACGGTATCGAGGACAATGTAGTGTACTCTTCATTTAACCACAAGTCAGTGGGACTTGTGAGAGACATAGATCCAGATGCAGAGACTGGAATTTTGGATGTGGATGAGTTGAATTGTATCGAGGGGATGAAAAAATATAGCGCAGTTGGATTACATCCGTGTTGTGCTGGAATGGCGATAAATTCAGAGACAGTTAAGTGGATTATGGAAAATGATATTCCTGTTAGAATGTGGACTGGAATCGAGCCGCTTTATGGACAGAGCTGTAGAATGCCAGATGTGGATTTGAGAAGATACGCACTCCTTGGAGTTACAGATATTATAACAAATGCTCCGGAGAGATATTTATAAGATGAAGAACAGCTGAGATTGAATACTAGCACTGTTAGTTCAACAAAACTCAAAGCTACAATTGAGAAAAATAAGTGAAATTTTTATATATTTTTTACAATAGACGGCACATATTTTAGGTGATAGAATAGCCATACGCAATGTAAGGCTCGTAAATTTCAATTACCATAAAATCAAGTGTATTAAGTTATTTTTTAGAGTCGTTTATTAGGAGTAGTGTTGTGATATTCTGATATTTCTGCCTTACATATTTTCAATTATAAAAATATGTTGTAAAGGAGGTGGAAGTATGAGCGAATTGACGAAGGAATTCTTTGTCCAAATTCTTGATGAGAGATTTGGAAAACTTGAAAATGACATATCTGAGATGAAAGCGGATATCGCAGAGCTGAAAGAAGACGTAGCGACATTGAAAGCGGAGATGAAAGAAGTCAAAGCGGACATTGTGGAGATGAAAGCGGATATCGCAGAGCTAAAAGAAGACGTAGCGACATTGAAAGCGGAGATGAAAGAAGTCAAAGCGGACATTGTGGAGATGAAAGCGGATATCGCAGAACTGAAAGAAGACGTAGCGACGTTGAAAGCGGAGATGAAAGAAGTCAAAGCGGATATCGCAGAGCTGAAAGAAGACGTAGCGACGTTGAAAGTCGAGATGAAGGAAGTCAAAGCAGATATTGTGGAGATGAAAGCAGACATCGCAGAGCTAAAGGAAGACGTAGCGATGTTGAAAACTGAGATGAAGGAAGTCCATATAGAGATTTCGAATTTGAAGATTAATCAGGAACATTTTTTTGATAGATTATTAGATGAGTTACATGCAGTTTTTAGAACTGAGTTTACTAAATATAAAACTCATAATGAAAATGTTCATGAATTAATGGAACATTCTAAGGTTGTTGACGATGTGATTGAGGATCATTCTGGAAGGATACAGGTCTTAGAAGTGAAAATTGGATAACAGGAATGTTTATTATCAGAACTCTGCATCCTATGGGGTGTGGAGTTCTTTTTATATATCCCGAAATGGAAAAATGTGATGAACTGTCTCTTGCATTTTGGAAAAATGTGATAAGCCGCCTCTTATAACTTGGAAAAAATGTGATAAATCGCCTTTAAAAGTCTGGAAAAATGTGATATAACATCTATATACAGTGGGAAAAATGTGATGCATATGCAAAATTAACAGGAAAGAGGCGGCTTTTATGCTTAAACGAAAGATAGATAGTTATTTACAAAACTGGAAATTAAGAGAAGATAGACAGCCATTGATAGTTAAGGGCGCGAGACAAATAGGCAAGACGGAGTCTATAAAACATTTTGCAGAGCAGAATTATAAAAGTGTAGTTAAAATAGATTTTGCTCTTGAGGAGAAGTATTTAGATATTTTTCAACAAGGTTTTGAGGTAGATGCCATTATTAAAAATATTTCAGCCCATGATACAAGACATGTATTTATTCCAGGGGAGACCTTGATTTTTTTTGATGAATTACAAAAATGTCCAAGTGCGGCAACATCTCTCAAGGCGTTTAAACTAGACGGCAGATATGACGTTATTTGTTCAGGTTCATTGATGGGAATATATTACAATGAAATTGAATCCAATAGTGTGGGATACAAGGAAGATTACAATATGTATTCTATGGATTTTGAAGAATTTCTTTGGGCCAAGGGGTATTCTGATGAGTTTATAAATGATCTTTTAAAGCATATGGTGGAGGTAAAGCCTCTGTCGGAGGCAGTGCTTTTAGAGATGCAAAATGCATTTAAGGACTATATGATGGTAGGAGGAATGCCTGCGGTTGTGGATCGGTTTATAAAGCAAGGGCATTTTTCTGGAATATTACAGATGCAGAGACAGCTCCTTAATGACTATGAGGAGGATATTACAAAGTATGCATCAGGTATGGATCAAACTAGAATTTTAAATATATATAGAAGAATCTCTGTGTTTTTAGGCCAAGATAACAAGAAGTTTAGAGTGTCTAAAGTGGCAAAAGGTGCAAGAGGACGTGAATATATAGGCGCGGTTGAGTGGCTTGAAAATGCTGGGATAATAAATGTTTGTTATTGTATGCTTGAGCCATCACTTCCACTAAAGGGAAATTATAATCCAGATAATTACAAAATTTATTTTGGCGATACAGGACTACTTATAGCGAGTTTAGATGATGAAGCGCAAATGGATTTGAGAGATAATAGAAATTTCAATGCTTATAAAGGGGCTATATATGAAAATATAATTGCTGAAACAATACAAAAGCAGTCATATCCGGTGTATTTTTATAAAAATGAAAAAAGTACAGTTGAAATGGATTTTATGTTAAGAGATAAAAGTGGAATAGTTCCAATTGAAGTGAAAGCAAAAGATGGAGCAACGGCATCAATGAATGCTATGACTCGAGATAATAAAAAAGAAAAATATTCTGATGTGGTGTACGGTATAAAATTTGCAGACAAAAATATAGGTTTTAATGGGCAGTTTTATACATTCCCATATTCACTTGCGTTTTTATTGCGTAGATTTTTCGACCACTAAATTCCACTCACAAACATTTCACAAAAAATAATTAAAAACTTTCAAAATTGCTATTAAGTTCCGTGGGATTCGTCCGATAAACATAGTGTAAGAAAGCAAAAGAGCTTCATTTTTCAAGGAAGAAAGGAGAGTGCCAATATGCGTATAGAAGCATACACTCAGGTAGCACAACTTTATAAGACAGGCAATACTACCAAGGCGCAGGCTACATCCAATGTGGCGGCAGCTAGGGACGAAGTACAATTGTCTTCATTTGGACGTGACTACCAGGTCGCAAAAAAGGCAGTCGCAGAAGCTTCGGATATCAGGGAAGATAAAGTTGCTGAAATGAAATCAAAACTTGAGTCAGGAAATTACCAAGTAGATACCGGAGATTTTGCAAGCAAGCTGCTTGACAAGTACAACGCAGCACTGTAAGGGAGAGTTAATGTGGCTAGTTTAGTTGATGAATTGTTAGATGATCTGAATAGGGAAAATGTTGAGTATGAAAAACTCATCGAAACTGCAGATCAGAAGCGACAGATGATTATCAAGGGTGAAACTGAAGAATTAGAAGAAATTACGGCCAAGGAAGAGCAGTTAGGGAACAATTTGAAAGCTATGGAAGGCAAGAGAATTCAAATCCTAAAAGATATGGCTGTCGTCATGGGACATGACGGAGAGCAGATCACAGTTACCCAAATCATCGAGATGCTAGACGACCAACCAGCTCAGCGAGACGCATTAACTACTGCCCGCGACCAGTTACTTGAAACTGCAACTAGATTGCAGATTGCAAATCGACAAAATGAAATTCTACTACAACAGGCGTTGGAAATGGTAGAGTTTGATCTGACCTTGTTCAAGAGTCTACGCCAGGCACCACAGACCGCCAACTACGGTAATGATGCTTATACAACAGGCGATATTCTTGGAGGCAGCAGCTTTGATTCATCCCAGTAATCCCACTGGGATTTTTCATTCTCTAAACCGAAGACTTCTGGATACACATCAGAAAGGTAAACATTAGTTATGGCAAACGGATTCGGAAGTTTATATGTAGGTGCCTCAGGCATCCAATCACAACAAAACGCACTCAATGTAGTAGCGAATAACTTGTCAAATGTTAATACCAAAGGCTACGTACGTCAGCAGGTATTATTTACAGATACAGATTACACAACATTTGCCAACGCATCTGTCAGTGACCAGCAATTAGGACTTGGTGTACAGATAGGTGACGTTATTCATGCGCGTGATCAATTCTTAGATAAAGCATACCGTGGAGAAAACGGACGTCAGGCATTCTATGCCGCTAGCTTTGATGCTACATCCGAGATCGAAACACAATTACAAGAATCTTATGGCGAGGCCTTTAATGAGTCAGTACTTTCTCTTTATGAGGCTTTCTCAGAGTTCGCCAAAAATCCATCTGATGCTGTTAATCAAAACCTTGTTATGCAAAAAGCATCACTATTTGTCACAAGAGCAAGTGGTGTAAATGAGGGCTTAAAGACTTATCAGCAGACACTCAATCAGAAAATCACAGATGATGTTAATAGAATAAATGAGCTTGGAAGAAAGATTGCCAGATTAAATCTCGAGATTCAGAGAGTTGAGGCTCCAGGAGTTGAGACAGCTATGAATCTACGTGACGAGAGAGATTTATATGTAGACGAACTTTCAAAACTTGCAAGTATAGAATGTAGAGAGACTCCGGACGGAGTTTATAAAATAGATTTAGAGGGTACAGAATTCATCCATTACAATCAGGTATATGAGATGGAGATGAGAAGGGATGCCTATACAGGATTCCTTACACCTTACTGGCCACAGTTATCTGAGCCATCCAAGGAAAAATATTTCTACGTATTTGATGAATTCAATGCCACAGCAGAAAATCGCACAGATTGCGGTGAGGTAAAAGCTTTACTTCTAGCAAGAGGTTACAAGTTTGGAAATTACCTCGATATAGAGGGCATGGAGGATTATGAGTATAGCCAGACGATCGCCAATTCAGCTATTTTAAATGGTCAGGCTGAGTTCGATAGATTTACGCATGCACTAGTGACATCCGTAAATGATATCCTTTGTCCAAATAAGGAATTCGGAAGTGTGGCTCAGGGTACAACTCAGGATGGAAAACCAATTACTCTCGGCGAGAAGACATTGATTTTGGATGTGGAAAATGCAGCTGTCGGTAGCGATGGAGAACTTCCACCACAGGAGCTATTTTCTAGAATCGGTTGTGAGAGATATACCAAGGCTACACTAGAAGATGGAACTACAGTTTACGTATATAACGAGGAAGATCCATTTGATACATCAAAGTGTTACACCATTAGTTCTTTGAGAGTGAATCCAGCGCTTGTGGAGGATGAGAGCTTGATTCCGTACAAGACTCAAAACGACTCAATTGCCATGGATATGGCTGCTTCACTTGAGACAATATGGGACAAGCCAATTTATACATTACACCCATCAGACAATACACCTTGTACATTTACAGAGTTTTATACCAAGATGGTTGGTGAGCTCGGTACCAAGGGTTCAATTTACAGTTCCACAGCAGATGGTCTTACAGACACTGTTGGAACAATCGATAACAACCGTACAATGGTTGTGGGAGTTTCTTCAGACGAGGAACTTACTAATATGATTAAATATCAGGCAGCATACAATGCCGCCAGCAGATATATCAACGTGATCTCATCTATGATAGAGACACTTGTAAATTCGATGCAGTAGGAGGTAGAAGCTTATGTCATCATCATTTTTTGGATTAACAATTGCATATTCAGGACTGAATGCTTCACAGGCATCTATCAACACAACTGCCAATAATATTTCTAATGTACAGACGGAAGGGTATAGCCGTCAGGAGACAAATCTCTCTGCGGGAATATCTCTTCGTGCGTATCAGAGATATGGAACAACAAGTACAGGTGTACAGGTTGATTCTGTAAAGCAAGTACGAGATACATATTATGATACAAAATATTGGGCAAATAATGCTAATAAGGGATTTTATTCTAAGAAATATTATTATATGGAGCAGATCGAGAACTATTACTCAGACGGTACATTTTCCACAAATGCATCTGCAGGATTTTCTACAATCTATGCCAAGATGTTCAATTCCCTTGACGCTTTAAAGAAAAATGCAATGGACACATCTTCAAGAAATGAGTTCATTTCCAATGCTCAGGAGTTGTCTACATACTTTAATGCCACAGCTCAGTCTCTAGACAACCTTCAGAGTTCTATAAACGATGAGATCAAGACTTCAGTTGACGATATCAATTCAGTTGCAACCAAGATTGCAGTGCTCAATAAGCAGATAAATATTATCGAGCTTGAGGGTGGATATGCCAACGAACTTCGCGATCAGAGAAATATGCTTGTGGATCACCTTTCAGAGATTGTACCGGTTGAGGTGAAGGAACGTAGAATTGAAAACTCAAACTTCCATGAGCAGTACACTGGAGCTACCTATTATACAGTGAAGATAAATGGTCAGCTTCTAGTTGATAATTATGAGTTCAACACTCTATCTTGCAAGACTAGAGATGAGAGATATAACCAGGGTGATATCGAGGGGCTTTATGATATTGTTTGGACTGACACAGGAGCGGATTTTGATCCTACAGCCACTAATATGGCGGGAACTTTAAAGGCTATGTTTGAGGTGAGAGACGGTAACAATGCCAAGAACTTATCTGGAACAGTGGTAGATACAAGCTCAAGCAGTATCACAATCAAAAATCCATCAATCACCGATATTGATGAGATAAATATTCCTGAATCGGGAACAATATTTGTCAACAACACAGAGTACACTTACTCATCATTTGAGTGTGAGACAGATGAAAATGGTAATGTTATTGATTATACATTTAACATAAACAAAGCTCTCACATCTGAAGATGAGAGAAAATTATCTGGTAAGAAATTAGAGGTTGGTGTCAGTGTGGACTTCATGGGAATCCCTTATTACCAGAATCAGATGAACACTTTCCTTCGCTCATTTACAGAAGCATTTAACTCCATCGAGACCACAGGTGTGGATCTAAATGGTGATGATGTGGGATCATTTTTCACAGGGGAATATGCTTTTGCAGGAACAGAGTACACTCTTGATGATAATATCAAGGGAACAGTTGATGAAGATACTGAACAGTTGACAGTGGGAACATTTGACTCATCTAGCAATACATATTATAAACTCACAGCCAAAAACGTGATGGTTTCTGGCAAGATTCAAAAGGACCCATCGCTGTTTTCTACAACAGTTGATATCACAAATGGTAAGGACGCCTACGATATCGTGGACAAGCTTTTAAAACTTCAAAGCGATACAGTGGTTTATCGCGGAGGCGGCGGTGACACATTTTTGCAAAATATTTATGCAGATGTCACTGTAGATACTCAAGAGTGCAAGATTTTTACCGATAACTATACCAACATCGGCAATACAATCGCAAACCAGAGATTATCAGTTTCCGGAGTTGACGAGGATGAGGAGGCTCTTGATTTAATCAAGTTCCAGAACTCATACAACTTGGCTTCAAAATGTATCTCAGTGCTTGCAGAGATGTACGATCAGTTGATTTTAAATACAGGAGTATAAATTATTCGGAGGTAGATTATGAGAGTTACTAACAATATGATCATGCGTAATTCTTCTTACAATATAGGTGGAACCAAGACGCTGGTAGATAAAACAAATAATCAGATGACAACTCAAAAGAAGATTAACAGACCTTCGGACGACCCTGTAATTGCCATCCGTTCACTTCGTTTGGGAACAAGTCTTGCCAAGACCAATCAGTATTATGAGAAAAATATTCCTGATGCAGAGTCGTGGCTTGACGTTACAGAGACAGCTCTTACCAATATGAAGACATTGATGACAGATGTGCGTACTCAGGTGGTAAATGGTACTACTGATACATTGACACAGGACGATAGAAACACAATCCTCACTCAGCTTCAAGCTTTGCAGAGTCAGCTTTATTCTGAGGGAAATGCAGACTATGCTGGAAGAACAGTGTTTACAGGATACCGCACAGACAAGGATTTGATTTTTACTGAAAATGAGCTTGAGACAAGCTATACAATAGATCAACCTTTTGAATATACAGATATGGAGAGCTTCGATTTCTATAGTGGTGAGGTAAATGTTCCTACAACTCAGGCTGAAGTTATGGGATATACCCCAGAGGATGAGGACATTGCCAAGACTTCTTATTATAGAATCCATACAGCTTATAGGGATATCGATAATTTAAGCAGTTTTTCCTATAGTTACGGTGAGGGAGATACAGCTCAAAAGGTAGAATACAATATTGATGTGAATGCAGGAACTGTGGAAAAAGTTACAACAACAGGAACTGGAGACACAGCCACAAGTGCCACAGAGGCAGCGACAAATGTACATATTTACGCTGATGAGGCTGAGTGGGAAGAAGATATGCAGGGCAAGAATGTCAATGATTCAGACATTGTTATTATCAAGTCCACTGGAAATATTATTTTTGGCGCAGACACAGCTTCTGAAATCAAGATAAATAGAGCTGATATGGCCACAACATTTGACAAGACAGGATTTAACAAGGGCGAGTTGAAGCCTGAATACTATTTTAACTGTACAGATAAGACTAATCCGCTCAATCCGGTTACATTTACCAAGTATGACGAAAATGGCGACATGGTTGAGTATGATATCAATTACACAGTTGCATCCAGCCAGCAGCTCACGGTAAATCTTGAGGCATCAGACGCATTTAACAGCGACTTGCAGCGTGACATCGACGATATGATTGATGTGGTAAATCGCTCATTAAAGGCTCACACCAAGGTGGATCAGCTCAAGGCTATGAAAAATGAGACTCAATACGAGGATGCGACTTATCAGGAGATGCTTGATAAATGGATTGTGGCAGCAGAGAAGGAAGCTGATATGGCAGATGACCATTTGCACAATCTATTTTCTCAGGAGATTGGTAGAGTTGATTCATATATTTCAGATATCAACCTGGCAATCACCAAGGTTGGATGTACAGTGGATCAGCTTAAGCTTACAGAGACACGTATGAGCAATCAGCAGTTGACTATTCAGGAACTTCAGTCTGAGAACGAGGATCTTGATTTGTCTACAATTATTTTGAAGTACACTGCATCTTACAACGCATACCAGTCTAGCTTGACAGCAGCTGGTAAATTGAGCGGTATGACATTGCTTAATTATATTTAAAATGCAGTTGATACATTGTTGAATTATATCTAAATCATAGATATAATGAGAGGTAACAGAGGTTTGTAAAATATTTGGTGGCATCATAAGATAATGAGGCTATCGAGTGTAAAAAACCTGGGGCGTGTGTGAAAATTATAGGAGAGAGGTAACAGACATGAAAGTAGAGACAAGATTATTCGGAACTGTCGAGATCGAGGAGAGCAAGACTATTGTGTTAAATGGTGGTTTGATTGGATTTCCTGATTTGACAAAGTTCGCATTGATATTTGATAACGAAAAAGAAAAGGGAGCTATCATGTGGTTGCAATCACTTGATGAGCCACAATTTGCCATTCCGGTTATTACACCAGAGGTGGTAAAGCCAGATTACAATCCTACAGTAAATGACTCATTGCTTGAGCCATTGGGAGATATCTCAGAGGAAAATATTTATGTACTTGTTACAATCAAGGTACCAGCAGATATCAAGGATATGACAGTAAACTTAAAGGCACCATTTATCATCAACACAGATACACTAGTTGGCGGACAGATTATTGTTGAAGATGATTTGCCAGTACGTTTCCCAGTATATGATATTTTAAAAGCTAGAAAGGATGGTGAATAAGATGTTAGCATTGACTAGAAAAAAGGGTGAGTCCCTAATGATTGACAACAATATCGAAGTCACTATCTTAGAAATTCGTGGAGATCAGGTCAAGATTGGTATTTCAGCACCAAAGGATGTGCCAGTATACCGTAAGGAAGTATATCTCCAGATTCAGGAAGAGACCAAGGAAGCTATGAATGTGGACAATCTGGCTGCATTGAAGGAATTGTTCTAATAGCTTTTTAGATATGTGACTGAACACATGGTTGAGCATATGGCAAAATTGTATAGGACATATTTATATAAGACATGAAAAGGAAGCCGCCTGGGGGTAAGTTGACCCAGGTGGCTTAAAGATTATTTTGGATATTATAAAATTGATATAATTGAAATTAAATAGGTGTGTGTGTAAAACGAAAGGAATAAGTCATGAAAAAGTCAAATCCAATTAAGGGGTTCTTTACAAATTGGACTAAGAAAAAGGCTATTATCAGCGCGGTATCTGTACTTACTGCGGCGGGTGTGGGATTAGGTTCCTGGGCTTTATGGCCGGCACTTGGTCTATCTAAATCTGAAGAAAAAGTGGAACAGACCCAGGCAAAAACTCAGGAGATGACAACATATGAAAACGTTATAGTTCGTGCTGTGTCAAATGAGAAGGACCTATCTGTATCTTTTGTAAATTCTAATGGCGAAACTCCAACAGAAAAATTTTCAATTAAATTAGCGAGAGTGGGTAATTCTGATGAGGTAAATATTGATGAACTAAACCAGAAGTCTGCCCAGGAAATGTTTGATATGAATGCCTATGTTGAGGCTGCTGAAAAAGATCAAGAAGTTGAGACTAAAGATGAAGAGGCAGATTCGAAAAGCGCAGACAAGAAGTCTTTTATTGAGAAGATAACAAGTCTTGCCAAAGTAGAAGCAGCTGAGAAGAAAGAGTCGACAGAAGACCAGGAAATTGAGGCAAACGAGTTGGTTGAAGACCAGGTTGGAGAAGAACAGATTGAAGATAGTAAACAGGTTTCAGCAGAGGTATATAACTCAGGTATTGAGGAGTATCAGAAGAAATTAGATGGAATAGAAGGAACAGTTTACACAGATGAGGATGGCGATGGAACAATTCATGAAGAGGGAATTGAACCGGGAATCTATCAGGTGTGGTATGTGCCGGTAGATGGATATTTTCCGGATCAGACTGTGACCAATGTAGAAATTAAAGACAAGGTTGAATTTGTTGTTGATACCAACATTGAAGAAAAGGTGGTTAAGTATAATGCAGCACAGGATGTAGAGCCGGCCCAGGTGACAGTGACAGAGTCAGCAGTTACAGATACTGTGGCAGAACTGGAGAGCAAAGCAGAGCAGATTGTTGTGGAAGTGGTAAGACAGGCGGCTGCTGTAGATCCATATGCTAATTGCCCGACTATCACAGCGGAAGATGGAAGCACAACAGTTGATAAATCTTCAGTTGCACCGGAGACGCAGTTGGTTGACAATGCGGGAAATGTACTTTTCAAGGATGAAGCATGTACATCCAATGCCACAGCAGCTGATTATACAGAAGGGGCACAGTATTATTATAAAGCTCAGGAAACACAGACCGTATACACTGGATGGCAGACATTTGACGGTGTGACATATTATTATGATGCCAACCACAACAAGGTGACTGGCGAGCAGACAATCGGTGGAGTTATCTATAACTTTAATGCCGATGGAAGCTTGGTAAAAGCACTTGGAGCTGGAATAGATGTGTCAAAATTCCAGGGAAATATTGATTGGAATAGAGTAAAGGCAGCAGGAATTAATTATGCTATAATTCGTTGTGGTGGTAGATATTCAAGTTCAAGAGGATTGTTTGAGGATCCTAAGTTCGCACAAAATATTGCCGGTGCCAATGCAGCAGGACTACAGGTAGGCTTGTATTTTTATTCAACAGCTACCAATACCAACGAGGCTGTTGAGGAGGCATCTCTTGCAGTTTCTCTAGCTAAAAAGGGCAAGGTGTCTCTGCCAATATTTATCGACATGGAAGACCCGGTGATTCCAAAGGGACAGGCTACTGCCATAGCAGATGCATTTTGTAGAACAGTAAGATCTGCTGGATATAGTACAGGTGTTTATGCTAGTATGAGTTGGTGGAAGAGTTACTTAGATTATGGTACACTTTCACAGTACAAGATATGGATTGCCAGATACAATTCTACACTTTCAGGGGGTAGATATACTTGGAATGGTAGATGTGATTACTGGCAGTATTCAGAGAGTGGTCATATTGATGGTATAAGTGGTACGGTTGATTTGGATCACGCATATTAGGAGGAATGATTCATGGAGAGAATCAAAAGTTTTACAATCAATCATGACATATTGATGCCAGGATTTTACATTTCACGAGTTGATGGTGATGTGACAACTTATGATATGAGAACTAGAAGACCAAACATGGGAGATTACATGTCAGATCTTACTATGCACTCAGTTGAGCATATGTTTGCCACCTATATTAGAAATTCTGAGATTGCAGATGATGTGATTTATTTTGGCCCAATGGGATGTCAGACAGGATTCTATCTTCTTATAAGAAGTGCTGATCACAAGCGGGTTTTTGAAATTACAAAAGACGTGTTGCAAAAGATTATCGACCATGATGGCGAGATGTTTGGCGCATCGGCAGCAGAGTGTGGTAATTACAGAAACCTAAGTTTGGATGCGGCGAAGAAGGAGTGCAAGACTTATCTTGCAGCCCTACAAGCGCAGACCAACATGGAGTTTACATATCCGGAATAAAATTATAAAGGCCACTATCCTGTAGGTGAGTGGTCTTTTTCTATAGAATAATATGCATGGTGTTTATATTTTTCTATAGAAAAATATGCATAGTGTTTATATTTTTCTATAGAAAAATATTTACATCTGTGAAAAATCCTCTATAATAAAAGATGAGGAGGAACTAAATATGCTTAAAAGAAAGATTTTGAACAACCTCATTGCTTGGAAAAATGATAGGAAACATAAAAGCTTAATTATCACCGGACAACGACAGATTGGCAAAACATTTGTTGTAGATGAGATGTTTTCTAAATACTATTCATCATATATAGTTATAAACTTTTTGAAAGAGCCATCTATGATATCGGAGTTTGATGGTGATTTGGATGTGGAAACATTAAAAACCAATATATTATTGCGTCGTCCCGGAAGTGAATTTATAGAAGGCGATACTTTGATTTTATTTGATGAAATACAGGAATGCCCGGAAGCAATTGCTTCATTGAAATTTTGGACCGAGGATGGCAGATATGATGTTATTGGTATGGGCTCATCCCTTGGAATGAACTATGGTAGTGAAATATCATATCCTGTTGGCAAGGTTGATTATCTCAATATGTATTCGTTGGATTTTGAAGAATTCTTGTGGGCTATGAAAATAGACGAGGGAATTATTGATAAAGTTCGCGGCTATTATAATAATATAGAGAAAATGCCTAGGACTGTTATAAATAGCATGTATGATTATCTGCGTAAATACATAGTGATTGGAGGCATGCCTGAAGTTGTAAATACATATGTTGAAACAGGTGATATACATGCGGCAGATGTGGTTCAGCGAAGATTGATTAGAGATTATAATGTTGACATTGCTCGCTTTGCAGATGCCAATATTAGAATTAAAGCTCAAGAATGTTATAAATCCATTCCTTATCAGTTGACAAAAGATAATCATAAATTTCAGTATTCGAAAATTGAATCCAAGGCAACTGCAACTAAGTTTGGAACAAGTATAGCGTGGTTAAATAACCAGCTTTTGACTATTAAAGTTTGTGGAATAAAAAGATTTGAATATCCATTGGAAGCTTTTTCAGATGAGAAAAATTTTAGATTGTATCCAACAGATATTGGAATATATATAGGAATGTTTGATGAAAGCCTAAAGAAATATATATTAAGTGATGGAAAAATGGAAGATAAATCTGATAGTTTGATGTTTGGAACTGCTAAAGGGGGAATCTATGAGGCTTTGGCGGCGGATATGCTATATAAGCGTGGCTATAATAAATTATATTTTTACAAGCATGAGAAGAGCACTAGCGAGATTGAGTTTGTGATACAAAGAAATGACGAGATTATTCCCATAGAAATAAAAGCCGGGAAAAAGCAGGCTAATTCATTGAAAAATATAGTAGAACAAAATAAAATGTTAAAGGTAGGATATAAAATGGCATCTGTAAATATCGGACAGTCTACCAATGGAATAGTTTCAATGCCAATGTTTATGCTGATGTTTATGTGACATTTATATAGAAGTAGAAAAGGAGATTATTGATAATGCGTCTTGGAATTATCGGAGCTATGCAGATTGAGATTGAAAACCTCAAGAAGCATATGACAAATGTAAAAAATGAAGAGGTAAGTGGAGTTACATTTACCATAGGAGAAGTAGAAGGAGTCGAGGTGGTTGCAGCTGTCAGCGGAATCGGTAAGGTTTTTGCGGCAATCTGTACAGAGGCCATGATTTTAAAATATGATGTGGATCAGGTAATCAACATCGGTGTTGCAGGAACTCTATGTGATGAACTAGGTGTAATGGATGTGGCAATTGCCAATCAGGTGGTTCAGCACGATATGAATACTTCAGCTCTTGGAGATCCAGTGGGATTATTATCAGGAATTAATGAGGTTTATCTACCTGCAGATAAGGGAATGTGCAAAAAGGTTGCATCTGTTGCCAAAGAGATGGGTATCAACTACTTGGTTGGTACAATCGCTACAGGTGATTTATTCCTGACCAAAGAGAGCATGAAAGAGGATATCCACAAGAATTTCGGCGCCATCGCAGGCGAGATGGAAGGTGGAAGTGTGGGCCAGGTTTGCTTTGTAAACAAGGTGCCATTTACAATTATCAGAAGTATTTCTGACGGCAAGGGCGCAGCTATGGATTATGCCACATTTGCAGAGAAGGCTGCTCAGGTTGGAATTGATATTGTGGTTGAATATATTAAGGGAATGTAAGATATGTTAAATATAGCGTCTGGCAAAATCGCCATTTTGATGGCGACATATAATGGTGAAAAATATTTGCGCCAGCAGGTGGAGTCTATCATAAGTCAGACAGAGCAAGAGTTCGTTTTGGTAATTCATGATGATGGGTCGACAGATGGAACAGAGGCCATAATTAATGAGTTGGCTGCCACTTATGGTGAGGGTCAATTAATGGTTTTGGATGGACCATCTACAGGTTCAGCCAAGGCAAATTTCCTATGGATGCTTGCGCAGGTTGTGGCGGATTATTATATGTTTGCGGACCAAGATGATGTGTGGGATGAAAACAAGATTGAGAAGTCGAAATTGAAATATTGTGATATGAGCACCAAATGCGAAATATCCTTAAATGACAAAAATGATAATCACATATTCTCACATAATTACAATTGTATCTTCACTGACATGGCAGTTGTGGACGAGGACTTGAATCAGATTTATCCATCATTTATCAAGTCAATAGATAGAGATATAAACCATACTCTGCCAGGTCAACTTATAATTGATAATATGGCTGCGGGATGCACTATGTTTTTCGGCAAAGATTTAAGAGATGTCATTGTGGACAATATGGAAAATGTTGACCTGTCCAAGGTCGAGATGCACGATAGATTGATAATTACCGTGGCAGCAGTGCTTGGTAAGGTGGTGGGTATTGACGAGCCATTATCCTTATATCGTCAGCATGACAATAATGAGATGGGCGCAGTACATGAGAGTGTATTGGACAAAGTTGTGAGAAATGTTAGAGGTCGAGTAACAGGTGAAATCCATAAAGGCCATAAAGAATTCATTGCCCAGGCCCAAGGCTTTGCAGGCGAGATATATAAGATATGCAGCAAGGCCATAGAAGAGGGTCGCGCAGATATCAGTATCGTTGACATAAGGTGGATACAAGAGTACAGCCAGCTTGAAGATAGAAATCTTAGTGCCAAGGCCAAAGAAGATTTCTACAGAATTAATCACTTAGAGCGCGCTACAGAGCAGGCTACCAGGCGAATGTACAAATGGATTTAATAATCTATAAGTGGATATATATTTCTTGAAGTGATAGAATGTACCCATGAATAAATTGGTAAATAAAACTTTAACATATAAAAATTTAATATTTCTTTTTCTGGTTTCAGTCGGAGTGAGATTCATCTTCAGCAATTATTTTCCCAAGACTATCAATTGCTATCCAGATGAACTTCTCTATCTGTCTGCAGCCGAGAGTTTGTGGGATAATCATGCGGTGATGGTGTTCAATTTAGTGACATCGTTTAAGAAGGTTGGTTATTCCTTTTTTATTGCACCGGCTTTTGCTATTGATGATGTTCATCTCAGAATGAGCATAATTGGACTTATAAATTCTGCGCTTATGTCAATTGGCCTTTTTCCGGTGTATGGGATTGCAAAGAGAGTTTTAAAGGAAAATAAATTGATCTGGCTTAGTTTGCTTATGTATCTCATAAGTCCAAGTATGACTTATACCATGACATTTGCCAGTGAAAATCTATTTATCCCGGTGTCTCTTGTGGTGCTTTATGTGATAGTTGAGATTGCTGCTAGAGAAAACAAGTGGAATTCTAAGGAAAATATTGGCCTTATCATACTAGGGGTAGTTGCATGGATATTGGCATATGTTACAAAAGAATTAGCGCTGGTTATCCCTCTTGCCCTAGAGGCTTATATTGTTTTGGAAAATGTTGGGAAGACCATAAAAAATAAAAAAGACGAGAATATTAAAAGCGATAAGAAAAATATTATAAAAGTTTTGATATTACTTGTTTTGGTGGTGGCAGCAATATTTGCCATCTGGTGGATATGTAATAGAGGCTCGAATTTCTATCAACTAGGTTTTAATTTGGATTTCATAATAGATAGATTTTCATATTTGATTTATGGAGTGGGATTCTTTATTACAATAAGTGTAGTAGGACTTTTGGTGGTACCTGTTTTGATGCCGCTCATTTATAAGAGAGAATTGTCAAAAGAAGCGAAGGTGTTATATTATTTGATGCTATTTATCATATTAGCAACAGCAGTTATAGTGTCATATACTATCTTTGTGTACGAGGATTATCCATCTCTTGCACCTAGGGCCCATGTGCGATATGTGGAATATCTATATGTGCCATTTATGATAGTGTTGCTTTCCTTATTTGAGGGAAAAAACAAATATATTAATGAGAAAAATGGAATAGGGAATAACTCAGAGATTCTCTCAGACAAGAAGAGAGTAAGCAGGTTCGGAGTGGGCGTGGTTGTTGTTATTTTGGTTATAATGATTTTTATTTTCCATGGTTTTAACGGCCAGACGATTGATCACACCACATTATTTTACATGCAACTTTTCGCAAAAGATGGAAAAACTTTTGTCCCATTAATGGCGAAACTTTTGATACTGGTGATAGCATTGGTCTCAGTAGTGTTACTGGGATTATACCAAAAGAATGAAAAAAGATTTTGGAAAATATTTATCCTAGGGGCAATCATGATGTCCTTGGGTAATACAGTTCTCTCTGGATATGTGCAATACAAGACACATACTCACACCGAAGTAGAATTAACGGAGATGAATGAGATACGTGAGTTTGTGAAAGCACATCCAGATGCGACATTTTTGGCAGCCGAATCTGTGGCTGGAGAGGAAATGTTTGATACATTTTTGATGGATTGTGATAATGTAGTTTATGTGGAGGACGCCATACTTTATCACCAATGTCTGTTGGGAGACAGAGGTGTCGATTTAGATGAGGGACCATTGTGGGGCAAGCCTGTAACAGGTGGCGTAAACTATGAAAAAGTAAAAGATATTGATTATATGATAATATTTACAGATGAGTTTACATTGCTAGAGGATGCCGAGCTTATCAAGGAATATCCGGCTAATGGATGTAACATTTACAAGGTGTATGATACCAGACGACTTCCAAAACTGGGAGACGTAGAGTAAATATAAGAATTGAATGGCAGATGAATTATTGGTACAATAATGCAATAGCAAAGTATTGATATAAATGATAGGAAACAGGAGATATCGAGATGGGAAAATATTTCGGAACAGATGGATTTAGAGGTGAGGCAAATAATAACCTTACAGCAGATCATGCATACAAGGTTGGTAGATTTTTAGGCTGGTATTACACACAGCTTAAAAAACAATCAGGCAGCGATGACAAGGCCAAGATTGTAATCGGAAAGGATACTAGACTTTCCTCATATATGTTTGAGTATTGTCTCATCGGAGGTCTTGTGGCATCAGGAGCAGATGCTTATATGATGCATGTAACTACAACTCCATCGGTGGCTCATATCACAAGTGTTGATGATTTTGATTGCGGAATTATGATTTCGGCTTCTCACAATCCTTATTATGATAATGGAATCAAGTTGTTTAACGGCAAGGGTGAGAAGATGGACGAGGAGACCATCAGTTATGTGGAGGCATATATTGATGGTGAACTTGATATTTTCGGCCAGAAGTACGACGAGGTGCCATATGCTACCAAGGAGGACATCGGCAAGACTGTCGATTATGTCAGCGGTAGAAATCGTTATATGGGTTATCTTATTTCCCTTGGATTATATAGTTTTAGAGATAAAAAGATTGCTCTCGATTGCGCCAATGGCGCGTCATGGAATGTGGCTCGCTCAGTGTTTGAGGCCCTTGGAGCCAAGGTGCTTGTGATAAATGCAGAGCCGGATGGAACCAACATCAATATGAATGCCGGTAGTACTCACATTGAGGGCTTGGCCGAGTTTGTTGTGGAAAATGGTTGTGATTGCGGATTCGCCTTTGACGGAGATGCGGACAGATGTCTTGCTGTAAATGAAAAGGGTGAAATAGTAACTGGAGATCATATATTATACATTTATGGTAAATATATGAAAGAGCGAGGCAAGCTTACTAACAACACAGTTGTCACAACAGTAATGAGCAACTTTGGATTGTACAAGGCCTTTGATGCGGTTGGAATTGATTATGCTAAGACTGCGGTAGGTGATAAATATGTATACGAGTATATGGTAAATAATGGATGTAGAATCGGTGGCGAGCAAAGTGGTCATATCATTTTCTCTAAATATGCCACAACTGGAGATGGAATCCTTACAGCGCTTAAACTTATGGAAGTGCTCTGTGCGAAGAAGTGCAAGATGAGTGAACTTCACAAGGATTTGACAATCTTCCCTCAGGTTTTGGAAAATGTTCGTGTGACAGACAAGACTGAGGCACAAAATGATGCCAAGGTTCAGGAGGCGGTAAATGCTGTTGCAGAGGCTCTTGGTGATACAGGTAGAATCCTAGTTCGTGAGTCGGGAACAGAGCCACTAGTTCGTGTGATGGTAGAGGCTGAGACTCATGAGGAGTGCGAGCGATATGTGAAGCAGGTGGTTGATGTGATCAAGGCTCAAGGTTATGCAGTGTAGCGGAGGTTTTTATGAATGCTTATCAATTGAAAATAACATTAAAAGAAGTGAAGCCAGCTGTATGGCGTCGCGTGATTGTACCAGAAGGAATTAGTTTTTCTCAACTTACTATGGTTATTCACGAAGTTATGGGATGGAGTGGATATCATTTAAGCGAGTATCTGTTCAATAATCTGAGAATTATCTTAAGAGAAGAGGATGATTTTAGTGATTTTGGTATGGGATTTTTTGGATATCAGGAACTAAATGCATCGAATTTTTTGATAGATGAAATGTTTGATGAGGTGAAATCATTTACATACACTTATGATTTCGGTGATGATTGGAGACATCAGATTCAAATAGAGAAAGTTATTGAAGATTATGAGTATACTTTTCCGATGGTAGTTAAATATAAAGGAGAGATTCCGCCGGAAGATTGTGGAGGGCCATGGGGATATGAACATCTTTTAGAGGTATTAGAAGATCCAAAAAATGAGGAATATGAAGATTTAAAAAAATGGTATGATTTACAAAAGGCGGAAGATTTTGATTTAAAAAGAGTCAATGATGAATTGTCTAAAATGAAAAAAACTACACGCAAGATCAAGCCGATTAGTGAACAAGAATTATATAAAAATTATTTTGATGGTAAGTTGAGATTTGATCAAGTGGTGCCACCAGAAGATAGATATGAGGAGGAAGAGGATTATTATGGTGGAATAGACGAATTTGCTTTGGATGAAGAGTTTGATTTACATAATTTTCTTATGGAAAATGATGATATTTTGAATCGATTGCTCGATGATATATCGATTCCTATAATGGTATCAGTCTATGCAAAATTTGTTGTTAGCCTTAGAGAAAAGACGGATTTTTCTGATGAAAAGATAAAAGAAATATTAGAAGTTAATGATGAAATTTGGGAGTCTATTCTTCAGGTGATAAAAAAATTTAAATAGAAAAATCTTTATTGAGAACCATCCTAATCTTTATTGAGAAGGGATGGTTTTTTGTGATATTTGACGCACGTCAAAACGCAGAGTATAATGATATCAAGAATACTTGACGCACGTCAAATAAAGCTAAAATTAAAAGGCCTGATAAAAACTTGTGTATATATCAGTTGATTCGTAATGGCGGAGGAAATATATGGAGACTATGGTTATAAGAGAAAAACAGGACCTGACATATTTGAAATGGGATCACATACGTAGTTCTAGTGGTACAGCTGGTACATTTTTAAAATCAGAATCAACTATAGGTCCAAAGAAGGTGTACTATAAACTATCCAATTTTAATTCCGTTGAGGGCATTGTGGGCCATGAGTGTGTTAATGAAATAATCGTGGATAGATTATTGACGGTTCTTGGGGTGGAACATCTCCATTATCAATTGGTGTATGCGGATGTAAAAATCGATGGTCTTACATTTACCACATATGTATGTCGGTCAGAGGATTTTAAAGAAAAGGGGGAGAGTAAAGTTCCCTTATATGATTATTATCGTGTTAATGCCAAGGCAGGGGAAAGCCATTATGACTTTTGCGTGAGAAATGGTTGGAAACAATACATAGATGAAATGTTGGCGGTGGATTATATAATATTAAATCGTGATAGACATGGCGCCAATGTGGAGGTGTTGAGAAATTCTAAAAAGAAAACTTTGAGAATAGCGCCGTTGTTTGACCACGGAGTATCATTGCTTTATTCATGTAAAGAAGAGGATGTGGTCGGTTATGATGTCATGGAAGATAGGCCTTGCCAGAATTTCATTGGTTCTAGATCTTGCTATGAAAATTTAAAGCTGTTAGATGGTAGATATGTCTTCAAAAATGAATTGAAGAAGACAGATAAGAATTTTATATTTGAAGATTTAGATGGAGTCTTATCAGATGAGAGGATATCAAAAATCTGGGAAATGATATGGAAGAGATATAAGAAATATATGAAATTAAATGAGGGCATGTAGATGGGAATATACGAGATATATGACGAAGAAAACGATATGACGCTGGGCGCTTTGATACATTATCAAAAGGAAAATCAATTTATTATTGAGCTTATTGATGATGTGGACGAGTGGAATTGTCCATTGCTTTTTTCTGCTTATGTGAAAAATAATATATATACGATTTCAAGGGATGATAGTAGAAAATGGGTTGAGGAGAGAGTGATTCCATCTGGCAGGCAAAACATTCAAAGTATATTAAAAAGACATAAATTGCCTATGTATAATGAGATGGATTTATTGAAAATATCTCAAGGGCGATGTTCTTTAGATGAACTTGTTATAAAACCTCTTGATGAACTTCCAGAATATGTACAAAAGCGAATGGAAAAGAATTTAGAGGATTGTGTGCCTTTGAAAAATGGTAGAATTATGTGTGTCTTTGCAGATAAAACTGTAAAGAAAATTGATATGCATAAATTGCAAGATTTAAAAGGTATAGAAAATGTATTAAAAAATCAGGAATTATTTAGTTCTGCTGTAGTTGCAACTGGGGGATATGTGATGACTTTCAATAATTCCATAGATGTTCCAGCGGCGAGATTGCATGATATCGATGATGCAGATTGTATCGATAAAGAGGACTTGATTGAATATATGCAACACAATCTGAAGGACACAGGGGAGACATGTGAAGCTTTAGGGTGTACACGTCAAAATATGGCTTATTATCTCAGCAAGGGATATATAAAACCTATAAAGGAAAATGTGAAGGGCAATATGTTTCTCAAGGGAGATATATTAAAACTTATGTGGTAAGATGATTATATGAAATATAAAAATGACAATCATGAGATTATAAAGTTAAATACTGGAGATGTGCCTTATCTATATTATCCGAGGCTTGAAGAGGTTGATTTTATCAAGCATTGCTTCACCACAAGAGAGGGTGGCGTATCTGAGGGGATGTTTTCTTCTTTGAATTTAAGCTTTACTCGTGGGGATGATGAGAATGCTGTCATAGAAAATTATAGGCGACTGGCAGATGAAATCGGTTGTGATATAGGAGATTTTGTCTGTACGGATCAGACTCATACCACCAATATAATTAGAGTGGGAAGGGATGACAGAGGATATGGCGTCACAAGAGAAAAACCATATAGAGATGTGGATGGTCTTGTGACGGATGAACCTGGTGTGGTGCTTTCGACTTTTTATGCGGACTGCATGCCACTTTATTTTGTGGATCCGGTGAACAAAGCAATAGGTCTATCCCATTCTGGTTGGAGAGGAACTGTGGCGAGAATGGGCCGGGCTACATTAGAAAAGATGGCTGAGGAATTCGGCACAAAGCCAGAGGATGTAATTGCAGCCATCGGACCGTCCATATGTCAAGACTGTTATGAGGTCAGTGAGGATGTGGCTGAGGAATTTTATAAAGAGTTTGGTGATGCTGTCAATAATTGTGATGTTGCGGACGGTGGTGACTGGGGCTTGAATTTAAATAGCAGAGTGAATGAAATCCTGTCATATGGCAAGGCTGCTGGTAAATATCAATTAAATCTCTGGCGCGCCAATGAGATTGTATTGGCAGAAGCAGGAGTTAAGGTGGAAAATATAGTAACTACAAATGTGTGCACTTGTTGCAATCCAGATATATTGTTTTCTCATCGAGCTTCCAAGGGTAAGCGAGGAAATTTAGGTGCGTTTATGTATATTAGAAGATAAATATAAAAGGAATTCACAGTATGACATTACAAGAATTTTTTGAAAAATATAATAGAGTGGCTCTAGCTTTTTCGGGCGGTGTGGATTCAGCGTATCTATTATATGCTGCAGCAAAATATGCCACGAGGGTAAAGGCATATTATGTCAGGTCCGCCTTTCAACCGCAATTTGAATATGATGATGCCATAAGGCTGATATCCGATATTAGGGATATGGGATTAGAGGTGGAACTGCAGGTGATAGATGTTGATATATTTGCTGACGAGCAGGTGGTAGCGAATCCTGATAATAGGTGCTATTATTGCAAGCAAAGCATCTTTGGGGCCATTCAAGAGGCAGCAGCGTTAGATGATTTTGATGTAATTATTGATGGCACCAATGCCAGTGATGATTATGATGATAGACCTGGGATGAAAGCTTTGCAGGAGATGGAGGTGCTATCTCCTCTTAGACTGTGCGGTTTGACCAAAGATGATGTGAGAAAATATTCCAAGGAAGTAGGGCTGTTTACTTGGGATAAGCCGTCTTATGCTTGTCTTGCCACTAGAATCCCAGCTAATCAGAGGATTACCCGGGAAGATTTAGATAGAACAGAATGGGCAGAGGACTATCTACATGAATTAGGATTTTTAGATTGTAGAGTTAGACTGCGAGGAGATGCCGCGCAACTTGAGATAAATGAAGAGCAGATGGATGTATTCGAGAAAAAGAAAGAGGAGATATATACTCATCTGATGTTAAAATATGACGAAGTACTTGATGATGTAAAATGTCGATTTTACACAAAAAAGTAGATATGTTAGACTAAAAGAGACATTCACCGAAAATTATATGGATAATTTTGTAAGGATGAAAAAGTTTTATTAAAGAGTAGGGAGGATTTATAGATGAAATGTCCAAAGTGTGAAGCGCAGATAGCAGACAATTCAAAGTTTTGTCCTAAATGCGGCGAAAAAATTGAGGTTGTAGTCGAGCCGGAAGTAAATGAAGAGGTTGAATCTCAAGTTGAGCCAGAAACAGCTGAATCAGTTGAATCTCAGGCTGAACCAGAAACAGCTGAATCAGTTGAATCTACTACAGAGGAAGTGGTTTCAGATAGTGTAAGTTTTATTGACAAGGTGAAAGGTTTTTATAGCAAGAATTCTAAACTATGTAAAATCATAGGTGTTGCAGCTGTAGCATTGATTGTTATTTTAGTGCTTGCTCTTAAGCCGAAGACTGTTGATTTAAATGATTACGTAGAGATCGAAGTTTCAGGATATGATGGAATTGGAGTTGCTACAGCAACATTTGATTACGATAAGTTTGAGAGAGATTATTACGGCAAGATTAAGCTTTCTAAATCTGCACGTAGAGAACTAGAGTCATCATTTTTAGCTACATATGCTGATGACTATGCAGATTCTATGATTGTAGAAAGTGTAAGATACAATATTGATGGTGAGTTAGATAAATCAGAGGATTTATCCAATGGTGACAAGATCGTATATCAGTGGGATATTGATGAATCTGATTTAAAGCGTGATTTCAAGAATAAGTTTAAGTATAAGGATATTGAATACAAGGTAAAAGGGCTTGAGAAAATCTCTTCTAAGGACGTATTCAAGGATGTAGAGGTTACATTTGAAGGAACAAACGGCGATGGATCAGTAAATGTAAAGTCTAATAATGATTCTATAAGTTTTTACGTTGATGGAGATAGCTATTACTTGAAGAATGGTGATGAGGTTACTGTTGTAGCAAATATCGGCGATGTTGATAGTTTTGCTAACAAAAATGGATATGTTCCAAAGCAGACTTCTAAGAAATACAAGGTAGAAGGACTCGGCGAATATATTTCTAGTTTAGATGATCTAAATGAGAAACAACTTGAGGCTTTGAAGTCTCAGGCTAACGACGAGGTTGTTTCATATATGGCTCAAGCGTACAGTAATGAATATAGTGTGGCTGATTTAGCATATGCAGGTGGATATGTGCTTAAGGACAAGGATGGAGAGTCCAATGAGGTGTACGTTGTAATGAAGGGTACTGTGTCTCACTCTGAAGGAGAGTTTGGACCAACGGTAGTTTATTTCCCAGTGAATTTTGATGAAGTATATACAATGGGCGATGAAGTGAAATATAGTTCATATATTTCACTTGATGGATATTCAACAATAGGTGATTCCTTCTATAGCATAAATGGATATGTTGATGGAGCAGAGATGTACAACGATATTGTTACATCCAATGTAAATAATTATACATATAAAGTTACTGGCGATGAGATAAAAGGTTTTGGTCAGTAAAATATATAGTTGATAAGAATAAAATGCAAGGACTGATAAATTACATTTTTATCAGTCCTTCTTTTTGTGCAGAAGTTTGTCTAGATATAAGTATTGTGGTAAAATTACTCTATCTGTAATTATGCAAGAGAAGGAGAAAAAGAGATGCATTACGATTATTTAGTAGTAGGTTCTGGCCTATACGGAGCAGTATTCGCAAGAGAAGCTGTTAAGGCTGGAAAGACTGTAAAGGTTATTGATAAAAGACCTAATATTGCAGGAAATGTATATACAGAGGATGTAGAGGGAATTCATGTACACAAGTACGGAGCACATATCTTCCATACTAATAATAAAAAGGTATGGGATTATATTACTCAGTATGCTGAGTTCAATAGATTTACTAATTCGCCAGTGGCAAATTACAAGGGAGAGCTTTATTCACTTCCTTTCAATATGTACACATTCAACAAGATGTGGGGTGTGGTTACTCCAGAGGAAGCAGCTGCCAAGATTGAGGAGCAGAAGAAGGAAGCTGGAATTACTGAGCCTAAGAACTTAGAGGAGCAGGCAATCTCACTTATCGGTACAGATATCTATGAGAAACTTGTAAAAGGATACACAGAGAAGCAGTGGGGACGTGATTGCAAGGACTTACCTGCATTTATCATCAAGAGACTTCCTGTTAGACTTACATTTGACAACAACTATTTCAATGCGTTATATCAGGGAATTCCAATGGGCGGATACACCAAGATGGTTGCAAACCTATTAGATGGTATCGAGGTTGAGTTAAATGTTGATTATTTAGAAAACAAAGAAGAGTTAGATAAGATTGCGGACAAGGTTGTATACACTGGTCCAATCGATGCTTACTTTGATTATAAACTTGGAACGCTTGAGTATCGTTCAGTTAGATTTGAGACAGAGCTTCTTGACAAGCCAAACTTCCAGGGTAATGCTGCTGTAAATTACACAGACAGAGAGACACCTTGGACTCGTATCATCGAGCACAAGTGGTTTGAGTTTGGTAAGGATGACGAGGGTAATGATTTGCCCAAGACTGTTATCTCAAGAGAGTACTCTTCTGAGTGGAAGCCAGGTGATGAGCCTTACTATCCAGTAAACGATGAAAAAAATGGTGCTTTGTACGAGGAGTACAAGAAGCTTGCAGAGGGTGAGAAAAATATCATCTTCGGTGGACGTCTTGGTGAGTACAAGTACTACGATATGGATGCAGTAATTGCATCAGCACTTGATATGAGTGAGAGGGAATTATAGGAAGAAGATGAACATTACAAGGAGACAGGTAGGGGGAGTTACCTGGGGGATATGTGTTCTTTTAGTTGTGATATTTAATTCATCTATGAATTGGTTGGATGGATGTGCGTTATGGCATAAGTTGTTTGTCGCAGCTATAAGTGTGTTTGGCGTGGCTATATTTCCGTTAGCGGTATATAAGTGGCCGAAGCTGAATGATTTGATGTGTGAATTTATACATACGGTTGTTCGGTGGATGAAAAATGTTAAGGATAATTGGCGCGATTATGCATTGTCTTTGTTAGGATATGTGCTGATATATGTGGTCATTTTTGTCGTACAGTATGTCATTTATACAGATGACTCATTTAACACATGGAAATACATATTCTTTTGTGGGTGTGCTACGTTAATTATCACATTATTTAAAATAGCTAGAAATGCATATGAAAATCATATAGAACTTAAAGTTGAAAAAATGTTTGTCGTTCTTGCACTAGTCATTGGGCTTACAACAATTTTTTCGAGTCCGAGATATATAGCGATTTCACCAGATGATGATACTCATTGGGCTAGAACTGCTTCGTTGGTGAGCGTATTTGATTTTGTAAAATATGATTCTGAAAATGTCATGTTTATGTTTTATGCGGATGGCTTAGAGATTGTTAAAAATCATGATTACAGTTACGAGCAGATGAAGCAAAATGGCGACACTTTAAATGAGTTGTATGGCAGAGACAAAGCAGTCTTGGCAGATGTGCTAAATAACGCTGATCCAACTGGCTATGATACTCAGTTGGGTGAATATGCGCCAGCTTATGTGGCACCTGCGGTGGCTATGATAATTGCCAAGGGATTGCACTTGCCATATACTGCAGTTTTTATGGCGGGAAAGATAGGTATACTTTTAGCCTTTATTGCCATAATGTATGCTGCGATTAAGCGCGTGAAGTATGGAAAGATTTTGATAGCATTAATAGGTTTGTCGCCTACTACACTTTATTGGGCGTGCTCATATTCTTATGATTGGTGGGTATTGTCTTGGCTGGTATTGGCTTATGCCATATTTATTGGTGAGTTACAACAGCCTGATAAACCTATATCGAATAAGACGTTATTTGCCATGTTTGCTTGTGCTACCATAGGCATTATCCCTAAGTGGGTATATATTGTTTTGACGATACCATTTTTGTTTATTCCTAAATATAAATTTAAAGATGATAAACAGAGAAGGTGGTTTTACGGAATCATTGCGATATTAGCATTTATATCGTTCATGATTTATGTGTACCCTGTATTTACTCATGGATTAGGACCTGGGGATACCAGGGGTGGAGAAGGAATAAATCCAAGTTGGCAGCTATGGTACATCTTCTATGACAAAAAGAAATACCTTGGATTGTTAACGAGCTTTATGCTAGATTTTGTTAATCCTGCAAAAGCTGGTGGGTATTTAACAACTATTGGTTATTTAGGAACTAGTCAAGGCGGAGTATTAGCGTTTATATTATTGGCTGTTACAGCGATTGTCGATAGAGGCGCTAATAAGGTTAAGTCATATAAGTGGGCTAGAGTTGTGACTATGCTTGTTACAATCATAGGCATAGCAGGAATATGTACTGTATTTTATTTGATTTATACACCGGTGGCGGCAGACATTATTAATGGTTGCCAACCGAGATATCTCATACCATTCTTGTTGCCATTTATGTATATGCTAGGTCGAGATGGCAATTTCTTATCTGCAAGAATCAACAAAAATGCATATGCTATAGCATCTATTTCTGTTATGTGCTTGTTATATATGGTGTCATATTGGAACATGTATGTTGCGTTTTTGTAGGAAATTGCTGATAAAAGGGTGTTATAATAACAATGTTGTGATTTTACAGACATAAATGCATATGTGCGGTTGAAATATATAGATTTTTAAGATTTTTGAAGGAGTAAGTAAATATGAAGGGAATTATATTAGCCGGAGGTTCCGGTACTAGACTTTATCCATTAACTAAGGCGATTAGCAAGCAGATTATGCCGGTGTATGATAAACCGATGATTTACTATCCATTGTCTACTCTTATGCTTGCAGGTATTAGAGAGGTGCTTATTATCTCTACACCTAGAGACTTGTCGGTATTTGAGGAGCTGCTTGGTGATGGAAGCCAGCTTGGCATGGATATACAGTATGCTGTTCAAGAAGCGCCAAATGGACTTGCTGAGGCGTTTATCATAGGAGAGGAATTCATAGGAGATGATTCTGTTGCGCTTGTACTTGGAGATAATATCTTCTATGGTATGACTTTCTCTAAGATATTAAAGGAAGCGGCTACTAGAACAGAAAATGAGCCGGGAGCTACAATTTTCGGATATTATGTAAAAGACCCTAGAGAGTATGGCGTTGTTGAATTCGATGAAAATGGTATCGCTATATCAATAGAAGAGAAACCAGAGAATCCAAAGAGTAATTATGCGGTTCCAGGATTATACTTCTATGATAATGACGTAGTACAAATCGCTAAGACTATCAAGCCAAGTGCTAGAGGTGAGCTTGAGATTACAGCGGTTAATAATGAATATTTGAATAGAGGAAATCTACATGTGGAGACTCTAGGTCGAGGATTTGCATGGCTTGATACAGGAAACCATGATATGCTTCTCAATGCTGCAAATTTCGTAGAGACATACCAGAAGAGACAGGGTATGTATGTATCATGTATTGAGGAAATTGCATTCAGACGTGGTTTCATTGACAAGGAACAACTTGTGAAACTTGCTCAGCCACTTTTGAAGACTGCATATGGTCAGTACTTGATTGATGTAAGTGAAGGGTTATAAGAAATCGATGAATAAAAATAATGCGAAGTATTGGTATAGAGGCTTTAGCAATGTAGCGATTGTATTGCTATTGACAATTGAATATTCGTATATGTGGCGTGACAAGATTAATATCTTGTTGCTTAGACCTTTTGAAAACAAAGGTAATCTTCTTGTGTACGTAATTTACATTATTTTGTGCATAATGGTTATCAAGACCTTTGATGGCTTTAAAATGGGAGTGAATCGAATATCCCACATTATAATTTCTCAGTGGGTATCCATGGTGATAGTCAATGGGATTATATTTTTGGTAAATTTCTTAATGGTGGGATACATTGATAAGTTGATATATATCATTCCTGCATTCATAGCGCTGATAATCATACAATCTGTTACGATATTTTTTGTGACATATATTCTGACCAAATTATATAGAAGTATATTTCCACCGCTCAAGATGCTCATGATATATGGGAAATATACTAATAATTTGGCTAAGAAAATGAATGGCCGCAAGGATAAATATATTATTGCGGATAGGATTTCGGAAGATAACTCTATAGAAGTGATTGCCGAAACAATGAGAAATTATGATGCGATAGTGTTAAATGATATTGAAACTGATAATAAAAATCACATTTTAAAAGAGGCATACAATCAAAGGAAGAGAGTGTATTTTACTCCGAAAATATCAGACATATTGGTAAAAAATGCCGATGAATTGCATCTGTTTGATACGCCGCTTTATCTGTGCAGGAATCTAGGACTTACAAGTAGTCAGAGGTTTGTAAAGAGAACCATGGATATAGTGATATCATTGGTGGGAATTATTATTTCTAGTCCGATTATGCTAGTTGCGACTGTAGCTATAAAAGCAAATGATGGCGGACCTGTTATATACAAGCAAAAACGAGCTACCATTGATGATAGAGAGTTTTATATCATGAAGTTTAGAAGTATGGTGGTGAATGCTGAAAGTGATGGTAAGGCTCGTCTGGCAGGAGAAAATGATGATCGTATAACTTCGGTCGGAAAAGTTATTAGGGCAACGAGAATAGATGAACTCCCACAGTTTTTTAATGTGTTAAAAGGGGACATGTCTATAGTTGGACCGAGACCAGAAAGGCCGGAGATTATAGCTGAGTACGTAAAAGAAGTGCCAGAGTTTGCATATAGAACTAGGGTCAAGGCTGGACTTACCGGTTATGCTCAGGTGTATGGTAAATACAATACTACCAATCTCGACAAGTTAAAACTTGATATGATATATGTTGAGAGAGGGTCGATTTTATTAGATATCAAATTGATTCTATTAACTATCAAAGTTATTTTTATTAAAGACAGCACAGAGGGACTAGAAGACGGAGAAGAAAAGGCTTTGACGGGAAATGGTGAAAAGGAGTGATATGGGAATATCAGTATTGCTTTCTGTGTATTGCAAGGAAAAGCCACAGCATTTAAAAAAGGCTTTGGAAAGTATCTATTTAGAGCAAACCAGAAAACCAGATGAAGTCGTGTTAATAGAAGATGGATTGTTGACAGATGAGTTATATGAGGTGATAGAACATTTTGCGTTGGAATGCGACGAGTTGAAAATCTATCAGTTTGATGAAAATGTGCAATTAGGGAGAGCGCTTCAAAAAGGTGTTGAGCTATGTGAAAATGAGCTAATTGCAAGGATGGATGCGGACGACATTGCCCTGCCGGATCGTTTGAAGAATCAAGAAGAATTTATGATTAAAAATATAGATATTGCAGCATGTGGTGGGTGGATAGAAGAATTTGATGATGAGGATAGCGCATTCAAACAATTAAAGCAGATGCCAGAGAAGCCAGAAGAGATTCGAAGGTATGCGAAATATAGAAATCCAATGAATCATATGACTGTTATGTTTAGAAAAACTGCGGTTTTAGAAGCGGGGAATTATCAGCATTATCCATTTTTAGAGGATTATTACTTATGGATGAGAATGCTGGCTGCAGGTAGTGAGCTTTATAATATACCGCAAACTCTTGTGAAAATGAGATCAGGAATGAAAGTATATGATAGACGAGGCGGCAGAAAATATACTTTGAGGTATTTAGAACTGAGAAAGATACAAAGAAAACTTGGATTACTTACAGGATTGCAATATATATGTTCTATAATTTTAACTTGTGGTATGACAATGAGTGGTTCTTTGATGAGAAAAATATTGTATAGAAAAGTGTTGAGATGATATGGATGAGAAAATATTGACTGTTACAATACCTTCTTATAATGCACAAAAATATTTAAACAAATGTTTAGATAGTTTTATTGTAACTGATGTTTTAAAATATATAGAGATATTGATAGTAAATGATGGTTCGACTGATGATACTGCACAGATTGCACAGACTTACGTAGATAGATTTCCAGACAGTTTTAAATTGATAAACAAGGAAAATGGTGGACATGGCTCAGGGATAAATACAGGTGTGCAAAATGCTACAGGTAAATATTTTAAGGTGGTAGATGCAGATGATTGGGTTAACACATCAGAATTTGGCGGTTTTGTAGAGATGCTTAAAACATCTGAAAGTGATGTGATATCATCAGATTTCATGTGTATCGAAGATGAGACATACGATGTTATAAAAAGGGTTTTGGCTACGGAAATTGAAGACAGATATGGCAAAGAATGTAATTTGTCGGATATTAAACTTGATAGAGTAGTCAAGATGCATAATATGACAATTAAGACGTCTATTTTAAAAGAACATTATAGACCAATTGATGAACATTGTTTTTATGTTGATGCTGAATATATTACGTATCCAGTGCCTTATATCAATACAGTGTATTATGATAAGAGAGATGTGTATATATATAGACTGGGAAGAACTGGGCAGAGCGTGACATGGGACAGTATGGCTAGAAATAAAGATATGCATTTGCGTGTTCTCACACAATTAGTGAAGTTTTATGATGAAGTATCTGAACAAATATCAGGGCATAAGCTTGAATATTTGAAACGATGTATTGGAGATATGATTGATAATCAATTTCAGATATATATAGTTTTAGGCGATGATAAAAATATGCAAGATGAATTGCGGCATTGGGATAAAAATATGAAAAGAACTCATCCAGATTTATATAATTCTATAAGTAAAAAAAGTATATATTTAATTAGATTTACTAATTATGCTATATTGCCGGTGGGTAAATTGGCTCATAGATTAATAAAAGGTGAATAGAAGGAAGGAATACATGGTTGGAATCATAAAAGAAATCTATAATTATAGAGATTTAATAAAAGAACTTATATCAAAAAATTTGAAACTAAAATATAGAAGAAGTGTATTAGGATATTTATGGAGTTTGTTAAATCCGCTGGGCATAATGCTTGTAATGGTGATTGTTTTTTCGAATATATTTAGGTTCGATATTGAATATTATCCGGTATATCTTATAATTGGACAAACGATGTTTAATTATATGAGTGTTGCCACGTCACACTCGATGTATTCAGTCATAGAAAATGGGCCTTTGATTAAGAAAATATTTGTTCCTAAGTACATATTTACTTTTTCGAAAGTAACAAGTGATCTTGTTGACTATTTATTATCTATGTCAGCTATAGTCTTAGTGATGATTATTACAAAAGTGCCGTTTTCGTGGAATTTATTATGGGTCCCGATAGTGTCATTAGAATTATATATTTTTTGTATAGGTTTGGGGCTGTTACTTGCGCAAGCATCGGTTTTTTTTAGAGATATACAATATATTTATTCTGTAATAATTACAGCATGGACATATTTGACGCCGATTTTTTATCCAGATAAAATTTTACCAGAATGGCTCCACTTTTGGGTTGTGAGATTTAACCCGATGTTTATGTATATTAAGTCTATGCGACAATGCGTAATAGAACAAACTCATCCTGATTTTAAGTTAATGTTGGTGGGATTATTGTTTGATATTTTAGCTATCGGAATTGGTGGTTTATTATTTAAGAAAAATCAGAGTAAATTTATTTTATATATTTAAGGTGTTAATATGATTGAATTTAGTAAATATAATGGGGAAGAATACATTATTGATATAGAGAATGCGACTGTTAGATTTAATATGGCAACTGAGTCTGTTGATAACATTAAGGAGTATTTTGTTAAGTTAGTAAAACGTCAATTAATGTTCAAAGAATTTTTCGCAATTAAAGATTTTAGTTTAAAAATAAAGCCAGGGGAAGCATGGGGTTTTGTAGGGACTAACGGTGCGGGAAAATCTACATTATTAAAATTAATATCTGGGATACTAGAGCCATATAAAGGTAAAGTTGTTGTGAATGGCACAATTGCGCCGCTCATCGAGTTGGGTGCAGGATTCGATATGGATTTGACTGCTAGAGAGAATATTTATTTAAATGGAATATTATTAGGACACTCAAAAAAATTTATGAGTGAACATTTTGATGAAATTGTGGAATTTGCAGAACTATGGGATTTTTTAGATGTGCCTATTAAAAACTATTCCTCTGGTATGCAAGCTAGAATAGCATTTGCAATTGCTACTATGGTTAAACCGGATATTTTAATTGTTGATGAGGTTTTGGCAGTTGGTGATTATAAATTTCAAGCGAAGTGTCAAGAGAGAATGAAAGCAATGTTGGCTGAAGGTACTACATTATTACTTGTTTCACATAATCTTGATGATATTAAAAGGATGTGTGATCATGCATGCTGGATAGATAAAGGAAATATTGTGATGTCTGGATTAGTAGAAGAGGTTTGTAATAATTATATGCCAGAATTAGGTGAAAACAATGAATAGTACTGTTGAAATATATGTTTCAAATCGTGTCGATCTAAAGAACAGATATCACTTAAAAAATAAAATATATATCCCTATCAGGTGCGGGGCGGTAGATGATGCAGATAATTTTGAAAATATTGCGGGGGACGATACAGGAGACAATATATCAAATAAAGCTAAATACTATAGTGAATTGTCAGTTCAATATTGGGCATGGAAGAATTCTGATGCTCAATATGTAGGCTTGTGTCATTATAGGAGATTTCTTGATATTTTTTGTAAAAGCAATGTATTAGTTAATGAATATGGATTACGCCAATTACCATATTTGAACGAACATACAGTTAAGTTGCTTGGGCTTGACGATCCAAAAACGTTGCAAGAAGAAATAATGGAATATGATTTGATTATAAACGAATCATATAAAACAGAACGAATAGCCACACAAAATGGCATTGGTGCTAGGAGCGTAAGAGAATTGTGGGAAAAAGAATCACGATTTATTCCAACATTTTTACTTGATAGAGTCCTAGAGCTTATAAAGGAAAAAAGACCGGATGTATATAATTCTGCAAAGTTATATTTAAATGGCGATAAGCATAGAGGATATAATTGTTTTATCATGCGTAGAGATATATTTGCAAAATTAAATGAATTTCAATTTAATATCTTGGGTGATATTGAGAAGGAAATTTTGAATACAGAATATATAGAGGAACAACCAAGATGTTTGGCATATATTGGTGAATTGTTATATGGGATTTATATGCATTATGAAATATTAAATAATAATTATAAGATAAAGGAAGTTCCGCTGATACTAATGGTGAATACTCAAAATGATTTTGAAGAGAATAATAATATTAAATTTGAAATTTTAAAAAGTGATTGTTGGATTATATTAAAAAGAATATGTAATATAATAATTCCGTTTGGAACCAAAAGAAGAAATTTAATAAAAAAAATATATATAAAGATAAAAGGAGAGAAAAAATGAAAGTTGTATTATTAGCTGGTGGATTCGGTACTAGAATTTCTGAAGAAAGTATGGTGAAGCCAAAACCGATGATTGAAATTAATGGTAAACCAATATTATGGCATATAATGAAGGAATATTCGTATTATGGATTTAATGAATTTATAATATGCGCTGGATATAAGCAACATGTAATAAAAGAATATTTTGCAGATTATTATCTTCATCGATCAGATGTTACTTTTGATTTCACAAAAGAAAATAAAATGATTATACATAATAATGAGGCAGAACCATGGAAGGTGACAATAGTTGATACTGGATTAAATACTATGACTGGTGGACGAATTAAACGTATCAAGGAATATGTCAGCGATGAAACGTTTATGCTTACATATGGAGATGGAGTCTGCGATGTCAATATAAAAGAACTTTATGATTTTCATAAGGGACATGGAAAACTTGCGACTATGACAGCTGTGCAACCTGGTGGTAGATTTGGGACATTAGATATAGAAAAAGAAACCGGAGTAATTGAAAAATTTGCTGAAAAAAAGAAAGAAGATGGTGGTTGGATCAACGGCGGATATATGGTCTTACAACCAGAAGTGTTTGATTATATAGATGGAGATTCTACAACATTTGAAAAAGAGCCGCTTGAAAGATTGTCACAAGAAAATCAGTTGGTTGCGTATAAGCATCGTGGATATTGGCAATGTATGGACACAATGAAAGAAAAGATGGACTTAGAAAAATTGCTTTCAGAAGGCAAGGCTCCATGGAAGGTGTGGGAAGATTAAGAACAATTTAGGAGGAAATATGAAAAAGGCAATAGTTACAGGGGCAAATGGATTTGTAGGAAGTGCTCTTGTAAAAGAATTGGTAAAAAATAAAATAGAGGTTATAGCATTAGTTCATCAAGGGCATGCAGATAATATCCCTAAAAATGATTTGATTCAAATTAAAAATTTGGAATTAGATAAAGTCGCTGAATTATATGACGATTTAAAAAAAGAAGGTGCTGACATATTTTACCATTTTGCATGGAAAGGATCAGCAGGTGCAGAACGCGCTAATACGGAACTTCAATTAGCTAATGCACAATGGACAATTGATTGTATTAGACTAGCAAAAAGTATTGGATGTACTAGATTTGTTGAAGCTGGAAGTGTTATGGAAATAGAAACCTATAAAGCAACGTTTAATCCTGGAAATAAACCTGGGTTAGGGTATGTGTATGGTAGTGGTAAACTTGTAGCGCATACTATGGCTAAATCTATTGCAGCAGATTTAGATATTGATCTTATATGGGGGATGATTACTAATGCGTACGGCGTGGGAGAAGTGAGCCCTAGAATGGTGAATACAACAATTAGAAAATGTATTAAGGGCGAAAATCCGCAGTTTACTGCAGGAACACAAAACTATGATTTTGTTTACATTGAGGATGTAGCTAGAGCGTTTTATTTAATAGGCGAAAAAGGAAAACCGTTTAATGAATATATGATTGGATCTTCCTGCGCAAAGCCATTAAAAGAGTTTTTGTTAGAAATGAAAGAGGCAATTGCGCCTGAACTTGAATTTATTTTTGGCGATATTCCGTTTACGGGGGTTAATATGCCATTAAGTGAATTCGATTGTACAAAGACATTTGAAGATACTGGTTTTAAAGCAAAGATAACATTTGCGGAAGGGTGCAAGAAGACACGTGATTGGCTTATAACAATAGAAGGAGATAAATAAATGATACAAAAGTTCGAATTTAAGAATACAGAAATCCCTGGATTGATTGAGGTGACACCTTTTAATGCCGATGACGTAAGGGGATGCTTTACAAAGGACTATTCTAAGGAAGTCTTTGAACAGAATGGGATACATCATGATTTAGCGGAGGTATTTTATACAACATCATATAAAGGTGTGATTAGAGCGCTCCATTTTCAACGGGAAAAACAACAGCCTAAATTAGTAAGATGCATACACGGACATGTATATGATGTCGTAGTTGATTTGAGAAAAGATAGTCCTACTTTTAAAAAATGGTTAGGGTTCGATTTGATAGGTGAAAAACATAATGAAATATTGGTTCCTGCTGGATGTGCACATGGTTATCTTGTGTTAGAGGAATCAATTGTAAGTTATAAATGTGGTGAAAAGTTCTATGGTGAATATGACGATGGAATTATGTGGAATGACAGAGACATAAACGTTGATTGGCCAGTGGATTTAGTAGGTGGACTAGATAAAGTTATACTTGCTGATAAGGATAAGAATTTGCAAACTTTTAGTGAATTTATGGAAACATATGGAGGCTTTTAATGAATTATAATCATTATGATGCAATTGTAGTAGGGGCGGGATTATCAGGAAGTGTTATTGCTAGACATTTAGCTGAAGAATGTAATGAGCGTGTTTTAATTATTGAAAAAAGAAACCATATTGGTGGAAATATGTATGATTATGTAAACGAGGAAGGGATTTTAGTGCACAAGTATGGTCCTCATACTTTTCATACAAAGAAAAAAGAATTATTTGAGTGTATGAAAAAATACGCAGAATGGGATGAGTATAAACTTACGTGCGGAGCTGTTATAAATGGCAAATATACACCTACGCCTTTTAATTTTCAAACGATAGATGATTTTTATGATGAAAAAAATGCAAATGAAATAAAGAATGAATTAAAGCGATATTACCCAAGTGAAGAGTTTGTAACGGTACTTGAATTGTTAAATCATGAAAGTGATGTGATTCGAGAATATGCAAATTTTTTATTCGAAAATGATTATAGCCTTTATACTGCTAAGCAGTGGGGGGTGAGTCCAGAAGAAATAGATCCGAGTGTGCTTAAAAGGGTACCAATTCGTCTTAATTATGATATAGGATATTTTGATGATAAATATCAATATATGCCAGCTACAAAATATTCAGATTTTTTTGACAAATTATTAAAGCATGAGAATATAGAAATAGAATTGAATACAGATGCCTTAAGTTTAATTAAATTAGAAAAAAATATAATCCAGATTGGTGGAGAAGAATTTAAGGGAAGGCTAATATATACAGGTCCTATAGATGAACTATTTGGATTTAAATATGGTAAATTACCGTATAGATCGTTAAGGTTTGAATGGAAAAATGATAATATAAAAAGTTACCAAGATGCACCAGTTGTTGCTTATCCACAAGCTAAGGGGTATACACGCATAACTGAATATACAAAACTACCATATCAGTGCGTGGGAGAAAAGACAACATATGCAATAGAATATTCCTTACCATATAAAGAAGGTGAGAATAAAGAGCCGTATTATCCTGTTTTAACTGAAGAATCACAAAAAATATATGCCCGATATAAGCAAGAGGCTGAAAAATACACAAAATTGTATTTGGCGGGAAGATTAGCAGATTTTAAATATTATAATATGGACCAAGCGTTGGAACGAGCTTTGTATATAATTAAAAATCTAAATGGAGGCAATGATGGAGAATAATAGAGCGATTCCGGATGATGAGCGATTAAAATATAAAGGAACGAATGATAATCCTGATATAAAAATATTCGTTTCAAATAGGATTGATTTAGATTCAGAAATTGTAGATAATCCATTATATATACCTGTCAGATGTGGTGCAGTATATGATAAAAGAAAAAATGTAGAAATGTTAGGTGATGATACTGGTGATAATATATCTGAAAAGCGTATGATTTATTGTGAATTAACAGTGCAATATTGGGCTTGGAAAAATATTGATGCAGATTATTATGGTTTATGTCATTACAGAAGATATTTTAATTTTGGAGAAAAATTGCCAAATATAGGACTTAAACAAGGGGTATTAGATGCATTAACGGAAGAGAATATAAAAAAAATAGGAATAGATGATAAAGAAAAAGTTATTGAAGAAATAAAAAAATGGGATTTAATAGTAACACCTATGTATGAAATGGGAAAAGATACAATAGCCAAATTTCCTGGTAGAAATGCAAGAGAACTTTGGGAAAAAAATTGTCCCAATTTTTTGGAACCCAAAAGCTTTGATGTTATGTTAAATATAATAAAAGAATTAGCACCAGATTACTATAAGGATGCAGAGTACTATATGCATAGGAAAAAAAATTCTAGAGGATTTGATTGCTATATAATGAAAAAAGAATTGTTTTTTTCTTTTTGTGAATTTGAATATCCTTTGTTAGGGGAATTTGAAAGACGTTCTAAGACAGAAGGCTATAGTACTACGCAGCATAGAAATGTTGCATATATGAGCGAATGGTTGTATGATATATGGATTTATCATACGACAAAAAATAAACAGATTAAGTGGACGGAGAAACAGCTAGCAGTATTTAACGATACATCAAAAAGAAAAATATTAGAACCAATTAATCGCTCAGAAAAATATGAAAAAACTGTTCCGATTGTGTTTGCATTAAGTGATACTAATAGATTTTTTTATGCAACAGTTTTACAAAGTATTATTGATCATAGTAATGATAATTATTACTATGATATAATTTGTTTACAGCAAACATATAATTCTTGCAAATGGGATATGTATTTAATTAAGCAAGAAAATGACTTATTAAGAATGATAATTGACGATAAAGATAATTTTTCATTGAGATTTTATGATCCGGCACATGATATAGGTAAGTTAGACTATTATTTTAACAATAAACGAAATGAGGAAAATTTATACTACAAACTATTTTTGCCATGGATTTTAAAAAATTATGAAAAAGTTATTTATGTTGAAGATGTAATGTTTTTTGATTCAGATGTGGCTGAACTTGTAAATATGATAGAAGGTGAAGGCGATTACATAAAAGCTGCATTTGACATAAAATGGATTGGAAAACATAGGAACTATATTCATGAAAAGTTAGATACAAAAGTAGATGCGGAACATGTTTGTAAATTTAAAGATACAAGTTTGATATTGTTTAATTTGAATAACCTTAGACAAAGAGTCGTTAAGCAAGATGTTGAGAAATATTTACTTTTAAATATTGAAAAAATGGAAGATAATGAGTTGTTTAACGAGTTATATTGGAGGTATATTTCTGAAATCGGATTGGAGTGGAATTATTTACAATATAATGAGCCCAATTTTAGTGATGGATTAACTGGATATTTCGACACAGCGCCTAGTGAACTGACAACAGAGTACAATGATATAAAAGAACCTAAGGGAATAAATATTAATAATAAAGACCATATTTTTATTGTAAATAATATATATACTGTTCGTTGGATGAACACAATTGAAAAGACGCCATTTAAGTTCTTGCTTCGAAAATACCAGTTGATTTTAGCTTCGAAAGCTAATTATAGAGAAAAAATATTTAAAAGAATTATTAACAAACTTTTTCCATATAATAGCGTAAGGCGTGATGCTATAAAAAAAATAGTGCCGCATTCATTAAAAATATGGTTTAATAATTAGCTATTTAGAAAGAAGGTAATAAATGTTAGATTTATCATTTTATAAAAACAAAAAAGTTTTAGTTACAGGTCATACAGGATTTAAAGGCTCGTGGATGTGCCAACTTCTTATCATGGCTGGAGCAGATGTTATAGGCTATGCTCTTGAACCACCTACGAAACCATCTCTTTTTGAAATGTGTGGATTAGAAAACAAAATGAATAGTATAGTTGGAGATGTTCGTGATCTTAAACATCTTTTGAAAGTGTTTAATGAAACACAACCTGATATTGTAATACATATGGCGGCTCAGCCTTTGGTAAGAGAGTCTTATAAGGATCCTGTAGGTACATATGAGACAAATGTAATGGGAACAGTGAATATATGTGAAGCTGTTAGACAGAATTCATGTGTAAAATCATTTGTTAATGTTACGACTGATAAGGTATATTTAAATAAAGAGTGGGTATGGGGATATAGAGAGAATGAAGAACTTAATGGATATGACCCATATTCAAATTCTAAATCGTGCTCTGAATTAGTGACAAGTAGTTATATTAATTCATTTTTTAATGATTTACCTGTTGCAGTTTCTACAGCTAGAGCAGGTAATGTTATTGGAGGAGGAGATTTTGCTACTGATAGAATTATACCAGATTGTATTAGAGCAGCTGAAGCGGGCGATGATATTATTGTTAGAAATCCATTTTCTACACGCCCATATGAGCATGTGCTTGAACCTGTAGTTGCGTATTTAATGATTGCAGCTGCTCAATATGAGAACAAGGAACAATATGCAGGTAGTTATAATGTTGGACCAAATGATACAGATTGTTGGACTACAGGAGATTTAGTTACATTATTCTGTAATACATGGAATGACGTGACTGGTGATAATATAAAGTGGATTAATAAATATGATGGTGGGCCACATGAAGCTAATTTTTTGAAGCTGGATTGTTCTAAATTGAAGAATAAGTTTGGTTGGGAACCGAGATGGAATGTGGAGGCTACAATGAAAAAGATTGTAGAGTGGTCTGATGCTTATCTTCATGGTGGAAATTATGTTGATGTAATGCAAGCACAAATAAAAGAGTTTTGTGATAATTAATAGATGGCGTAGTTAAGTTTTTCGCAAACTATATGCAATGCTGTTACAATATTAGTTTAGCAGGTTATTGTGTAAATACTTCTTCTAAGTGACATTGGTGCGAGTTATATGAACATCGCTTCTGGCTCGGAGCGACATTCTTTGAAGCCTTTATGTACGCGACGGTCTATTGTCTGGTTATAGTTGCAATAAAAGCTACAAACATATTTTTCAAGAGAATCTTCATTCGAAAATTGCTGCTTATGTTTGATTTCACGTTTTAGAATCTATAAATTGAGAGTTACAAACGTAACGGCTACGTTCTGTTATAGAAACCATTACGAGAATCCCTAGAGTTCCTACCGAAATAATCATATTTCTCGTAATCACGAAAAGCGGTATGCTCAGTTGATGGTACTTTATTTACAGCATTTACAAATTCAGAATGAAAAACTTCATCAATAGATTCATTATTAAGTAGAGCAGACATTAAATATGTGCAAACATTGGTCATGGGAACGAATTTCACTCCTTTTAATTTTAGCTTTGGTCAATTAAAATCATAAAAGAATTTCGTTCCTTTTTCTATGACTAATTTTTATTACACAAAATATTTTACGCTATCGAGGATATTAGAAAGAAGCATAAAGTGGTAGAAATCAACGTAGATAATAAAGTGCTAACTCCAAGTGGCATTAGAAAAGATGAATTATTATCTGTGGATGGCTTTTATCTATCGGCCGAGTTATTTCCGGCAAAAGATATGTTTCCTTTTGAGCATAGATTTTTATATGAAGGGCTGGAATTCGTAGACGAAATAGATATTTTTGGAATGTTTCCTTGTGGAGATGATATGATTATAAATAAATTGAATGATAAAAGGTTTATTCGTGTATTTGTGTATAATAAAAAAACAAGCAATGAGGCTATGGAATGGAAGCATAAGTTGAAATGCAAATATGAATTGTTGGATTCAAATGATTTTGGATGAGGTAACTAAGAGAAGTTAATGCGAGAATTGTATTGATTAAAGGTGATGATTCGAAGAAGTTATTGGTGAGTTATGTGTTGTAGCTGATCTTTAACTTTTTTTAGTGCACCTTTGTTATGTATTTAAATATATGTGTTGCTTTATTGAATTAAATGCTACAATGGATATCAAGTGAGAGGTTTTGTTCAAATAGTATGTGGTGAATAATGCTATTCAGATTTTATTATAACTAGTTGTAAAGAAATTGTTAGTGCTGGAGAAATAAATATTTAAGGGAATATATATGGAAGTAATAAATAATATTTTAGATTCATATAGAGGAATATATGATAGAGTTATTGGAACAGGGGCATATGGGGTGCTATGGATTCTAGCTTTATTGTATTTATTCATAAGGAAAAAGGGTAACAAGGAAAAGTTTGTTATACCATTTTTAGTGAGTTTTATTGTTGCGGCAAATCCGATAACGGTTATGTTGATTTCAAAGATTGCGTCTGCAGGTGAAGCTTCAAGACTATTGTGGTGTTTGTTAGGTGGTTTCTTTGTTGCGTGTGTTTCTGTTGATATTTTGTCTTCAGTTGATGTTACGAAGAAAAAAATAGTTGGGATTATTTTTGTGTGTGCATTGATATTGTCAGGAAAGTTTATTATTAATACAGATAATTTTTCGAAACCCATTAATAGATATAATCTAAAAGCGGAGACAATTTGGGTGGCTGAGCATTTGTCGAATAATTATAGTAGGGAAAAAATTATATGTAGTAAAAACATAGTGAGTGAACTTCATCAATATGATGCTACTATACCAATGTATTATGGTAGGTGGGATACACCTTTATTTATTGAGAACTATCTAGATAATAGCGATTTAGATGGGTTGCAAGAATATCTTAATATTGCACAACAAGAGGGTGTTTCTCGAATAGTCCTAGAAGGAAAAGATGATTATAAGTATCAGATGAATGCCTGTGGTTGGTATGTAAGCGATGAAGTTAATAATTATGATATATATTCTTATGCTGGTGGCTCTTGGATTATGTCCAATTATGTCGATGAGTAAGGTAATCAGGGAATGTTTTATACCATGTATAATCATACTTCTGGAAATTTGATAGCGGTAGATTCAGGATGGAAGCAAAATTAAGATCAGGTTAGAAAGATTATTAATGCTTCTTTGGTGTTCAAGGTTTCAGGACAGGAGGACAGTATATTATTCTGTGGAGATTGCCATGATTTAGGACCAGAGATTGTTGGCCTGTATGGCAAAGAGATAGAATCAGAGTATGTACAGGTTGGGCATCACGGGCATAATTCATTTGCTATAGATTTTTATGATGTTGTAAAGCCTCGAGTTGCAATATTTGATACACCTGCATGGGAGATGGAAGGTGAACAGTATAATGCCGCAGAATTGGCTGAGAATTTACATTCACGTGGAGTTGAAACAGTAGATTATAGAACAGGGATGCATAACTTTAGGTTTAGATAGGAGTAGATATGTTATCAGATGTTAGAACCATATGTATGGTTTTTGTGACAATGTTTTTAGTTCCAGCAATAATTGGATATACATTTCGTGAAAAAACAATATTTAAGAGTAATGGTACTATATTGAGCGATATTGTAATGGGTACATGTATTATATGGGCTGTGTATCTGCTTAGTTGCATTCCACTTATATTGTTGAAAGCGCCATTAGCTTTACAAAATACTTTGATGGTTACATTCTGTGTGATTATAAGCGTGATAGGGATTTACCGTTATAAAGTAAATATTATTACAGACTGGATTGCGGATTTAAAGGCGTTTTTTCATGAAATAGATGTATTGACGATAATTATAATTATAGGATTGATAGTGATTATGTTAGGACAGTTTGTGCTACAATCGCCAAATGATGATGACTACGAATTTGTTACAATGAGTGTATCAGCAGTTCAGACAGACTCTCTTATGCGATATGATCCTGTGACGGCATTGGAGGTGACATCATTTTCTATAAAAAGGCTTGTTGCGCCATTTCCTATGATAATGGCAACGTATTCGGTCTTTGCGGGGGTTCATCCGGCTGTATTTGCTCATTCAATTTTTCCAGTATGTATAATTCCAATTTGTTTTATGGTTTATACATTGTTAGGACAGACATTATTTAAAGAAAAGGATAGTAAGAAGAAAATAGAACTTTTTCTATTTTTTATCTTAGTAATATTGCTGTTTGGTGGTTATTCTACAAGAAGTTTAGGTTCTATGTTATTGCTTCGAAGCTGGCAAGGAAAAGCGATGGTATTGTCGTTTATATTGCCGCTGATATGGAAGTATATGCTTGAAATTATGGATGGTGGGTTAACTAGAGAACTTAAGTTTACAATTCTTATCACAGTATTAGGTGGTGCACTTACTACAGCTATGGTAGATATTATTATACCAATTTTTGTATTTGGTTATGCGGTGTCATATTGGTTGAAGGAAAAAGATATAAAAAAGGGTATATCAGTATTTATAACCTGTTGGCCAGCGGTAGTTTTGTTTGGAATATATATAGTGGCGGAGTTGCTACAAAGGCTCTGATATATAAAGAGGTGATAGAATCATGTGCACATCAATTTCTTATAAGACAAAGGATCATTATTTCGGTCGAAATTTAGATTTAGAATATTCATATCATGAGACGGTTACTATAACACCTAGGAATAAAAAGTTTGATTTTAGGCATGTAGAAAGTACATCGACATATTCTGCTATAATTGGTATGGCTTATGTTCAGAACGGATATCCGCTGTATTATGAGGCTACTAACGAGTATGGTTTAAGTGCTGCGGGATTGAATTTTCAGGGGAATGCATATTATACTGATTTTGTAGAAGGAAAGTATAATATTGCGTCATTTGAATTGACACCTTGGTTGTTATCAAAGTGCAAGACTGTGGTTGAGGCTAGAGAATTATTAGAAAATATAAATATTACCAATGATTCTTTTAGTGAACAGTTACCGGCATCTAGTTTACATTGGATGATTGCTGATGCGAATCGATGTATTGTATTTGAACAGACTGTTAATGGAGCCCATATTTATGATAATCCAGTTGGAGTAATGACCAACAACCCTACCTTTGATTATCATATGACGCATCTAATGGATTATATGAATTGTTCGGCGGAAGTTCCTAAGAATAAATTGATGACGGAAGTTGAGATAGAACCATATAGTCGTGGAATGGGAGGATTTGGTATTCCGGGAGACTTATCTAGCGCATCGAGATTTGTAAAAGCAACCTTTACTAAAATGAATTCAATTGCTAATGATGATGAGGCCTCTAGTGTATCACAATTCTTCAAGATACTTGGTTCAGTGGAACAACAGCGAGGTTGTTGTAGACTTGGTGAATCAGAAGATGGAACGAAAGTTTGTGAATATACAATCTATAGTAGTTGCTGCAATACAGATAAGGGGATTTATTACTATACTACTTATGGTAATAGTCAAATTACTGCAGTAGATATGCACCGTGTTGATTTGGAAGGCGAAGAAGTTATAACATATGAACTTATAACAGAGCAACAGATTAGATGGATGGATTAATCAGAATTTTACAAAATAAAATTGTGGGGAGGAAATATATATTTGTTTAGAAAAAAGAGGGGCGATAAATCAGTATGAAGCATAAAAAAATAGATTTAACAAGTATATTTATTTTTGTGTCTATATTTATTATGTGTTATCTTTTCTTTTCAAGATATCATTCATTATCAATATTAGATACAGATGATTGGAAATATATTAATTATTCTAGGGCGCTGGTTCCCGATGTTAATGAGTTTAATCCTATTAAGGTGTTCCCAGAGAATTTTTTTTCATTTGTTAGTAAAATTTCATATAGGATGTTTTATAATTCCCAGCTTGGATTTACAAGAAGTCTTTCTACGGGATATAATATTGTGATTTCTGTAATAGTGTCAGTTTATGTTGGAGTGTTCTATAAATTTATTTCAAAAAACAAAAATAAATTTCTGGGGATAATACTTACTTTTATTTTTTTTGTATTACACTTTGTTATATATAGATGCGGCGATGTGTTGAATCAATATGGATTTTATTCTATAACAGTTAATAATTACTTTAATTATTTAATACCAACATTACTTAATTTGATATTGCTATTGTGGGTTATAGCAGATGATAATGTGGTTATTTTGAGTAAAAATAGTATTTTAAAAAATATTATTTTTTTAGTGTTAGGATACTTTGCGATTTTTTCTAATTTGTTTTCAAATGAAATTTTGCCAATTTATTTAGTGCTGAATTTAGTATTTAAAAACATAAGATTTGTTAAAAAAAGCTATTCTTTTCAGCAAATGGTACGAAATGGAATTATTAGTTTCGTAATATGTGTGGAATGGGCCATAAGTATGTGTTTTGAGTTGAATGGCGCTAGAGCAGGTCAGTTGTCAACGCAAGAGCCGTTTATAAGTAGGTTGAAAACAACATTATATACATATATGGCATCAGATATTAATATGATATTGGTTGCAATATTTTCAATAAGTGTAATTGTTGTTTCATTAGTTATTTACAAGAAAGAACAAAATTCTTTGCTTATAAAAATTAATCTAATGGCTTTGCTTGTGTTTATATATTGTCTTTTGCTTTCGGCGAAAGTAAATACATGGTACATTTCAAGAGCAGATGTCCAAATAGAGTTTATTGGAATTTTGTTATTTAGTGTTGTATATGCATTGGGCTATATTAATACGCAGATGACATCTCGGAATAGAGGTATATTGTTAATAATTGTTTTGCTAAGTTTGTTATTGGGAATAAACTCGAGTGGTAAAACATACAAGGATTCCAATATTATTGCACTAGAACATAGAGATGGTGATTTTGGTAGTGACAGAGTGGAAGAGATTAATGATTATATAATTGATCAAATAATAGAGGCGGATAATTCGAACGAAAGTAATATTATTATAAGCGTGCCTTGTTTTTATAATGTAGATAATTGGCCTTTGACAGATTATGGTTTTCATCGAATTTCAGAAGCGTTATATGAATATGGAGTGATAGATAGTCCGGTTGAAGTGGTGATAGAAGTAGATGAAAGCCTTAATTATATGTGGCAATAGTGTTGGATGAGAATTAACAAGAATTTTACAAAGTAAAATTTATGTAAAATCGCATAAATCCTATAGTTTTAAAGATTATAACATGTTAGAATGTGCATTAAATCACATTTAACATGTTATTTTTATTGGAGGAAAGTCTATGGGAGAGAGTAAAACAAGAACAATTGTAACTTATGTTGTGGGGATTATTATTCCAGTGGTTGTGGGCTTGGTATCATCAGCTTTGACAAGTGGTAATATGATGATATTTGCAGAGCTAAATAAGCCGCCAATGTCTCCGCCTGCCTGGTTATTTCCGGTGGCGTGGACCGTACTATATGTATTGATGGGTATAGCCAGCGCAAGAGTTGTATTGATAAAAGGAGATGATTCGAAGAAATTACTGGTAATCTATGTGTTACAACTGATCTTCAATTTCTTCTGGTGTATATTCTTTTTCAATTTATCCAATTATTGGCTCGCGGCGGCATGGCTTCTTGTTATGTGGATATTGGTATTTATGTTTACATTTATCAGCAGAAAAGTTGATAGAATTGCATGTATCTGTTTTGTGCCATATGTAATCTGGTGCACCTTTGCAATGTATTTAAATATAGGTGTTGCTTCATTGAATTAAATGTTACAATGGATATCAAGTAAGAAGGTTTATTTGATATCCATTTTTTAGGAGAAGGAGGGCACGCTTATGGGGTCAAAAGCAATGTACAATTTAAGTTATGGTTTGTTTGTGATTACAGCAAATCGAGATGGTAGGGATAATGGTTGTATAACCAATACTGCTATTCAAGTTACATCAGAACCTAATCGCATTTCAGTGGCGATTAACAAGGCGAATTTCACACACGACATGATTGTGGATACAGGGGTTTTTACAGTGTCCGTGCTTAGTGAAGCGGCAGATTTTGATTTGTTTAAACATTTTGGTTTTCAATCAGGACGGAATGTAGATAAGTTTGCTGATTTTACAGATTGTAAGAAAGCAACTAATGGTACTATGATCATAACTCGTGGAACTAATGCTTTTATATCTGCAAAAGTAGAACAGATGATTGATCTAGGAAGTCATACTTTGTTTATTGCAGAGGTGACTGATATGGATGTGCTTTCAGAGGTGGCTTCAGCTACATATACTTATTATCAGAATAATATCAAGCCGAAGCCAGAGGCTGTGGGCAAAACACCACAGGGGCAGACTGTATGGCGCTGCAAGATATGCGGGTATGAGTATGTGGGTGAAGAATTGCCAGATGATTTCATCTGTCCTATTTGCAAGCATCCTGCCAGTGATTTTGAGAAGGTGACAACATAAACCCAGAGGATAGAGTGAGTCAACGGGTTAATTAAAAAAACTAATGATAGATAAAACGGTGTGGGTCATTCGACACACACCGTTTATTTTGTTATTATATAAGTTAGTATTTTTTATGAAGAATGAAAATACTTTAAGAAAATAAATGTCCTTGTTGGAGGTTTCGTATGAGTGACAATAATTTAGGGGTAGATATAATTATACCTATATATAATGGATATGATGATATTATTCTATGTATGGAAAGTATACATAAACATACGGATTTGACAAAACATAGAATAATACTTGTTAATGATTGTAGTCCTGATGCGAGAATAGTACCTTTGTTACAATCTTATGTTAATGACTCTATTATTTTAATTGATAGTGAAAAAAATGAGGGGTTTTCTGCGAGCGTTAATAAAGGGATGAGTTTATCTAAAGAGCGAGATGTTTTGCTACTAAACTCAGATACTATTGTGACTGATAAATGGTTAGATAAAATAATACGATGCGCATATAGTAAGCCGGAAATAGGGTCAGTCACCCCGTTGTCTAATGCTGCAACACTATGTTCTTATCCTGTATTTTGCCAGGATAATAGAATACCTTTGGATACAACTATTGAAAAACTAGCGGCAGTTGTTGAAAAATGTAGCTTTCATCATTATCCGCAAGTTACGGTTGCAGTTGGATTTTGCATGTTTATAAAGCGAGAAGTTATAAATAAGGTGGGGTTATTTGATGCTGAAACTTTTCAGAGAGGATATGGAGAGGAAAATGACTTTTGTAATAGGCTACAGCAGATGGGATATATAGATGTAATGTGTGATGATACATTTGTATATCATAAAGGCACGGGGTCTTTTGATACGGAAGAAAAATTACGATTGATTTCAGAACACAATCAAATACTAGAAAATCGATACCCTGTACAGATGAAGAGAAATACTAGGTATTGCATGGCAAATCCAGAACAATATATACGTGACAATATAGAGATATATCACAGACTGGATAATGGAAGAAGAAATATTTTGTATGTGAGTCATTTGGATTTTAGACTAGAGGCTGAGAATCATGTGGGTGGAACTCAACTGCATATAAAGGATTTAAAGGATGGCTTGTGTGACGATGATAATATTATTGTTGCGGCAAGAGATGGAAAGTATTTAAATGTTACTATTTATATAGAAGCGGAAGAATATAGATTTCGCTTTTATATTGGAACAATAGAACCATATACATATTATAATAACTCAAGACTAGCAGAGATATTCGGAAATATTATAGATTGCTTTGAGGTTGACATTGTACATGTGCATCATACGAATGGTTTATCGTTAGATATTTTTTACGAGACTAAAAAAAGAGATATTCCGTTATTGCTGACAATTCATGATTATTATATGGCATGCCCACATATAAAACTAATCAATGAAAAGAAAGAGTTTTGTGGAGCGTGTCAAGATATTGAACGTTGTGATGAATGTGTTTTTAGGCGCAAGGTGGTTGCTGAAACTGTAGATTATATAAAAAACTGGCGTGACAAGCATGCAGAGGTGCTAGAGATGTGCGATAAGATTGTGTTCCCAACAGATGCGGCTAGAGATATTTTTTTGGAGTATTATCCAAGAGTTAAGAAAAAATCATGGGTAATTAATCACGGGCTGTCCATAAAAAAAGAAGTGTTTAAATTCGAAAAAATTGCGAATTCTGATTTTCAAGTTCATTATGATGTGTTATTAGATGATGAAACTAACAGTTTAGTGGCTGGATGGGTATATAGGGAAAATGTGAATCTGAAGAATGCAACATGCTATATTGAGATTACTGATGAACATGGTATCGTATCATATTATAAAACAGATAAAGTTTTGAGGAGAGATGTTGCTGAGGCTCATAAAGATGATAAAGAACAATATTTATACGCTGGTTTTAGAGCAATAATTCCGTGCCATGATTATGAAAATCAGAAAATTGAGTGTACAGTAATATTAGAATGTGATGGCTTTTGTTACAGAAAACAAGATGTTCATGTTATTGATTTTGCAAAAAGAAATGCTAGCGAAGCGAAACTCAAATTGGCATTTGTTGGCGGGTTGAATGTTGAAAAAGGAAGTGAATATGTTAAGGAGATTATTGAAAAATATCCATGTAAGGAAATAGAATGGTATATATACGGTTTGATAGGTGATAAAGCGTTAATAGAGATGAGTCAAAATAATCTTCATAAGAAAGGTGCATATTCGCGAGATTCAATAGTGGATATGTTGACGGCGGATGAAATAGACGCGGTAATGGTTTTGCCAAAGTGGCCGGAGACATTTTGCTATACTTTATCAGAAATATGGCTTGCTGGGATTCCTGTGATTGGCAATGATTTGGGGGCTGTAGGTGAACGTATTAAGAAGGCAAAATGTGGATGGGTTGTTGAAAATGAAAATCTTGTAGAAAATATAACCGAGTTGATTAATTTATTGTTAAAAAATGAAAAAATTATCATAGAAGAAAAAAACAAAGTGCACAATATGAACTTGATTAGTGTTGATGAAATGATTTTGGCTTATAAACGAGAAATATATGCTGAGTATGGTAAAATCAATAAAAAAATAAATGGTTGTAATTATGAGAATGTTTTTCGCGCTTATTTAAAATCAGATAATATTTGTTTTGAAAAGTTAAATTTGGATGACCGGATAGAATATTATTTATGTAAAAATTCTTTAGATTAATGAAGGTGAATCCGCAGAGTGAAAAAATAGGTGATAATATGAATATGCAAAAGAATAGAAGACGATGGGTTGAGAAATGGTATGATCTTACAGGAGATTATATATATTTATTTGATGATAAAGATTTGAAAACATATGAAAGTGGTTCTTACGATGTAATTGTTATGATGGATTATAAATTTGTTGAAGAACCGATTGCGGTATTGAAAGAGTGTTTATCGCTACTAAAACAAGATGGACATGTTTTGATAAATTGCTACAACAGACTAGGATTGCGCTTTTTTGCAGGTGCTCCAGAGGAAGAGTCTAATATATATTTCGAGGGTGTTCAAGATTATCCTGATGTTGCAAACAAGTATACCTTTTCTAGAAGAGAATGGATAGAAATGCTTAATGTATTGGACGTTGAGTATAGGTTTTATTATCCATATCCTGAACACGTAAATCCAATAGAGATATTCTCGGACGTTAATGTAAATAATTCTTGTTATGGAAAAGAAGTGTGCAATAAAGTCTCAAGAAGATATGAATTGTTTAATGAAGAAAAGGTGTTTCAAGAACTTGCGAATAATGAGGTGCTGCAATATTTTGCTAATTCATTTCTAATAGAAATAAATCCTAAAAAAATATATAAAGAATATACTAAATATTCTGTTGACCGTAAAGATGAGTATAAAATTTCTACGAGTATAATTAACGATGGCGAAAAAAGAACTGTTATAAAGGAGGCTGAGTCCGATAAAGCGGTTGATCATATTACTAAGATGGTTGGATTTTCAAAAATGCAAAGCAATGATCTGCTGGTTGGAAAAGAGCTTTCTGAAATGAAAATAGAGTATCAATATTTATATAATAATAATATTAATGGAATGTTGTATAGATATTATATTGAAAAAGATAAAGATGAATTTATTAATATTATTGATGGATTTTATACATATTTAATGGAACAAAGTGTTAAAAGTGATTATTATATAGATGAGTTTAAAAGAGTTTTTGGGGATGCGGTTTTAAATAGAGAAAACATGAGATGTTTAGAAATGCCCAATATTGATATGATATTTGATAATATATTTGTCAAGGATGACAAAAAGAAGTGTTTTCGCGACAATGTATTGATAATAGACGGCGAATGGATCTTTGATTTTGCTGTTCCTGTAGATTTTGTCTTTTGGCGAGCAATAAATGAATTGTATAATAGATATCATGCTATGCAGAATTTTTTGAAAGAAGAATATTTATTAGATAAATATAAAATAAGTGCAAGTGATGTCCAGGTATATGAAGAGTGGAATGCATATTTTACAAAAAAATACGTGGGTGCGGGTGAAACGACAGATGTGATTTATGCCAAGGACATTTTGTCATTAAATGATTTGAGATGGTTAAAAGGCCCTGGAAAAAGAATTATTTCAAAGATATATTGGAAAAAGAGTGAAGCGGAGTCTTTTGACGAAAACAAGAGAATGTATAAAGAGGCAACGTTATTAGGCGATGAGTTATATGAGATAACTTTTAGAATAATTGATATTAAAGATGATGTGATAAGAGTTGATTTGCTACAAGATATATATGATGCAATTGAAATTGTAGCTACAAAAGGAGTGAAAAGGATGACTCCAATGTATGAAAATTGTGGCTGTGGTGTGTATACAATGTTTGTTAAAGGCCCTGCAGCTTATAGCGTTATTCCTGAGAGTGATGTGGATGAAGTTACAATTCGTTTTCGTATAAAAGATACTAAATATGATAGAGATGGTATTTTAGAGAATTATTACCTTGATAAGAATAGAGGGGTTGATAATGTTTTAGCAGAGAAAGAGACTAGAATATATTTGTTAGAGAATGAAATTCAGACAATATATGGCAGTAAATCATGGAAAATAATATCTAAAATACGAAATATATATAGAAAGTTTATAAAAAAAGATTGATTTGTGAAGAAAAAAGGTACGTTTTTCTTTCTTAATAATATTATGTGCAGGTTAACATAAAGCTCATTGTGTGATATAATTTATCAGATAATGGGCTTTTTAATATTGCCCTAAAATAGGAGCGAAATATAGATGAAGAAAAGAGTTATTGCACTTGTGTGCACACTTATATTAATAATACTAGCAATATATGGTATTTGGACTTATCAGAAAAGTGATGGTGACTTATATGTTTCATTGCATTTGACTGTTGAGACGGAAGATACAACTGTTGTAGAAACTTTTTTTATGCAGCAAGATGATGAAGGTGTTTTTGATGAGAAGCAAGGCTTTAGCGTAGATAGATCTGTGTCAATTGAATATAGTAAAAATGATATAGATAAAGAAAAGGAGCTTATTGTAGAAATTCCGGCCACTACAAGGGCGCTTAGAATTGACCCATCAGGTGAACCGGGGAAAAATATAGAGATTTCTAATATTTATCTTGAGTACAAAGGCAAGGTCGTTGAAAGCAATTTTAAATTAGACGATATTGTTTCTACAAATGATGTAAAGAAAATAAATGAAAAAAATGGCGTTATATCAGTTCTTACAGGAGATGATTCGTATTTGGTATGGAATTGTAATGCAGATAAATGCATACAAGCTGTGAGAGATGCAGATTATAAGTCTAATGCGATAAAAAAGATAGCGTGCATTGCAGTTGTTGTTACGTTATTACTACTTATCTATATTAAGCGTCAGTCATTTATGGAGATTCCTCTAGAGATATTACATAATAAGAAACTTACATTAAGTCTTGCAAAAAATGATTTTAAAAGTAGATTTGCTGGATCGTATTTAGGCATAGTGTGGGCTTTTGTGCAGCCAATTGTTACAGTTATAGTATATTGGTTCGTTTTCGAAAAGGCGTTAAGTGCAGGAGCGCAAGCAACAAAATCTGGAATTAATGCGCCATATGTAATTTGGTTGATAGCTGGACTTGTTCCATGGTTTTATTTTTCGGAAGCAATCAACATGGCTACCAATACGTTGATCGAGTATAGTTATCTCGTTAAAAAAGTGGTTTTCAATATTTCGATTTTACCAGTTGTAAAGCTTATTTCTAGCTTGTTTGTACATATATTTTTTATTGCATTTATGTTGGTTTTCTATGCTGTTTATGGATATGAGTTAAATCCATATATGTTACAGATAGTATATTATTCGCTCGCGATGATGATTTTGTGCGTGGGATTGGTTTATGCAACAAGTGCAATGATGGTATTTTTTAGAGACTTAGGACAGATTGTGAATATATTGTTACAGATTGGTATTTGGGCAACTCCAATAATGTGGAACATTAATACTATGACGAATATTTCACCAATTGTATTGAAGATATTGAAATTGAATCCGATGTTTTATATTGTATCGGGATATAGGGATGCATTACTAAATGAAATATGGTTTTGGGAAAAGCCGGAATTGACTTTATATTTTTGGATTGTGACAATTGTTATATATATAATTGGAACAACAGTGTTTAGAAAATTAAAGATACATTTTGCAGATGTATTGTAAGAAAGATGGATAATAGATATGAGTGAATATGCAATAAAGGTAGATAATGTATCGAAGTTATATAAATTATATGATAAACCTTCGGACAGATTTAAGGAAGCTTTAGGGCTTAGCAAGGGCAAGAAGTTATATAAGGAACATTACGCGTTGAGCGAGTTGTCATTTAACATAAAAAAAGGCGAGTGCGTTGGTATTATAGGAACTAATGGTGCGGGGAAGTCTACTATATTAAAGATTATTACTGGTGTGTTGAATCCAACATCCGGTACTGTTGATATAGAGGGGCGAATTTCTGCTTTACTTGAATTGGGTGCTGGATTTAATCAAGAATATACTGGAATAGAAAATATATATTTGAATGGTTCTATGATTGGATTTACAAAATCTGAAATAGATGCAAAGCTAGATGACATTTTAAAATTTGCAGATATTGGCGATTTTGTGCATCAACCAGTAAAAACATATTCTTCCGGAATGTTTGTGCGTCTTGCATTTGCTGTGGCTATAAATATTGATCCGGAAATATTGATTGTAGATGAAGCTCTTTCTGTAGGAGATGTTTTCTTTCAGAATAAGTGCTATAAGAAGTTTGAAGAGTTCAAGGAACAGGGAAAAACTATTTTGTTTGTGAGTCATGACTTGGGAAGTATTGCAAAGTATTGCGATAGAGCGGTGCTTCTAAATAAGGGGCGCAAGATGGATGAAGGCAAGCCTAGCGACATGATTGATTTATATAAGAAATTATTAGTCAATCAAGTAGATGATGAAGGAAATGAATTGTCAGCTATGTCTGAAAATTTGTTTGACGAAACTTCAGATATTAATAGTCTTGAAAGCACTTTTGGTTTGGATAATAGTGGCAATGGATTGTGGAGAGATTCTTTTGAAATAAATCCGAATGTAAATCCTTATGGAGACGGTTCTGCCGAAATTATAGACTTTGCAGTAATAGATGAAAAAGGAAACTTTACAACATCTCTCGAAAAAGGTAAAAAGTTCAAAATTAAGTCAAAGGTGAAATTTAATAAGGACTTAGAGGATCCTATATTTACGTACACTTTTAAAAATATTCAGGGGACAGCAATTACTGGAACTAATACAATGTATGAAGATGTCAGTACAGGTGGTGTGAAAGAGGGGGATATATATGTTGCTACTTTTGAGCAGGTGATGAATCTGCAAGGCGGCGAATACCTTCTCTCCATTAGCTGTACAGGATATTCAGATGGCGATTTTCAAGCATATAATCGCCTATATGATTTATTGAATATAACGGTTATTTCAGATAAAAATACTGTGGGATTTTATGATATGTTTTCAAAAACTTCAATTGAAAAATGTTGAAGATGGTGTGATAAGGAATAATGCAAGAAATAAGATTTGAATTAATTAAGGTTAACTTTCATATAGTTAAAAAGAATACTTTGGTTGTAACGGGTGTATATCCAGATGATGATCCAAAGGGGCAAGAGATTCATATATTAGTAAATGGAAAAGATGTGAAATGCGAACATGATGTGCTTAATGGCCCTTCTATTAGAATGCAATATATGGAACAACATATGAATGTTGGAGATGAACATAATTTTTATGTTTCTATAGATGAACGGCTAGAAGGAATAAATGATGTCAGAATTATTAGCGTTGATTTAGGCGAAGATATTGACGAGATATTGAATTCTAATGACGAGCTAGATGGTCATACAGTTAAATATATGCCTGTTGATATGTTGAAAGATTTGCGCGATAAAGTGCAACTAATTGTTGATACTATAGAGGAAGATGAAGGCGTTACCAAGATAGTTGGATGGTGCGTAGCTAGAGAACACATTGAGTTGTCGTTGAGCTCTAATGGAGATAGAGTTGATTGTGATATTAAGTGGGTGTATAGAAGAGATATAGTAAATACTTATAAAGAACTAGACGAAGATTCTAAATGTGGATTTATAATATCTATAAGTAATGCAACTGCTGGGAAGATGATACTTGAAGCTAGAGGACAGCACCAGAGCGGATCGGTTGAAATAACAAAAAATAAGGGCGTCAAATATATTGAGGAGAAGCAACCAAATATTTTTTATAAAGCAGTGCGTTTTTACAAAAAGCACGGATTTAAAAGGACTGTTAGAAGATGTATAGAAAAGTTTATTCCTATTAAGCGTATGAGATTGCAAAATGATTATGATGCTTTTAGGAAGAAATATGGTGTGACAGATAAAGAACTTGAAGAGCAAAAGGGCATACATTTCGATTACGAACCATTGATTTCTATATGTATACCTCTTTATAGAACCAATGAGAAGTTCTTTAAAGAATTAATAGAATCCTTTCAAAAACAGACATATTCAAATTGGGAACTATGTCTAGCGGACGGAAGCATTTTAATAGATGATAATGGGAAAACGAGTGGTGAAGATTGTACACTTCAGGAGGTTGTTGAGTCTATAGATGACGATAGATTAAAATATCAACTATTAGATTGCAATTTGGGGATTGCTGACAACACTAACGCTGCGCTAAAAATGGCAAAAGGTGATTTTATAGCTCTTTGTGATCATGATGATTTGGTTTCTCCAAATGCGTTGTATGAATTTGTAAAAGCTATAAATGAACATCCCGGTGTTGATGTTTTATATTCAGATGAAGATAAAATTGACAAATCATCAAAAAAATATTTTGAGCCTCATTTTAAGCCTGATTACAATATAGATTTACTTAGATCTATTAATTATATATGCCACATGCTTTGTTTCCGAAAATCACTTTTGGAAAAAGCGGGGGAGTTTCAATCTGATTATGATGGTGCCCAAGATCACGATATGATATTTAGATTGTGTGAGGTTGCTAATGAAATATATCATGTTCCGATGGTATTGTATCACTGGAGAGTGCATAATCAATCGACGGCGCAAAATATTGGGAATAAGACATATGCTATAACAGGTGGTTGTAAAGCTATTGAAGCTCATTACAAGAGAGTGGGGATTCCAGCTACTGTAGAATATAATCAAGAAAGATGTGTGTATAGAACGTATTATCATTGGGATAAAGAGCCATTAGTGTCGGTGATTATTCCAAATAAGGATCATATAGATGATCTTCAAAAGTGTATAGATTCAATAATTAAAAAATCTATTTATCGAAATTTAGAGTTTATAATTATTGAAAATAATAGTACTGAAGTGGAGACGTTTGAATATTACAAAGAGCTTGGCGAAGATTATATAAAGACCGTAGAGGCGAATGAATTTACTGATAGTAAATATACGCCAAGTATTAGAGTTGTATATTATGATGGTAATTTTAATTACTCTAAAATAAATAATTTTGGAGTAGAGTATGCTACAGGTGAGTATATACTGCTATTGAATAACGATACCGAGATAATTGCTCCGGAGGCAATAAAAGAAATGGTGGATATTGCGATTCGTGAAGATGTTGGTATTGTGGGCGCTAAATTGTATTATCCTGACGACACAATTCAGCATGCTGGTGTGATTATTGGTTTTGGTGGAATTGCAGGACATGCTTTTATTGGATTGGATAAAAGTGAGGATGGCTATTTATGTAGGCCGTGGGAAGTGCAAGATTTATCAGCAGTTACTGCTGCGTGTCTATTAACTACTAGAGAAGTGTGGGATGAAGTAGGTGGCTTAGATGAAAGCTTTGAAGTTGCGTTTAATGACATAGATTATTGCATGAAAGTATTGCATCAAGCTCATAAGTTGGTGGTATATAATCCTTATGCTGAGTTTTATCATTATGAATCAAAATCACGAGGCGCTGAGGATAATCCAGAAAAAATAAAGAGGTTTCATGGAGAGATTGAGAAGTTTGTCAACAAATGGAGTGAAGAGATGGAAAAAGGAGACCCTTATTATAATCCAAATCTTACATTAGATTCCTCGCATTTTGAATTAAAGTAATATTATAAAGGCGGAATATTATGAAAAATAACAAAAAGAGAATTTTAAGTGCATTCTTTGTGGTTGTCCTGATGGTAGGGATGGCATTTCCATTTGGCCATATAATTGAAGGTGGTGGAAAGAGCGAGTTAGAGGTTGTATATAATCAAGGAGAATTGTGTGCTGATTGCGGTGATGAATTTAATGTAGATGAAGTTACGGCAGAAGATTTTAAATCTATGTCCAATTCTGAAAAAGAAGGATATACAAACGAATTGGAACAGAGATTTTATGGCGCAGAGATTCGTGTGCTTGATGAGCCTGACCAGGGGAAACTTAGAACGTATTCTAAAAGATATAATGCTACTTCTTCTTATTGGGATCAATTTGGATCTAGATATTATTATAATCAAATGAGTGCAAGTAAAAAAGCGGTGTATGATGCTTTGTATTCAAAATGTATGAATATACTCCTAGAAACCGGCGATACAGGGGTTATATGTGACGGAGTTCCTTTTTCTGGTATCACTCCGTCAGAGGCTATAGAGGTTGCATATATATTTGAAAATGCAAATCCACAATTTTATTTTTTGGACGATTCATATGCTTATAGTGACGCTAGTGTTGCTGTTGGTATAGATCCAGATTTCGCAAATGGTGAGTATAGAAGAGACTGTACAAATACTTTTAAAAATGAAATAGAAAAAGTTACATCGGAATTGCAAAAGACCAGTTCATGGGATGAAGAAATGACAATTTTAAATGAATCTATATCATATAATAATTTGATTGATACTGTAAATTATGCTTCAGCAGATTATGATCAATCTTGCTATAGTGCTATTGTAAATAAGGTAAGTGTATGTGCTGGTTATTCGGAAGCTTTCGAATTATATTGTAACTATGCTGGAATAGACTGCATTGTGGTTACAAGTTCGAATCATGAGTGGAATCAAGTTAGAATTGGGGATTATTGGTATCTTGTAGATGTTACTTTTGCTGATACAGGCGGTGAAAGGGAAGAGTATTTTAATGTTAGCGAACAAACTGCCGGTGCGGACAGTCATGCAGTTGAGAGTTTATGGAGCCAATATAATAGACCACCATGTAATTATAATTATGGAAGCGCGCCAGAAGTAAAACCTATATATGGTGGAGTTGATTATTCAGCAGTGTATAATTATAACTATTATATTTCAAAATATGGTGATTTACAAAAAGCTTTTGGTACAAATAAACAAGCTGCGTTAGAACATTTTGTCAAATATGGAATGAGTGAAGGGCGTCAAGCTAAATCTTCGTTTAATGTGCAGTCGTACAAGAACAGATATGCAGACCTGCGAAATGCATATGGTAATAATCTGAAAGAGTATTACTTGCATTACATAAATTATGGAAAAAATGAGGGGAGAATAACAACTGGGTATGAGGATAGGGTTGTAGGTGCTACAACAGTATATAATGGAGCAAACTATTCTGCAGTATACGATTACGATTATTATGTGCAAAATAATAGAGATGTGTATAATGCATATGGAACGGACGACATAGCGACGTTAAGTCATTTTGTGAATTATGGAATGAATGAAGGACGTCAGGCAAAATCTTCGTTTAATGTGCAGTCGTACAAGAACAGATATGCAGACCTGCGAAATGCATATGGTGATAATACAAAATTGTATTACTTACATTACATAAATTTTGGGAAAAATGAGGGAAGAAACGGTCAGTAATATGAGGTGGATAATGCGAGAAAAAATAAAAGAAATGAAAGTGACAAAAGTTATAACATTTATATTGCCGTTAATGGCAGTGCTGCTAACGGTATTTATGCTTAGAGGTACAGATGCTCAGGCGGTCAAGAATTATGAAGGCCAGATAGCTTATGGAATGGGAGAACCTGACAAAGGGCAGGTTCATGAAGATCCTGTTGATGATGATTTTACATTTAATGTGGTAAAGAATGCTGCAAGAAATTCGAATCATACAGTTCGAAAAGGCATAGATGTATCTCATTGGCAGGGGGATATTAATTGGACTGCTGTTAAGAATTCAGGAGTTGAATTTGTTTTTGTAAAAGTTGGTGGTAGATCTAATAGTGGTTATTTATACGAGGATGATCTTTTTAGACAGAATTTAGCCGGCGCGAATGCGGCAGGATTGAAGACAGGAGTGTACTTTTATTCTGAGGCAGTAAATGAGGCGGAGGCTATTGAAGAAGCTGATTATATATGTGGTCGGATTTATAATTACAATATAACTATGCCAGTTGTTTTGGACTACGAATTTTGCTCTGGGTCAAATTGCAGATTAAAAAATAGTGGGCAGAGTATGGATTCTAGAACATCGGTATGTACAGCATTTTGCCAGAGAGTACAACAATATGGTTATACACCATGTGTATATGCTAATAAGGCTACGTTGAATGGTATTATTAATGGTGCAGCGTTGGCTAATCATTTTAAAATATGGGTAGCACAGTATTATTATTTGCCAGGTGGCGGGGATGGAGAGTATTATCATGATTACCCTTGGCGAGATACCAATTATGGTGGAACATATGATTTCTGGCAATTTTCTAGTCAGGGATATATCAGTGGTATATCAGGATATGTAGATTTAGATTATTGGTATGATGATGGAACTATATGCGGACAAGATTATTCAGCTATATTTGATGCTGGATATTATGCTCAGCATAATCCAGATGTAGTGCAAGCGATGGGAAACGAGCCTGCAGCGTTGCTACAACATTTTAGAATACACGGAATGTCAGAAGGCAGACAGGGATGCGCAGAATTTAATCCTATTTCATATAGAAATGAATATGCAGATTTACGACATAAATATGGTAAAGATTGGAGATCGTATTATAATCATTATAAAACTTTTGGAAAAGCAGAAGGGCGTCATGGTACAGGTTGTGAAAACAAAATGTTGGGCTGCTTAACTACATACAATGGAATTGATTATTCGGCTGTGTATGATATGCATTATTATCTTGCCCATAATAAAGATGTAGCAAATGTTTATGGGGATGATGACGTCGCACTATTGAGACATTTTGTCAATAATGGCATGAAAGAGGGGCGTCAGGCAGTTAGTACTTTCAATGTAATATCATATAAAAATTTATATCCTGACTTACGTGGTGCTTATGGGAATAATTTGCCAGCATATTATTTGCATTATATCAATTATGGACGAAGAGAAGGTCGAGTAGCCATAGGATATGAAAAGAACGTACAAGGAAGAGTGACAACATATAATGGAGTAAATTACAGTGCGGTATATAATTATGATTATTATATTGCACATAATAGCGATATAAAAAAGGCTTTTGGAGATAATGATACAAAGGCTTTAGAGCATTTTGTGAACTATGGAATGAATGAAGGCCGCCAAGCAAAAGCGGAATTCAATGTTAATGCATATAAAAATACATATAGTGACTTGAGAAATGCATATGGAAATAATAAAAAAGCATATTATTTACACTATATTAATTATGGAAAGAAAGAAGGTCGAACAGCAACACAAAATTTAGACAAGGTTGTAGGAGCGACTACAGTATATAATGGCGTAAATTATGCTGCGGTATACAATTATGATTATTATGTGGCGCATAACAGAGATGTTTATAGAGCATTTGGAACAGATGATGCTGCTACACTAGCTCACTTTGTTAATTATGGAATGAATGAAGGCCGTCAGGCTAAATCTGACTTTAATTTGAATGCCTATAAAAATAATTATGGAGATTTAAGAAATGCATATGGAAACAATAATAAACAATATTACTTGCATTATATAAATTATGGGAAGAGTGAAGGAAGAGTAGCAAAATAGAATGTCGATTATATATAAGGCTTATGATTATATAAAAAATAATAAATATAAATGTCTAATAGTTGCTTCAATTAGCGCGATTATATTGTTGACCTTAGTTAGGACTATTCATGATACGGTAAATCCGTTAATGGTAAATGCTGAATTACATTTTTTGAAACCAATGACAGTGATTCTATTCGCAGTTTTGTTGATAGGTTTTCTGTGTTTATATTTTGGTATTAGCAAATGGAAGGCAGAAAAAGTGTTTTTGTGTTTAGGAATATTTTTTGGAATCATATATTCCTTGTTATTGCCACCATTTACATCACCGGACGAAGCGGTACATGTGGATACAGTATATAATTATTCCAGTAAATTATTAGGTGAACAAACCGTGGATGAAAATGGCGCTGTGCTGTATAGAGAGGATGATTCACTTTACGAGCATAATGACCAACATTTACCAAATGCAAGGTCGTATTCATTAATGTTTCATAATTTTGGAAATATGGATCACAGCGAGGGCGTTGTTTCAATGTCCAGAGCACCACAGAACGTGTCGGCTCTAGCTTATATACCTCAGATAATAGGAGTGACACTTGCAAGATTATTTAATTTAGGCAATATTCAAATGTTATTATGGGGCAGATGGTTTGCTTTAGCATTTTTTATTGTTTTAGTTTATTGGGCGATAAAACTAGCACCAATCGGAAAAGAATTATTGATGGTTGTTGCATTGCTACCTATGACATTACAACAAGTGTGTTCCATGTCATATGATTCGAATGTATTGACATTGGCATTTTTGTATTTTGGAATATTAATGTATTTGATATTTGATGCGAATGAAGTCACTTGGAAACATATATTAATATTATTTGTGTTATTTGCACTGATAGCGCCTGGGAAAATAGTATATTTGGTTTTGGCACTGATGCTATTCATGATTCCAGCGAGTAAGTTTAAAAATAAACTTCATAAAATATTAGGAATGTTTTTGAGCCTGAGTGGTGGTGCGGCAATTATTTTATTGACGAGGTTTCAGACTGTTGTGTCTGTTGGGTCAGGGTCAAGTAGTATGTTGACGGAACAGGCGACATATAGTTTGGGTTATTTATTGCATAATCCTTACCAGATAGTTGAAGTAGTTTATGGAACGATTATTTCACAAGGCACATATTATATAGAAACTATGTTGGGGCAATATCTAGGCTGGCTTGAAATTATGGTTCCAGGATATATAATATATGGATTTGTAGTGTTGATAGTTTTGTCTGTCATAAAAAATGAGGAAGAAGACAAAGTGCTTTCACCATTCCAAAGATTCTGGGCTGTAGGTGTTATTGGAGTTATAACATGTATGATTTTTTATGCGTTGTTAATCGATTGGACTCCACTTGGACAGTATTATGTTGCCGGTGTACAAGGTAGATATTTTTTACCTATGCTACCGTTTTTAGTTATTTTGCTAAAGAATAATTTTATTGTAATGAAACAAAATGTGACAAAATATATATATGCTGGATTATATATTTTACAGTATTTATCCATATATCATGTGTACGTGACAATTATTAGCAGATGATAGGATGTTGCGAAAAGGAAGTTTATATTTATGGCAAGTAAGGCTAAAACGATAGAGATTTTAAAAAGAGTATTAATATATGTAACGACGTTAGTGTTTACATATTATATGAATATTAGCAGTTGGCTTTTGGTTGGAATTGTCTTGGGATTTTTCATAGATTTTTTACAAATTAAGTTATATGCATATTCATACGAGATAAAAAATAAGAATGATTTAGTGGCGACTGTGGTATTTTCAGTAATATTGTCGGTTGTTATCGTTGCAGGAAAACATATACAGATAGATATAAGTAATATTTATGCGGGAACCCATACTGCAAATTACATAAGTGCATATTGTTTTGCGGATATTATTGCAATTTGTGGTATCGCTTATTTTATATGTGCTATTGTAAAAAGTATTATTTTATTACGAGAAAAATATAATGGGAAGCTTGTTGAATTTGATATTTCGAAAAGAGTATCCATTAAGAGTGTTGTAATTGCTACTATTATTATGATGTTGATGTGGCTACCATATTTATATGTATATTATCCGGGATTTTATTTTGGTGATACTTCAAGTAATGTTATCGAAGCATTAGGTTTAGCTACGCTTACAAATCATCATCCAGTGATGTATATATTGTTTTTGCGTATTTGCTTAAATTTAGGCTTTAAAATAGGCGGAATAACACAGGGATTAGCTATTTTTAGCTTTTGCCAAACTGTTTTTATGGCAATCGGTGTTAGTTATTTCTTAAATTGGGTTAGATTTAAATTTACAATAAATAAATGGATATATTATCTTACAGTACTTTGTTTTGGAGCATCAACATATGTGGCGCAATATTCAATAGCAATATGGAAGGATCCAATTTTTTCTGTTTCGGTTATTGTGTTTACAATTTGTTTTTTTGATGCTATTTATGGAAAATACGATTCAGTGCTACAAAAAATATGGTCATATTTGAAATTAATAGCGACAAGTTTTTTGGTAATATTTAGTAGGAATAACGGTATTTATATTGTTCTTGCAGTTATTATCATAATGATAATTGCGTTTATTTATTTTTTCTTAAAAAAGGAAAAAGCGTGGAATATAGCTAGATGCATCTGTGTATGTGCATCGATAGTTATTATTTCAAATTATGTCACAGGACCTGTGTATGATAGCTGGGGCGTGGATAAAAGCGATACCAAGGTGGAGAGTTATGGCATTTTTTTAAATCAAATGGCAAGAGTAGTGGTTTGTAATGGTGATTTAAGTGATGAAGAAATTGCATATATGAATGCTATTTATCCTATAGATGATTATGATGAAACATATACTCCTTGTTGTGTAGATAATTTGAAATGGAATCCGCTGTTTAATAAAGCTGTATTAGAAGATAATTTTATTAATAAATACATTTCTATTGCGAAAAAGAATCCTAAGATATGTATAGAAGCGTGGGAATTGCAAACCTTTGGCTTTTGGGCAATTAATCAAAAGTGTGTTAATACCTTCGAAGCCAATATAGATGGTGGAGTTCCGAGAAATATTGGTGTAAACAGAGCCTATCCTTTAGGAGTAGAGGGTATAGAATTAAAAAATGTTGAAGATGACTCTACCGCAGCGAAAATGTTTCCACACACAGCGAGAGATATACCGGTTTCTTATATGCATTGGTTGATTATTGCTTTGGCAATCTTTGCACTTTTGCGAGGTGATTGGAAGAGATTTATAATGCTTGCGCCAGCCCTTGGGTTAATGATGACATTGATAATAGCATCACCTATTTGGTATTGGCCACGTTACGGCTTTGCACAGCAACTTATATTGCCGTTGCTCTTAGTTTTGTGTTTTACAAAAAACGAAGCTTTGAAAACGGAAGATGAAAAATGAAAGGCAGAAATGTATGAGTGATACTTTGCTTATAATTCCAGCTTACAATGAAGCTGAAAATATTGAGAGAGTAGTTGATAATTTAATAGAAAATTATTCTGAGTATGATTATGTAATCATTAATGATGGAAGTAGTGATGACACTAGAAAAATCGCTGCAAGACGAGGATATAATTACCTGGATATGCCAATAAATACAGGTCTTGCGGGAGCCTTTCGTTGTGGTGTCAGATATGCTAATGCCAAGGGGTATGATTATGTAGTTCAGTTTGATGGCGATGGTCAGCACAGAGCAGAATCGATTGCTCCAATGCTTGAAAAAATGAAATCTACAGCGGCTGACATTGTAATTGGTTCAAGGTTTTGTGAACAAAAAAAAGATCACAGTGCTCGTATGATTGGAAGTCGTCTTATAACTTCTGTTATTAAGTTAAAGACCGGCAAAACGATTACAGACCCTACATCAGGGCTTAGAATGTACAACAAACGTATGATAAAACTTGTGGGATACGATATGGCTTATACTCCAGAACCAGATACTCTGGCATATATGATTGGTTGTGGTGCCAAAGTTGAGGAAGTTCAGGTTGAGATGGATGAGAGAATGTTTGGGACTAGTTATTTAAATATGTGGAATTCTACCAAGTATATGATGACTGTTGTGTTTAATACATTGTTCTTACAATGGGTTCGTAAGAAGGAGGAATTATAATGTCAAATGCGCTTAGGGTGTTGCTCTTGGTAGGAGCACTAGCAATGCTCGTTTATATAATAAAATCAATCAGAAAATCCAAGGTGCAGATGAAGGATGCATTTACCTGGATTGTAATTGCTGTAATGATAGCTATCTTTGGCGTATTTCCGCAGATTCCAATGTTTATAGCATGGGGATTGGGGATAGAATCAACAGCCAATATGGTGTTCTTGATTTTTATTGCAATTTTATTGCTTAGAATTTTTTCTTTGTCTATGAAGGTTTCTCTGTTGGAGGACAAGTTGGTGACAATGGCTGGCGAGACAGCAATTAGAACCAAGGAGAGTCAGGATAAATTGTCAGATGATAATAAAGGGGAAGATATCTAATGAGTGAACAGCCAATAATATCTGTGATTATGTCCACATACAATGAAGAGGAAGATTTCTTGCGTGTGGCTGTAGAGTCTATATTGAATCAGACCTACAGAGACTTTGAGTTCTTGATTGGAGTGGATAATCCCAATAATGCTAGCTTGATAGAAATTCTGAGAAGTTATGCCGATGAGGACGATAGGATTAGTATCTATATCAATGAAGAAAATATGGGATTGGCAGCGACTTTAAATAAGTTGATTGATATTGCCAAGGGTAGATATATCGCCCGAATGGATGCGGATGATAAATCTGAACCAACGCGTTTAGAAAAACAGTTACATTTTATGGAAGAAAATAATATAGATCTCACATCCTGTGGGGTAAATGTAATTGATGAGCAGGATAATGTTATTCAAAAACTTGAAAAACTTCCAGCTACAGATGCGGTTATTAGAAAAAAAATGTGTATCAATAACTGCGTGCCTCATCCAGGTTGGATGGTTAAGAGAGATTTGTATATTGCACTTGGAGGCTATGAGAGTACTCCTTATTGTGAGGATTATGAGTTGCTCTTAAAAGCCAGACTTGGAGATTGGAAATTTGGAAATTTGGACGAGATGCTTTTGAGTTATAGAATGACTACAGTAAGCATATCTCGTTCTAATTTATATAAACAATATTTGTCTATGAAATATTGTCAGGAGAAATATGTTTTAGGACGTGAGTTGGAATTTGATAAATATATGGATGCAAATTTTGACGAGACAGAGGAAGTGAAGTACAACACAGCTGCCAATAATTTCACAGAAGGGTTGGCTGCGGTGAAGACAGGAAAACTATTTTCAGGATTAGTTTTGCTGTTGAAGTCATTTTTTGGTTCTAGATGTTATAGAGACAAGTTGTTTAAATATGTAAAACAGATGTTGTAGATACAAGTTCTGCGAAAATGAAGAATAGATGTTGTAGGAGATTTTGAGATGACCATATTGCACATATGTGGTGTAGAAAACAAGATGTCCAATGGTGCCACTGTGGCGGTGCTAAATCATGTAAATGAGCAGGCTAAGGCAGATATGGCAGATATTTTGGTGCTTCATATTAAGGATGAAATCCTAGATTGGAATGAAAAAGTGAAACCTGTGAAGGCTGCAGATTTTCAAAATGTTTTGCAAAAGACAGATTTGATAGTGTTTCATGAGATATATTATATGCCATTTTTTAAGATGGCCAAGGCAGCTTACAAAGCCGGCGTGCCGTATGTTGTGATTCCTCATGGTGGACTTACTGATGGGGCACAGACACAGTTGAAATATGCCAAGATCGTGGTGAATTTCCTCTGGGCGAAAAAATATATTTCACAGGCGGCAGGAATTCAATTTCTCTCAGATAAAGAGCGCTCGACTTCGAGAAAGTGGAATGCCAATGCATTTATTTCACCAAATGGTGTCAGTGTGCCGGAGACATATAAGTGTAATTTCAATGCAGATGAACCTGGTTTGAGGTTGATTTTTATCGGAAGAATAAATCTATTTTACAAAGGATTAGATGCCTTGGTTGAGGCGGCGAAATCCATCGCAGATGAAATGCGAAGTAAGCAGATATCTGTAGGAATTTACGGACCTAAAGAAGGCGACGATAGAGCTAAGCTTGAGCAGATGGTGGCGGAAGCTAATTTAAATGATGTGATGAAAATCCATGATGGAGTATTTGGTGAGGACAAAGCGAAAGTTATGTTGGATGCAGATGCTTTTATACAGCCATCTAGATCTGAGGGGATGCCTATGGGAATCTTGGATGCAATGGCTATTGGCTTACCTGTTATTGTATCTCCTGGTACAAGTTTTGATAGAGATGTTTTGGAAAATGATTGTGGATGGGTGTGCGAGTGTGAGGCTTCAGAGATAGCAGATACCATTTTACAAGTTTATAAACAAAAAGATATGTTGGCGGCAAAATCTCATAATGCAAGGGAGTATGTGGATGAGAACTTTCGTTGGGATAAAGTGGCCAGAGATACCCTAGATAAATATATTGAGATAAAAAAATAATAAGGTTATGAATGATAATAATAAAGTGGCGGTAATAATGACTGCCTACAATGAAAAAGAAGAATGGATTCGGAAAAGTATAGAGTCGGTATTGCAGCAGACCTATGAGAATTTGCATATATATATTTTGCTGGACAATCCAGAAAATAACCAGTTGAAAAAAATAATAGAAGAATATGCCGCCGCGGATTTACGAATTACATTTATCATAAATGAGCAGAATATGGGGCTTGTTGGAGCTCTAAACAAATTGATTTCTGTGGTTGAAGAAAAATATGTGGCTCGAATGGATGCGGACGATATCTGTGATAAAGATAGAATTGCTAAAGAGATGCAATTTCTTGAGAAATATAATTTGGATTTTGTCATGTGTGGTATAGATTTTATACGTGATGAAAAGAGAGAGAATGGCCCATCAGTACCTACATTGATTGGGGAGAGATTTAATGAGTGTGAGAAATATGGCAATTTTGCCACACACCCAACATGGCTTTTGAAAAAAGAGGTGTATGATAGATTAGAAGGATACAGAGATGTAAAATATTGCGAGGACTACGATTTTGTGCTCAGAGCGATTCAAGCGGGGTTTAACTGTGGCAGATTAGAAGATGTGCTATTATTGTATAGGGTTAGATCCTCAGGTATATCTGTGTCCTACGCCTATGAGCAATTTGAAAAAGCGGATTTGCTAAGAGAATGTTATAAATCGGGAAGAGATTTATTGGAAATAGATATTGATGATTTAAACAGTAAGTTTGATGAGGATAATGAAACAATCAAGGAGAAGTTTGACAAGGCAAAGTTAAAGTTGGATAAATTTGCTGGAAATTTATATGAGCATAAATTAGTTTCATGTATTGGAATTGTGATTACAGGATTTCTCTTTAGTTCTATGTTTCGTAAGTTGTTTATAGATACATTTAAAAACAATATGGCCACTAGACGAATATTCAGCGACACAGAAGAAGTAAAATGAAGTAGAATAAATCCGACAATATAGCAGATATTTGTTCAATGAAAAGAATAGTAAATAAGGAAGAAATACAATAATGATATATCTAGAGTTAGAGGGCAGAATTGGAAATCAGATTTTCATGTACGCTGCTGCAAGAACTTTACAATTAAATAGTCCGGATCATCCTGAGATAGTTATTGATGATAGTAGAGTGAAAAAGTTAAATTGGGAAGATTCACTACCTTATTATGAGCTTCCTGGAGTTAGTTCTTATGTGGATGATAGAAGTGTGTTGAAAAAAGCAAATTTGCGTAAAGCTGAAATGGCAATATTTAATCACAGACACATAGGCACTAGGTTATATAGTAGTTTTCGTTCTAGATATGATTATGAATTGAGACATAGAGAGAAGTTTTTAGAGCAAGGATTGATAAGATGTGAAAATGGATATATTCCATTGCCTGATAGTGTTGATAAAGATGTCTATATGAGTGGATTCTTTCAGTCGCCAAAATATTTTGAAGAAAATCAAAAAGAGATTCGAGAAATATTTTCCATAAAAGACAAGGTGAATCAGTCGGGATATCCTGGTTTGGAAAAAATTCAAAATAGTAACTCGGTATGCATAAGCATCAAAGTGGAACATAATGTGGGAAGCGAGATGTATGATGTGTGTACAAGAGAGTATTGGGAAAAGGCAATCAAGTACATTACAGACAATGTGGAAAATCCAGTATTTTTTATTTGTTCAGATAATGTGCCTTATGTGTTAGAACATTTTATAGACGCTGATAAATATGAATGCGTGATGCAAAGCAGAGATTTTCCAGTTCAGATATCACTGGGAGTTATGGCTCAATGTAAGCATTTTATAATTGGAAATACTTCATTTGGATGGTGGGCGCAGTATTTATCTGAGAATGAAGATAAAATAGTTATAACTCCATCTAAGTGGTATGGTATAGATGTGCCATGCGATTTATATATGGATAATTGGACGCCGATTGAGGCGTGATTTGCATATGAATAGTCAAATGTTGTTTTTGGCGTGATTAAACGAGGTAAAGCATGAAAGTATTAGTTACAGGAGCAAATGGATATTTAGGAACGGGTGTGGTTAAACAACTGCTTGATGATGGAGTAGATGTTGTTGCCACAGATATTAGAACTAATTTTATTGATTCAAGAGCGGATATCAAGGAAGCTAATTTGTTCGAATTGGATGATCCATATGATTATTTTGGAAAGCCAGATGTGGTGCTTCATATGGCTTGGCGTGATGGATTCAAACATGCATCTTTAAACCATATCAATGATTTGCCGGCTCATTATTCGTTTTTAACCAAGATGGCAACAGCTGGTGTTGATAGAATATGTGCCTTGGGCTCCATGCATGAGATCGGTTTTTATGAGGGTTCAATCAATGAGGATACTCCATGTAAACCTCAGAGTTTGTATGGAATTAGCAAAAATGCTCTTCGCGAGGCGACAGAGTTGTTGTGCAAAGATAATGATGTGAAGTTCCAGTGGATTAGAGGATTTTATATCGTGGGAACCAGTACAAATGGTAGTTCAATATTTGCCAAAATTGCCCAGGCTGCTAAGGATGGCAAGACTGAGTTTCCATTTACAATGGGATTAAATCAATTTGATTTTACAGATTATGAATTGTTCTGTGAGCAGGTGGCTGCAGTTGCGGAGCAAGAAGATGTCCTTGGCGTGATAAATTGCTGTTCTGGAAGACCTATGACTCTTGCCCAGAGAGTAGAAAAATTTATCGAGGAAAATGGATATAATATCAAATTGTTATATGGACAGTTTCCAGATAGACCATATGATTCTAAAGCGATATGGGGAAATGATTTTAAAATCAGTGTTATTATGGACAAGAGACATAGTAAAAATAGTTAATGTTAGTTGAGGTAATTGTTAAATCGTTTAGATGATATAAAAAGGAACTATGATAATAGATTTATTAAAAAACCATGTCTATGGAAGGACTGGATTTTATCGAAAAAAATTTAATAAAATCGGTGCCAATTCAAGAATATGGTATCCTTGTATTTCAGATAGTAGAGATTATATATCTATGGGTGACAACTCTCAGATTTTGCAAAATTCTAGGATATGGTCTTATAGTATTGAAGGCCAACCTACACCGCAGCTTGTGATAGGGAATCACAGTTATATGACTTACAATTTGACTATATTGTTGGCGGCAGACGTTGTGATAGAGGACGAAGTGCTTATAGCATCAAATGTGCTTATTACAACTGAAAATCATGGTATGGATCCAGAGAGCGATATTCCATATATGGATCAACCACTTACAGCTGCGCCAGTTCATATAAAGTCTGGTTGTTGGTTGGGCGAGAAAGTTACAGTGATGCCTGGAGTTACCATTGGTAAGAAATGTATAATCGGTGCAAACAGTGTGGTTACACATGATATTCCTGATTATAGTATCGCTGTTGGAAGTCCTGCAAAGGTTATCAAGACATATGATTTTGATAAGCATGAGTGGGTGCGAGTGTAGATTTTCTGTGATAAATAAGATATATCGATGTGGATAAGATAGCAGAATGTATAATAAGGTATATCAATGAGGGTGAGATTGTAAAATGAGTGATAAGAAAACAATTGGAATATTATATATTGCGACAGGGCCATATATTGCATTTTGGGAAGATTTCTATAAGACTTTCGAGTCAAAATTTTTGACGGATTTTGAAAGACATTATTATGTATTTACTGATGCTGCAGAGATTTATGCAGAGGGTGAAAATGTAAATATTCATAAATATTTTTTAAAGACTTTACCATGGCCTCTAATTACATTGTTTAGATTTGATACTTTTCTTTCTATTGAAGAAGAGTTATCTAAGATGGATTACTTGATGTTTTCCAATTCTAATATGGTGTGTGATGACGAGATTTCACCAGAGGAGTTTTTGCCTAGAGAGGACAATGGAGAACAGCTCTTTGTGACAGTTCATCCTGGATATGCGGGTAAAAGCGGAATATATGCACCATTTGACAGAAATAAAAAATCTAGTGCTTATGTGCCATATAATTGTGGGAAAACATATGTGATTGGCGCAATGAATGGTGGAACATCCAAAGCATTTTTAGAGATGAGCCGTAAGTTAGATTATGCCATAAAAGAGGATTTGAAGAAGAATGTAATTGCCAGATGGCATGATGAGTCTCAGTTGAATCATTATATTATTGGTAGAGACGATGTTAGAGTGTTGGGACCAGAATATTGTTATCCCTGTGGAATGGAAGTGAATTATGAGAAGAAGCTATCTGCGGTGAGTAAACAGGCGAAATTTGATGCTAAGACATTTAAAGGGTTGTATGAAAATGATAATGCGTCTTTGATGCAAGAAATATACATTATTGTAAGAGGAATTGGTGGTAGAGTACTACCTATAATTTTTTATATAAAGGATTTAATTTTATTTAAAAAGGTAAGATAGTAATGCGATCGGAAAAATCAATAAAAAATGTCCTTGTAACATGGCTTGGACTTATATTTGTATCTTTGGGTGGGTTCGTAATTCGAGTCATTCTAGCGAGGACCTTGTCCGAAGAATACTTGGGATTAAATGGATTATTTGGCAATGTAATATCGGTGCTATCCTTGGCAGAATTAGGAGTTGGCCCTGCTATTACATTTAGTTTATATAAACCAATAGCAGAAAATGATGAGCGCCAGATCAAGGCACTTATGCGTCTTTATAGAAACTTCTATATAGGTGTGGGAAGTTTTATGCTGGTGGTGGGATTGCTAATCACACCATTTTTGCATTTGATAATCAAGGAAATGCCAGCCAATGTGGATCATATATATTTTATATTTATCATGTATGTGGCCAATGCAGCGTTTTCATATTTTTATTCATATAAATGCGTATATTTAAGTGCCAATCAAAACTATTATATGTATTCGGCCAATCATGCATTGTGTTATATTGCGATGTATGTAGTACAGGCGGGAGTACTTTTGACCACAAAAAATTTCATTTTGTTTTATGCCATTCAAGTTGTAACAACTGTGGTAGAGAACTTGAGAATTTCTCATATTGCTAATAAACATTACCCGATATTGAAGTCTAGAGAGAAGTATGATCTGCCAGCAGAGACGAAAAAGACTATCAAGGTAAATGTGTTTGCTGCGATAGGTCATAATCTGGGAAATGTGGTACTTAATTCAACAGATAATATAGTTATATCAAAATTTGTAGGATTGGTCGAAGCTGGATTTTATTCCAACTACGTATTGATTACATCCACAGTTAATATGTTTATGAATCAAGCTTTTCAGGCGATCATGTCGAGCGTTGGAAATATGGCTGTTGAGACAGATGAAAAACAACAAAGAGAAACATTTAATATGGTTTATTTTGCTAATTTTTGGTTGTTTAGTTTTGCTACGACAGCTTTGCTAGTGCTATCGAATCCGTTTATTGAGTTGGCATTTGGGCAGCAATTTGTTTTATCGGATGAAGTTCTAATTGCCATCTGTATTAATTTTTATGCTACTGGAATGAGACAGACATGCAATGTATTTAAAGTTGCATATGGGATTTTGATACAGGATGTGCATAGGGCATATATAGAGGCTATATTAAATTTGGTGGTTTCTGTAATATTAGTTCAAAAATTTGGTATATTGGGTGTAATTATAGGAACAATTGTCAGCAATTATGCAGTTGCGTTTTGGATTGAGCCAAGAACATTTTTTAAGAATGCATTTCACAGTGGTACAGGAAACTATTATTTGTATTACATACTGTTTTTTGCCACGACTGTGATTATGGGGGCGACCTGCTTTGGCGTGTCTAATATGCTGAATCTGACAGGCGTTCTTTCTATAGTGGTGAGATTGATTATAGTATGTGTATTAGCTAATGTTATAGTAGTGGTGTTATGGTATAGAAATGTTTCTTTTAAGAAATTGGTTGGCACCATATTTAATGTTTTAAGAAATAAATTGGCAAAGTAAAAGGTAAACTAATATGATAAAATCCTTTGTTGAGCATAGAAAAAAAGATGCTATTTATAAAAAACAATATATGAGCGAGGCGGCTGTTTGTGATGTTTCAGATTATGTAAACAACAATAGCGATATAGAACTTGATTTGGCTACAATTGCTTTTGAAAATCCGGATGTAATTGATATTCAAATTGATAAGTTGCGCAAGAATTTGGTGGATAATTATCAATATGTTGTCTTTGACAATTCATATACCCAAGAAGCGTCAGATAAGATCAAAGAAATCTGCGTAAAGAAAGATGTGATATATGTTAAATTACCTCCAAACCCATATAATGGATCATATGCAATTCCATCCCATTCTAATGGAGCGGCTATGAATTGGGTGTATTATAACTATTTTGCAAAAAGGAACTCACAGGTTATTGGATTTATTGATCACGATATTTTTCTTGTGAAACCTGATAGCGTTTTGAAAAAATTAGAGAAGCAGAAGTTTTGGGGAGTGCAAAGAACAATGCCTTCCACGAAATATGGTAAAATGTGTTGTATATATTTATGGGCAGGAATGTGCTTTTATAGAAGAGAGTATTTGGACAACATTGAAAATGTTGATTTTATGCCAATGAAGAAATGCGGTGATACAGGAGCGGGTAATTACTATAGTTTATATTATCCAGTTATATCTACAGATGAATATTTGGGATATACGTTTGCTGTAACAGAGAGAGTGCAGATTGAGGATTTGGCAGGTTCGCCTCAGATGTCTATGTATGAAGTGATTGATGATAATTGGATTCATTATCTCAATGCATCTAATTGGTCAAAAGAAGATTTGACAGTTAAACAACAGGCGATGGAAAAAATTTTAAATTAGTTTTATTTATGATAAAAAACAAATGATAAGTGTAATCGACAGAAATTGTAAATTTTGTTAAAATGTACAAGGTTATAGATATATTGCGATGGCGATAATGGAGGAAATTAGAAAATGGCAAAATACGGAAAACTTGAAGTTACAGAAGATTGCAACGGAATAAAAGGATTAAAGGTTATTGAACCATCAGTATTCGGAGATGAGCGCGGATACTTTATGGAGTCATATAATTATAATGATTTTAAGGCGGCAGGTATTGATTGTGAGTTCGTGCAGGACAATCAGTCCGCTTCAAAAAAAGGTGTCCTTCGTGGACTTCATTTTCAGCTTAATTATCCACAGGATAAGCTTGTGCGCGTAATCAAGGGTGAAGTGTATGATGTGGCAGTTGACCTTCGTGAAGGTTCTGAAACTTTTGGTAAATGGTTTGGAATTAAGTTATCGGAGGACAACAAGAAGCAGTTCTTTATTCCTAAGAATTTTGCACACGGATTTTTAGTGTTATCTGATTATGCAGAGTTCTGCTACAAGGTTACAGATTTTTATCATCCAAATGATGAGGGCGGTCTTATGTACAACGACCCTGATATTGGAGTAGAGTGGCCACTTCCAGAGGGAATGACAGAGGCGGATTTAATTTTGTCTGATAAAGATAAAGTTAATTGGAGCTACAAGGAGTATTTGGCAGAGCATCGATAAAGTGTAAGAATATATGGTAGGGATATATCTTTGATAGTTGGTGTTATTGAGGAATAAAAAATGAGTGATAACGAGTTGAAGATCCGAATGTATCCGAAACCTAGAGATATGTTTGACAGGTTTGTAAACTGGTTTACAAAATATAGAGCATTGGCTTGGTTTAAGCCTATGTATTATGCAGCTAAAGAATTTTGGCTGTATGCATTATTTGGACTTGGAACGATTATTATAAGTATATTGTCATATAGGATTATGACAGAGAATATGGGGATGCCAATTCTCATTGCCAATGCAATATCTTGGGTTGGCGCAACAATATTTGCTTTTTTAACCAATAGGACGTGGGTGTTTACCAATCATGTCAAAGGAGTGAGAGCATTTATTGCACAGTTGATAGGCTTCAGTGGTGGTAGATTTATCACCTTGATTTTTGAGGAGTGGATGCTTCTCTATTTTGTTGATGTCAAGAGCTTTCCAAATATGCCTGTCAAATATGTGGCGCAGGTATTGGTGATTATTATAAATTACTTGATTAGTAAATTATTGGTGTTTAGGAAAAAATCGGTAAAAGTAGATCATGATGTACTTGAGTCGTAAAAAGAGAGGAAATAAAATGGATAAAATTGCAGTGCTTATACCTTGTTATAACGAGGCAAAGACAATTGAAAAGGTAGTTACAGATTTTAAGCAGGCTTTACCATCGGCGGTTATTTACGTGTATGATAACAATTCTACAGACGATACAGCTGAAATTGCCAAGGCAGCAGGAGCTGTAGTCAGATATGAGTATCAACAAGGTAAGGGTAATGTAATCCGCAGAATGTTTAGGGATATTGATGCTCAGTGTTATATCATGGTGGATGGTGACGACACTTATCCAGCAGAGTTTGCACAGGAGATGGCTGATAAAGTATTGGAAAGAAATGTAGACATGGTGGTTGGAGATAGACTTTCATCTACATATTTTGAAGAAAACAAGAGACCTTTCCATAACTTCGGAAATTCTCTAGTTCGTTGGGCTATCAATAAATTATTTAAAAACGATATCAAAGATATCATGACAGGTTATCGTGCTTTTTCATATCAGTTCGTGAAGACATTTCCTGTATTATCCAAGGGATTTGAGATTGAGACAGAGATGACTATTCACGCGGCAGACAAGAATATGTTTATGGAAAATGTAATCATTGAATACCGTGATCGTCCCGAAGGATCTGAGTCGAAGCTTGATACATATTCAGATGGTATGAAGGTATTATTTACCATAGCAGGGCTATTTAGAAATTATAAGCCAATGGCTTTCTTTGGTATTGTGTCAGTGTTGCTAGTTATATTGGGAATATTCTTCCTCGTGCCAGTACTGATGGATTATGCAACTACAGGTTTGGTGGATAGATTCCCAACTTTGATTGTATGCGGTTTTGTATTTATGACAGCGATCATATCATTTTTCTCAGGGACTATTTTGCAGACTATAGCTCACAAGAACCGGCAGGATTTCGAGATGGAATTGCAGCGAGTGTCTGATGAGTATAAGAGAATAGATGAATAGATGCAGAATTGGAAAAGGAATTGCAGCAAGTTACTGATGAATATAAGTATATAAAAGAATAAATATAGATTGTAATAGCTAAAAAATTGTTATGAAATATAATTTATTTTGATATAAACGTGAGTGGAGGTTTTTTTAAAATGACAAAAGATGAAGCGTTAAAGGTATTAAAAGAGCATGATCAAATGCATGTTATGGAAGGTTTTGATGAGCTAAGTGCAGCTCAGCAGGAGATGTTATTATCTCAGATAGCTGATTTAAAATGGGAAGAGATTGCACTTGCTGGAAATCAGAAGGAGATTCCTCTTGGTGAGATTACTCCAATTAAGGGAATGGATATTGAAGAGGTTAATGCCAAGAAAGATGAGTTTGAAAAACTTGGTTTAGATGCTATTAAAGAGGGCAAGGTTGCTGCGCTTTTACTTGCTGGTGGAATGGGAACAAGACTTGGTCTCGATAAGCCAAAGGGTGAGTTGAATGTAGGAATCGATAAGACTTTATACATTTTTGAGTGCTTGATCAACAACCTTATGGATGTGACCAAGGCAGCAGGAAAGTCAATTCCACTTTATATTATGACAAGTGAGAAGAATAATGATGAGACAATTCGTTTCTTTGAGGAGCAGAACTACTTTGGATATCCAAAGGAGGATGTGGCTTTCTTCGTTCAGGAGATGGCAGCTGCAGTTGATTATGATGGTAAGCTTCTAGTAGAAGAGCCAGGACGTCTTGCTACATCACCAAACGGAAATGGTGGATGGTTCTCTTCACTTAAGAAGGCAGGTTTGCTTGAGGATGTACACAAGCGCGGTGTTGAGTGGATCAATATTTTTGCGGTTGATAATGTACTTCAAAGAATCTGTGATCCAGTATTTATCGGAGCTACATTGGACAGTGGAATGGTCAGCGGTAGCAAGGTTGTAAGAAAGGTTGACCCATATGAGAAGATGGGTGTTATGTGTCTCGAGGATGGCAGACCTTCTGTTGTTGAGTACTATGAGCTCAGCGATGAGATGGCACAGGCCAAGAATCCAGATGGTAAATATACTTACGCATATGGTGTTATCTTAAATTACATCTTTAGAGTAGATAAGCTTGAGGAGATTGTAGGTAAGAGTTTGCCAGTTCATGTTGTGGAGAAGAAGATTCCATATATGACTTCAGCAGGTGAGTTTGTAAAACCTACAGAGCCAAATGGTTATAAATTTGAAACTCTTGCAGTTGATATGATTAGACTTATGGACAACAACTTGCCATTTGAGGTGGTAAGAGAAAAAGAATTTGCTCCAATTAAGAATTTACATGGAGTAGATTCCCTTGATTCAGCAAGAGAATTGCTCAAGGGAAATGGCGTAGAATTATAATAGTTGAGATATTACACCCCGGCTTTATTAAAGTCGGGGTAATTTCAGTATAAGAGGATTTGAAAATTGGCGAAACCAACATTTTCCATAATAATATGGGCGCACGACAGCAATGAGGCATTTCTTAGAGATTGCATAGAGGCGGTGTCATCACAGACATATGACAAGTGGGAGTTGTATGTCCTTGATAACAATTCTGCTAGCTTTGTGTCGAGAATAGTGTCAGAATTTTTCCCAGAGGATTTGAGAGCCCATTATAGAAAATTGAAAACTAATGGTGGCGAGGCTTACGCATTGAATGTGGGAGCCCATTTTGTGTTGACAAATTTAGCGCGCGTATCTAAAGCCGATGAAAAGAGTGAATACATGTTGCTCTTGAACCAACACGATAGATTAAATCCAGATACCCTCGAGATTATGGCAAACATGGTAGATGGTGTGGAAGATGTAAGCCAGTGGCCGGATGTTATCTACACAGATGAGGATGAGATTGCTGGGGTGGATAGGGTTAACCCGAAGTTCAAAACCGGTTTCAACAAGGAATTGCTTTTGCATAGAGATTACATTGGAGATTTCTTCGCTATTTCTGTGCCTGCAGTGAGAACTATTGGAGAGTTTCAGACCAAATTAGTTCACGCGGTAACTTATGATTATCTTCTTCGAGCTATGGAGCGAAGGATGACATTTGCTCATGTGCCATCACTGATTTATCACAGAAGACAAATTTTTGATGCGGATTATGAGAGGCTTACAAATAAAGAAAAACGTGGATTTAAGGCTGCAATAAAAAGGGAATATATGGTTGCGGCGGAGGCGTCTCTTCGAAGACAAGGCGTTGAAGGAAAAGTAGTTGAAGGTACTGATGAGTCATACTGGCTTATTGATTATGATGGTGATGATTATGAACATCACAGTAGGGATTATATTTTCCTAAAAAAAGATGGTATAAAAACATTTACCAAAGAAGCAAAAAACGTCAAGAGGATGTATGGTCTTATAAAACAACCTGATGTGGCAGTTGTGGGTGGCAGATTTATAAAAAGTGGATTTGCTATTGAAAATTGTGGGTACATATATGACTCGCATGGAATTGCATTTCCAGCATTTTACAACCAAAAAATTTATCGACCGACATATATGCAACTTGCATCAATACCAAGGGATGTAAGCGCGGTGGATTTTGATTATTGTATGCTTGACGCCAAGATATATAGAAAACTTGGCGGTTTAGATGCCAACTTAAGCGGCAGAGATTTGATGCTTGATTATTGCATGAGAGCTAACGAGAGAGGTTATCGCGTGGTGGTGGACCCTGCCATTATCATTCGTGGTGGCGATAGAGATTTCGAGAGCACACAAGAATCTAGTGATCGTTTCAACGAGAAGTGGAAGGATAAGTGGATTCCGGAGGATCCATTTTATAATAGAAACTTGCCAATGGGGCTTGAGAATTTTAGATTAGATATTTGACACTATTTGTGGCAGAGAGTATAATTTTGACTTGGTTATGCCGTAAATAAAGGAGAAATTAGAATGGCAAAGAAAGAGATTTATAATATCGAATTGCCTTCAGATAGAGGAAATAAAAATTCAACCAGTGGTGGTATGAGAACGAGAGCCAATGCGTCAGGTGCGAGAAGTTCATCAGGTGCGAGAAGTTCGTCAGGTGCGAGAAACTCATCAGGTGCGAGAAGTTCGTCAGGTGCAAGAAGTTCGTCAGGAACAAGAAGTTCGGCTGGTACAAGAAGTTCGTCTGAACAACAGAGAAGGCCACTGACTAAAAAAGAGAGAAAGCAAAGAGAGAAAGAACGAAAAAGAAAAAAGAGAAGAAAGATTCTTTTTGTGATAGAAGCTTTGGCGCTGATATTATTACTTGTATTTTTGTTTATATGGTTGAAACTAGGGCTTATAAGTTGGGATGATTTGAAGAATTTAAAGACAAATAATCTTGATGCAGAGACGCAAGCTATGCTTGACGGATATACGACAATAGCTTTCTTCGGTGTGGATAATAGATCTGCTGGAAATTATGAAAGTGGAAACAGCGATAGTATTATGCTGTGCTGTATAAATAACGATTCCAAGGAAGTAAAGGTTGTATCTGTTTACAGAGATACCTGCCTTGATGTTGATGGCGAAGGAACTTATAAAAAATGTAATTATGCATATAATCATGGTGGTCCAGAGCAGGCTATTAACATGTTGAATCTCAATATGGATTTAGATATTGATAAATATGTGGCAGTAGATTTTTATGCTTTGGCTGAGATGGTTGATGCCTTTGGCGGAATTGAGCTTGATATTACAGAACAAGAAGCATTTGCAATGAATAGTGGTGGTAGCTATTGTTATATCTGGGAGACTGCTACAAGTGCTGGTGTGGAAGTCCCACCTGATGTTCCTGCGGGACAAAATGTTCATGTGAATGGTATTCAGGCAGTTGCATATGCTAGAATTCGTGCCACATCAGGAGGAGACTTTGCTAGAGCTGAACGACAGAGAATTGTGCTTGAGAAAGTTATTGAAAAAGCAAAGGATTCAAATATATTTACCTTAAATAAGGTGGCAGATGCTGTTTTTGATGATATTGGTACGAATATGACATTAAATCAGATATTAGGACTTGCCAAAGGAGTTTCAGATTATCAGCTTGCAGATACTGCAGGATTCCCATTTGACAAGAAGACAAGTAGTGTCGTAGATGGAAGCTCTATGGTTATACCATGTAGCTTGGAGTCCAATGTAAAGAAGTTACATCAGTATATGTATGGTAATGCGGATGCAAAACTGTCGGATGTAGTGGTAAGTACCTCTGAAGATATTGAGGAAATAAGTGGTCTAGATGAAGAAGATGCACTAGATTATGGGTACTAAAATGTAGTACAATAAAAAGCAATGTTTATTACATTTCACAGGAGGAATAAATATGTGTGGAATAGTTGGATATATAGGTAAGTCACAGGCTGCTCCTATTTTGCTGGATGGACTATCACGATTGGAATATCGAGGATATGATTCAGCTGGAATAGCGGTCTATGATGGTGATAAAATTGTTGGTAAGAAGGCGATGGGTAAGCTAAAGGTGTTGTCAGAGTTGACACATGATGGCGCTAACATGCCGGGAACCGTTGGAATTGGTCATACTCGTTGGGCTACACATGGTGAGCCTTCTGTTGTGAACGCTCATCCTCATTTTAATGAGAAAGAGACAATTGCAGTAGTTCATAATGGTATCATTGAAAACTATATGAAGATTCGCGAGAAGCTTACTGCTAAGGGATACCATTTTCAATCAGAAACAGATACAGAGTGTGTAGCACATTTATTGGATTATTATTACAAGGGAAATCCATTGGAGGCTATCACAAAAGTTATTCATCGTGTGGAGGGGTCTTACGCACTTGGAATAATCTTTGCAGATTGCCCAGACAAGGTTTATGCAGTTAGAAAGAATAGTCCACTTATCGTTGGTGAAAGCGAGACAGGTAGTCTTATTGCATCTGATGTACCGGCAGTTTTGAAGTATACTCGTGATGTGTACTTGATAGAAAATGATGAGATTGCTGAACTTACTGAGGACGCAATCAAGTTTTTTGATGTGGATGGACAGCCAATTGAGAAGGAGTCTAAGCACATCGATTGGGATGCTGATGCTGCTGAAAAGGGCGGCTACGAATTTTTCATGCTCAAGGAAATGTTTGAGCAGCCAAAGACTGTTAGAGATACATTGACTCCTAGAATTGATAAGGATGACAATATATTTATCGAAGAGTTGGGAATGTCTGATGAGGAGATCAAAAACGTCTCTCGTATTAGAATAGTAGCTTGCGGTTCTGCTTATCACACTGGTGTTACAGCCAAGTATGTCTTTGAGGGCATGGCTAGAATTCCAGTTGAGGTGGATCTTGCTTCAGAATTTAGATACAGAGATCCAATTTTAGATCCAAACGAATTGGTGATAATCGTGTCTCAGTCTGGAGAGACTGCAGACTCGCTTGAGGCTTTGAAGTTGGCTCGCGCTAAGGGTAATATCACTCTTGGAATCGTAAATGTGGTAGGTTCATCAATTGCTCGTGAAGCTGATAGAGTAATGTATACATGGGCAGGCCCGGAGATTGCTGTAGCGACAACTAAGGCATACTCAGCTCAGCTTATCGCAGAGTATCTACTTGCAATTAAGTTTGCTTTTGTTCGTGGACAGATTAGTGCAGATGAGATGCATGATTATGTGGCTGATTTGAAGAAATTACCAGAGCAGATCGAGATGCTACTTGCTAATCAGACTCGTATTCAGAAGTTTGCTAATAGATATGTGGCAGCGCAGGATGTATTTTTCATAGGTCGTGGAATTGATTATGCTATTTCCCTTGAGGGATCATTGAAGTTAAAAGAGATTTCATATATTCACTCAGAGGCTTATGCTGCAGGTGAGTTAAAGCATGGTACAATTTCTCTTATTGAGGATGGAACTTTGGTTTCGGCTGTGGTTACACAGAAAGAATTGTATCCAAAGACTATTAGCAATATCCGAGAGGTTACAACTCGTGGAGCTTTCGTGTTAGCTGTTACTAATGAGGATAATACTGAAATTGAGAATGTGGCAGATTACGTAATCTACATTCCAGAGACAAATCAGTATTTTACAAACTCATTGGCAATTATTCCATTGCAGCTCTTTGGTTACTATGTATCAGTTGGCAAGGGCTTAGATGTAGATAAGCCAAGAAACTTAGCAAAATCTGTTACTGTGGAGTAATAACTTAGCGCAATCTGTTGTTGTGGAGTGATAACTTGGCACAATCTGTTATTGTGGAGTAATGCGTGTAAACTTTATGGTAGATTAATTTCCCCGTCGCTTGTTATGAGCGGCGGGGTTTTTGCGTTGTGCTGGTTTTGACCGATATCCCACTTCCTCATGGTTCGAAAAGCTAATGTTTTAATTGAGTGAAGCTCGAAGGGCGGTAGCAGATGGTGAAATAGATGAATGCTACCGCCTGAGCTCATGAAACTAGAATCATAAATTGAATGAAGGACGGTAGCAGGTGTTGAAATCGACGAATGCTACCGCCTGAGATCTATAGATTAGGACTATAAATTGGATGAGGGGCGGTAGCAGGTGGTGAAATAGATGAATGCTACCGCCTGAGATCATAAAACTAGAATCATAAATTAAATGAAGGGCGGTAGCAAAGTGTAAAAACGCGAGATGCTACCGCCCTAACAGCACCCAGAAGCAGAATGAAGAACAAAAATAGACGGATATTCCGCTCCCTCAATGTTCGAGGGGCGGTAGCAGGTGGTGAAATAGATGAATGCTACCGCCTGAGATCATAAAACTAGAATCATAAATTAAATGAAGGGCGGTAGCAAAGTGTAAAAACGCGAGATGCTACCGCCCTATCAGCACCTAGAAGCAGAATGAAGAACAAAAATAGACTGATATTCCACTCCCTCATGGTCGAAAATATAATAAAGTACATAAAACTGGTTGCGAAAAAGTGAATCTGGTGGTATAAAAAGTATATTCCTTTACAGGAAGTCTTTTTGTCCTAGAATGTTTACGATCAGAATATGATTAGTAGACATCTTTTTATTATTTCACATAACATAAATCACAGTATTTAAAATTCCAATGAAAAAATAAATAATGTTCAGGGAGGAGAATTATGAAAAAAGATATAATATCGCCTGATACTTTGGTGGAAGAATTATATAGGCGTAAAGAAGAATTGGAACATGCTATTAATGTTATTGAAAAAAGACAGAAAAACCAACCACATGGAAGCATAAGAGTTTCTAGTAAATCTAATAGATATCAATATTATTTGATAGAAGAAAAAGAAGATGGAATTGGAAAGTATATTCCTAAGAAGAATGAAAATACAATAAAAAAACTTGCTCAAAAAAAGTATGATGCTGATGTAAAAAAAGAAGCTGAATGTGAGCACAAATTAATATGCAACATGTTAAATAAATACACTCCAGAAAAAATCATTAATATATATTCAAAAAGCTCAAAGGGACGTCAAATGTTTATTGATCCAGTGATTAGTACAGATGAAGAATATAAAAGAAATTGGAATGAGATTGAGTATGAACATATGATGGTTGGTGAAGAAGAATCTGAGTATATTACAAATAGAGGCGAACATGTTAGGTCTAAATCAGAATTAATAATTGCGAATCAACTAGATAAATATGGTGTGCCATATAAGTATGAATATCCAATAAATCTCGGAAACAATATTACTGCTCATGCTGACTTTTATTGTTTGAATGTGAAAAGAAGAAAAGAAATTGTGTGGGAGCATTTTGGGATGGTTGATAATGAGGAGTATGCAAATAATATGGTGAGGAAAATTATTTCATATGACAAAAAAGGTTATCGGATAGGGGATAATTTTATAATGTCTTTTGAGACACTTAGTTATCCATTAAATACACAATTTATAAACAGAGTTATTGAGAATAATTTGTTGGATTAGTTTGAATTTGATATTGGGGGGCGAATAGATCGCTGTTTCACTTCTTGAAAGTTCGAAATGACCGATATTCCGCTTCCTCATGGTTCGAAAAGCTAATGTTTTAATTGAGTGAAGCTCGAGGGGCGGTAGCAGGTGGTGAAATAGATGAATGCTACCGCCTGAGATCATAAAACTAGAATCATAAATTAAATGAAGGGCGGTAGCAAAGTGTAAAAACGCGAGATGCTACCGCCCTATTAGCACCCAGAAGCGGAATGAAGAACAAAAATAGACTGATATTCCACTCCCTCAATGTTCGAAGGGCGGTAGCAGGTGTTGAAATCGACGAATGCTACCGCCTGAGAACATAAAACTGGAATCATAAATTGAATGAGGGGCGGTAGCAAAGCGTAAAAACACGAGTTGCTACCGCCCTAACAGCACCCAGAAGCAGAATGAAGAACAAAAATAGACTGATATTCCACTCCCTCATGGTTCGAGGAGCGGTAGCAGATGGTGAAATAGATGAATGCTACCGCCTGAGAACATGAAACTAGAATCATAAATTGAATGAAGGACGGTAGCAAAGCGTAAAAACACGAGTTGCTACCGCCTGACAGTGCCTTAGCAATGTTCTGCTACCGCCCTAACAGCACCTAGAAGCGGAATGAAGAACAAAAATAGACCGATATTCCGCTCCCTCATGGTTCGAGGGGCGGCCGCGCTCCCAAAATAACCACAAATGTGCAAAAAAAATAGAAAATTTACAGGAAAATGACACAATTATTTCACATTTTAAAATTATATTAGAAATTAGTGATAAATAGGGAGATCGGAGGTATGGAAGAAGAGATGGAAGAGGAAAAGATGCAGAACGGAAAAAATAAGAGTTTCTTGATTAAACTTTTAAAAGTGGCGTGTATAGCGGTAGTCTTCGGATTGGTTTCCGGAGTTGTTTTTTCTGGAGTGATTAGATCGGCAAGTATAGATAGCATTAAAGCTGCTAGCGCTGAGATTATAGAAGAGAATAATGATGAGGATACAACAGGTCCACTTGATAGTACATCTGTGTCGACTGCGACTACAGTATCTGATGTGTCAGACATTGTAGATAATGTAATGCCTTCGATTGTGGCTGTATCAAATGTGTCTTATGTTGACTATATAAGTTTCTTTGGTCAAGTTCAGAGAAAAGAGAGCGAGGCTGTTGGCTCTGGAATAATTATAAATCAGGATGAAGAATATATTTATATTGTGACCAACAATCATGTGGTAGAGGGCGCTGAGACTATCACAATTACTTTCTGCGACGATCAGGCTGTGCCTGCAACTGTAAAGGGTACAGATTCTTCAGCTGATTTGGCCGTGGTTGCTGTGAAATGCAGTGACATAAATGAAGATACTTTAAACAATATCAAGGTTGCTTCTATTGGAGATTCCACAACTTTAAAAACTGGTGAATCTGCAGTGGTTATTGGCAATGCTTTAGGTTATGGACAATCCGTAACTACAGGTGTTATTTCTGCAACATCAAGAGAAGTGAGATTTCAAAATGATGCGGGAAATGTTATGACCAACACATTGATTCAGACCGATGCTGCCGTAAATCCAGGAAACAGCGGTGGAGCTTTGTTAAATAGTAATGGTCAGGTGATTGGAATTGTTTCTGCTAAATTTTCTGATACAGCAGTTGAGGGAATGGGATATGCGATTCCAATTTCTACCGCTCAAACTATTATAGATGAGATTATTAATAGACAATTGGTTTCAGATGAGGATGCCTCATATTTTGGAATATCAGGTGTTGATATCAATGAGACTATGTCTTCTAATTACGATATTTGTGCTGGAGTATATGTGCTTAAGGTGTCAAATGGTAGTGCTGCTGATAAAGCTAATATTAAACCAGATGATATTGTGACAAAATTTAATGGCAAGACGGTCACATCTATGGAGGAAATCACTGAGATATTGAGATATCTTCCAGCAGGTACCAAGGTATCAGTGACAGTTGCCAAAGCCTCTGACAATTATAAAGAAAAAGAATTAGAGGTTACTCTGACAAATCGAAATAAATAGAATTAAATCTTACATGAACATATTGAAATAGATAGGATTAGACCTTACTTAAACAAATCGAAATAAGTAAGAATTCTTCCTTGCTACATTTATGGAACTTTCTTATAATGGATACATACATTAAATCTATGAATTCTATTTGAGGCGAATGGACATAGTTCCCTTGAAAAGTTACATAAGATGATTCCGAGGAGGAGACTGAAATGGGAAATAAGAGAATAGTTATAGCTTTGGGACATGACGCTTTAGGAACAACACTTCCTGAGCAGCAAAAAGCTTTAGAGAAGACAGCCAAAGCTGTTGCAAAATTTATAGTACAGGATTATCAGGTTGTAATCACACATAGTAACGGACCTCAGGTTAGTACGATTCATGCAGCAATGTCAGAATTTGCTAAGAATCATCCAGAGTATTCTGCTACACCAATGTCAGTTTGCTCTGCAATGAGTCAGGGATTTATCGGTTATGATTTGCAAAATGCTATCAGAGCTGAGTTGCTTATGCACGGTGTATACAAGACAGTTTCGACTGTATTGACACAGGTTACTGTAGATCCTTATGATGAAGCATTTTACAAGCCAAGCAAAGTGGTTGGTCGCGTGCTTTCTAAGGACGAGGCTGAGGCTGAAGAGAAAAAAGGAAATCATGTCATTGAGGTTGAAGGTGGTTATCGCAGAATCGTTGCAACACCAAAGCCTATGGATATAGTTGAGCTTGATGCAATCAAGGCTCTTCTTGATGCAGGTCAGGTTGTAATTGCCTGTGGAGGCGGTGGAATTCCAGTGCTTGCGCAGGAGAACAAATTGCAGGGTGCCAGCGCTGTTATTGAAAAGGATACAATCGCAGGTTGCTTGGCGGATCAGTTGGATGCGGATATGCTTGTTATTTTGACAGGTGTTGAAAAGGTTGCCTTGAATTATGGCAAGGATGATGAGACAAATGTTGATTACATGACAGTGAAGCAGGCCAACGATTACATGGAGCAAGGTCAGTTTGAGCAGGGAACAATGCTTCCAAAGATTCAGGCTGCTGTTGAATACATTGGTGATTCAGCTGTGAGAAAAGCTCTTATTACAAAACTTTCTGCTGACAAGGTGTCTCTTGGTGGTGAGATGGGCACAATGATTGGAAAGTAATTTGTAGAATATTTGATATAAGAATTGGCAAATATTAGATAAATATTAAATGAATATTGGTTCGAAAAATACATTGGACATTTAGTAAATAATACCCGGGAAGATATTATGACAATATTTTCTCGGGGTTTTTTAATAAAAAATATATACTGGTGAATGCCTGATAAATGTACTAAAATGAAGATTATGAGAGATACAAGATTTGCTATTGTAATTTCTGCCTATAATGCGCAGAAATATTTAAAAGAAATGTATGATAGCTTGTTACAGCAGACATACGACAATTTCATAGTGATTACAGTGGATGATTGCAGTACCGATATTACAGGCGAGATAGCTGACGAGTATGTATCTGAATTTTTGAAGAAGAAGATAACTGCCAAGGTGATTCACAAAGAGAAAAATGAGGGGCTTAGCGCTGCGAGAAACACTGGAATGGAGTATGTTATTAAGGAGCAAAATGCAGATTACATTTTGTTTTTGGATGCGGATGATACTGTTGAGCCGGATTTGCTCGAAAGCATTGATGAGATGATTTCAAATGCTGGCGAGGAAATGGATTTAATTATATATGGTTTCACAGAGGATTATTATGATGCAGAAGAGAAGTTGACATATTCTAATGCAATATCTAGAACTAGTACTATAAATACAAAAGAGAAAGATGGAGCGTGTGACAAAAATCAATTTGATTTTGAAAATAATGGCATAGCGGCTTTTGCGAAAGAACTGGCAGAACTTGAGTCTCAGACTTTGCTGGGGTATGCTTGGAACAAGGCATATAGGTTAGATTTACTTAGAGAGAATGAACTGCGCTATGAGGTCATAACTCATGTCGAAGACATATTATTTAACATAAATGTTTTGGAAAATGCCAAGACATATGCGGTGGTTGATAAATGTTTGTACCATTATCGAAACGCCAATCAAACCAGGCTTACCGCCAAATATTTACCAGAATATATGGACCTGCAAAAGCGCAGAGTTTATAGATTTATTCAGCTGCAGGAAAACATTTTACAAGGCGAAGATATGTCTGATAGGGCATATGAGGTTATGGCAAATGTATATTTCAGATCGCTGCAATCTATGATTGTTCGAATGATGGACCACGGTGATGAAAAGAAGGATATAATAAAGGCTGTGCAGGCTGAGTACGAGGATACGAATTATGTTATAAAGGGAAAAAATTTGTATCAGCTTTTGAAAAATCATTTATCAAATCAAGGGAAAATGACCAGGATTTTATATCAACCCTTGGCTGATGGCGAGGTAAATAAAGCTTATAGAAATGCGAAAATTATTGGTTTTGTGCAGAAACATTTTTCGAAATTATATTCTAAGCTGAAGCAAAACCGATGAGCGATTGCGTAAATATAATTCATGAGTGAATATGAAAAATTGATGAGTGATTGCACAAACATAATTCATGAGTGAATATGCAAATAAAAGAATTGATAAGTGCATATGTGAATTAAAATATAATTCATAAAATACATAAAATAAATGAGAGGGTAAGGATATGAACGAGGAATTTATTACACTAACAATTGGAAAACAAAAAAATATTGCGTTGATTGCACATGATGGCAAGAAGCAGGAATTGATTGAGTGGTGCAAGGAAAATATTGAGATTTTAAAGAAACATTTTCTGTGCGGAACTGGAACAACAGCTCGCATGATAACTGATGCCACCAATTTACCAGTGAGAGGATACAACAGTGGCCCACTAGGTGGCGACCAGCAGATTGGTGCGAGAATCGTGGAGGGAAAAGTTGATTTTGTGGTGTTCTTTTCTGACCCACTTACAGCAGCACCTCATGACCCTGATGTTAAAGCACTTCTTCGTATTTCACAGGTTTATGATATTCCAATTGCGCTAAATAAAGCGTCTGCAGATTTTATGATTCAGTCTATGCTTATGGATGAAATGTATGATCACGAGGTTATCAATTTCAATAAAAACATTGCAGATCGCGCAAAGCATATGGAAAAGTAAAAAGTGTTATGTTAAAATGTAATACATAGTATTAATTTATGAGCGAAACATAGAGAAAAGAGGGAATGATATGACAGAATTAGGATTTTGGATTTTCTTTATTTGCATTATTTTGTTGGTTGTCATTGTGGCAGTTGTGGTAACTGTTGCTTCAGTAGCAGGTGCATCTGCAACTATTGCTAATGAGATTAATGAGGAAAATGATGCGTGATAGCAGATAGCGTGACATATTTCAAATGGCTTTTTTGCGATTGCAAGGAGGCCATTTTTTAGTATGTACCTGGCGATGCGTTGGTCACCTGTGGCGACAGATTCAATCTGGGATGTGTTGGTCACCTGTGGCGACAGATTCGATCTGATTAGACTCTATAATAAATTTGAGAAAGACGATTATGAAAACAAAAATTATTATTGCGATGCATAAGTCCTATACCGTGCCGGAAGAAGATGTATATTTGCCGATGCATGTTGGGGCGGAAGGCAAGGAAACAATTGAAGCGCATTATGGAGATGTGGCCCGTGGCGAGAATCAAGCGGATGCAAGTGAAAAGCAGGCGCAAGATGAAGCACGAAAAAATGAAATGGCCCAGGTTTCTCGCGACGACACTGGGGAAAATATTTCTCACAAAAATCCATATTACTGCGAGCTGACAGGTCTTTATTGGGCCTGGAAGAATCTGGATGCTGACGCCATAGGATTGGTGCATTATCGCAGATATTTTAAGGGCTCAGGAAAAAATATTATGACCACAGCAGAGGCTGAGGAGATAATGGCGAATTGTGATATTGCAGTTCCGACTAAGCGCAAATATTATATTGAATCCCTTTATTCGCATTATGCCCATACCCTAGATGGAGATCATCTAGACAAGGCGAAGCTTATAATTGCGCAACGTCACAATGATTACTTGGACGCTTGCGAGGAAGTTTACAATCGCAGCTGGGGATATATGTTTAACATGTGCATTATGCGACGGGAGTACTTGGAGGAATATTGCCAGTGGCTTTTCGATATTTTGGGCGAACTGGAAAATGATATCGGCGTTTTGGAAGATGCATTTTCTGCCAGATTATACGGTCGTGTCAGCGAAATTTTATTTAACGTCTGGCTGGTGCACAAGCAGCAGGAAAATCCTGATTTGCGAGTCAGTGAGGTGCCGACAATGCACTTAGAAAAGGTGAACTGGATTAAAAAAGGTGGCGCCTTTTTGGTGGCGAAATTTTTTGGCAAAAAATACAAGAAGAGTTTTTGATAAGGATGAATAGATTTACATGAAAGTATCTGTGATTACAGCTTTTTATGATGGAAATAAATATATGCCTAAGTACCTAAAGTGCATGCAAGCCAATGCCAAAAATCTGGAAGCGGCTGGACATGAGCTTGAGGTGATTATTGTAAATGATAGCCCTTGGGTGCAGGTGGAGCTTGATGAAAAATCACCTGATAAAACAAGTGGGAATCATGGCGAACAAACCACATTTACAATAATAAACCAGGACCAAAATACGGGAATTCATGGCGCTAGAGTGGCAGGCCTTAAGGCGGCCACCGGGGACTATGTAATGTTTTTGGATCAGGATGACAGTTTGTCATCTGACGCCTTGGTGAAGCATGTAAACAAAATCCTGGATTACGAAAATGAAAATGAAACCCTGAATTTCAATCATGCCGATCAAACCACGAATTGCAACAATGCCAACAACAACCACAACCTTCCAATCACCGTTTCCAATGCGAACCTAGAGCAGGCGGATGGGTCGATGCTCTTGTGGTACAGAACCATTTACCATCAAAAGAAGGTGTCGGATTTAGATACATATCTTAAGGTGGGGGTGCAGATTATCTCCCCGGGACAATGCTTGGTTCCAAGGAAGGCCATTCCCGATATTTGGATGGAAAAGATTTGCAGTAAAAATGGTTCCGACGACTATTATTTATGGCTTGTTATGTTGGGGCAAAACCAGCCCTTTGAGGTTGTTGACGAACCTCTTTATACCCACAAATTTACAGGGGCGAATCTCTCGGCTGACACCACCAACACAGATGTGTCGACTTACGAGTTTATAGACTTCCTTCGTGGGGAGAATATTTTGACAGAAAAACAGCTTGATAAATTGCTTCGGATGAGTAAATACAAGGCGGACTTCAGACGCCAGGGCAAGGTGGGAAAAGCCATATTGTCTTTGAAAAATATTGATATATTTATCCCGAATCTCATATACAAAATCAAGACGAAGACTCCCCCTGGATTTAATCGTTAATTGAGCCTTTTGCCGCGTGTTATTATCTTGTAACACGTGGCTTTTTTTGGTAAAATAGAGAGGATTATAAGGAAAATTATATCCTGGCGTCTCGAAGGCGTCACACCTTGAATTTTCAAGGTGAGAAAATTATTGTAATGCAGGAGTAAATCATGAGCAAGGAATTAGCAAAAACATACGATCCTAGCGGATTAGAGGACAGACTATACAAGAAGTGGGAGGACAACGGATATTTTCACGCGGAAGTAGATAGAAGCAAGAAACCATTTACAATCGTGATGCCACCTCCAAATATTACTGGTCAGCTTCATATGGGTCATGCTCTCGACAACACTATGCAGGATATTTTGATTAGATATAAGAGAATGCAGGGCTACAATGCTTTGTGGCAGCCAGGTACAGATCACGCGGCCATCGCCACAGAGGTAAAGGTTATCGAGCATCTCAAGAAGCAGGGAATTGACAAGGCTGATTTGGGCCGAGAAGGATTTCTTGATAAATGTTGGGAGTGGAGAGAAGAATACGGCGGACGTATTATCAAGCAGCTTAAGAAGATGGGTTCATCTGCTGATTGGGAGCGCGAGCGTTTCACAATGGACGAGGGATGCTCTAAGGCTGTAGAGGAAGTGTTCGTCAAGTTATATGATGAGGGATACATTTACAAGGGTAACCGCATTATCAACTGGTGTCCTGTATGTCAGACTTCAATTTCTGATGCAGAGGTTATTCATGAGGAGCAGGCTGGACATTTCTGGCATATGAAATACGAGATTGTTGGAGAGCCAGGCAGATATGTAGAGTTTGCCACAACTCGTCCAGAGACAATGCTCGGCGATACAGCTGTGGCAGTTAATCCGGATGATGAGAGATATACAGATATCGTGGGCAAGACTGTTATGCTTCCATTTATGAATCGCGAGATTCCAGTTATTGCTGATGAGTATGTAGACAAAGAGTTCGGAACTGGTGTGGTAAAGATTACACCAGCTCATGATCCTAACGATTTCGAGGTGGGCAAGAGACATGACTTGCCTGTTATAAATATTTTAAATGATGATGCCACTATCAATGAAAACGGTGGTGAGTTTGCCGGTATGGATAGATACGAGGCGAGAGACATCATCGTAAAGAAGATGGATGAGATGGGACTTCTTGTAGGCATTGAAGATTATAGCCACAACGTTGGTACTCATGACAGATGTAAGACAACTGTTGAGCCAATGGTGAAGCCACAGTGGTTCGTTGCAATGCAAGAACTTGCAAAGCCAGCTATCGAGGCAATCGAGAAGGAAGAGTTACAGTTCGTTCCAAAGAATTATGACAAGACTTATTTACACTGGTTGGACAATATTCGTGACTGGTGTATCTCTAGACAGCTCTGGTGGGGACATAGAATTCCAGCATATTACTGTCAGGATTGTGGTGAGGTTGTAGTTGCAAGAAGCGAGGACGCTCCAACAGTTTGTCCTAAGTGTGGCTGCACTCATATGAAGCAGGATGAGGATACACTTGATACATGGTTCTCATCTGCCCTCTGGCCATTCTCAACACTTGGTTGGCCAGAAAAGACAGAGGATGTGGACTACTTCTATCCTACGGACGTGCTTGTAACAGGTTACGACATCATCTTCTTCTGGGTAGTTAGAATGGTATTTTCTGGATATGCTCACACAGGCGAGAGTCCATTTAACACAGTTTTGATTCACGGACTTGTACGTGATGATCAGGGCCGCAAGATGAGTAAATCTCTGGGAAATGGTATTGACCCACTTGAGGTTATTGATAAATATGGTGCTGATGCACTTAGACTTACACTTATCACTGGAAATGCTCCAGGAAATGATATGCGTTTCTACTGGGAGCGTGTGGAAAATAGTAGAAACTTCGCCAACAAGATTTGGAATGCATCAAGATTTATCATGATGAACTTAGATGGCGTGGATATAAAGGAGCCTGCTGACGCAGACTTGAAGCCAGAGGATAAATGGATTTTATCCTTGGTAAATACATTGGCAAAAGATGTCACAGACAACATGGACAAGTTTGAACTTGGAATCGCAGTTCAAAAGGTTTACGACTTTATCTGGGATGAGTTCTGTGATTGGTATATCGAGATTGTAAAACCTCGTATGTACAAAAAGGATGAGGATATGGTTTCGGCAAATGCAGCTCTTTGGACTCTAAAGACTGTACTTACCAATGCGCTTAAGTTACTACATCCATACATGCCATTTATCACAGAGGAAATTTATTGCACACTTCATCCAGAGGAAGAGTCAATTATGATTTCTGATTGGCCGGTATATACTGATGCTTGGAATTTCAAAGCTGAGGAGGCAATGCTTGCTCATGTGAAAGATTTGATCAAGGGTACAAGAAATATTCGTACAGAGATGGATGTTCCACCAAGTCGTAAGGCTGCTTTGCTTATCGCTGCAAAAACTGCAGATGTTGCAGATACGTTTACCAAGATGATACCTGCATATTCTACACTGGCAAATGCTAGTAGCGTAAAGGTTGCAAGTGGTGACAATGCGGTGGCAGAACTTGCTGTATCGGATGACGCAGTATCAGTGGTTATTCCAGACGCAGTGGTTTATATGCCACTTGAAGATTTGGTTGATTTTGAGAAAGAGAAAGAGAGACTCAACAAGGAAAAGGCTAAGCTTGAGAAAGAGTTGGCTCGTTCCAAGGGAATGCTTTCAAATGAGAAGTTCTTGAGTAAAGCACCCGAGGCCAAGGTTGCCGAGGAAAAGGCTAAGCTTGAGAAATATGAGCAGATGATGGCAGAGGTTGAGGCTAGACTTGCCAGCCTATAATGGTTGAGGTTGAAGCCAAACTAAACGACTTATGTCGCAGTAGGCTGATGATTAAGTTGCTTACTGATTTATAAATAATAACAACAAGGAGAAGGACATGACTGATAGACAGATTCAAGATATTTTAGCCCACAGTGATCACACATTATTGGCTGTGGATGCCAAGTTAAAAGATGTGCAGCAAATCGCAGATGAAGGCATGAAATATGGCACAGCATCCATTTGCATACCGGCATCTTTTGTGGCAGATATCAAGACGTATATTGATGACAGACAAGCAGACATTGCTGAGGCTGATAGATTGAAAATCTGTACAGTCATCGGTTTTCCAAATGGCTATGACACAACAGCTGCAAAATGTTTTATGGCGCAGGATGCTGTAAAAAATGGTGCTGCTGAAGTGGATATGGTGATAAATATTGGTTGGGTAAAAGATGGCAAATATGATGATATTTTAGATGAGATTAATCAGGTAAAAGCTCATTGTGATGGCAGATTACTCAAGGTGATTGTTGAAATCTGTAAATTGACAGATGAAGAGATTATAAAGATGTGTGACGTGGTTTCAAAATCAGATGCGGAATACATTAAAACTTCCACAGGATTTGCCGGTGGAGGGGCTACATTTGAGGCTGTAAAATTAATGTCGGAGCATGTTTATGACGATACATTAATAAAGGCAGCAGGAGGAATTTCCTCCTTGGAAGATGCCGAAGAATTTATGAGACTTGGTGCCTCAAGACTGGGTACCAGCAAGATTGTGGGAGCTGTAAAACGATTAGAGAGTGTTAATAATATTTAACATTTTAAAAAATGGAGACTGAACATGGCGGGATTTGAACTTAAACCTTATTCAAAAAATCCAATAGTGCACGTTGATCCAAAGGGGATGTTTGCCAACATGAAGATTCCAGCGCCGAGTGCGGATGAGAAAAAACCTGATTTTTCTGTTGCAGACTTGGAATTGGCATTGACTCGTGCTGGTGTGTCATATGGTATCGATAGTGGAATGGTCAATGCGCTAGCAGAGAGTCCTATGTATGACACAGATGTTATCGTTGCGGTGGGAAAACCGCCGGTTGAGGGTGAAAATGGTTACTATGAATATTTCTTTAGTCAGGATTTCACCAAGAAGCCGAAGATTCGACCTGATGGTTCTGCAGACTTTTTGAGCATTAAGCTTATAGAGGTTGTCCATGAAGGAGATTTACTTGCCACTTATCATCCGGCTGTTTTTGGTGAAAATGGTATCTCAGTCAGAGGTGCTGAGATTAAGGCCAAGATGGTGAGAGATTTGCAGCCTTTAGCAGGCAAAGGATTCCATAGAGATGACAATGATGTGGATTATTATGCGGACATGGATGGCAAGATTATTCTTACCAATAACAGAATTAATATTTCTCCTATTTATGAGATAGATCAGGATGCGGATATGACCGTAGGAAATATTGAGTTCAAGGGTGATGTGATAATTCACGGTGGAGTAAAACATGGCGTCACAATCAACGCATCGGGTACAGTAACCATTGATGGACTTGTGGAAAATTGTCACATTAGCGCAGGTAAGAATCTATTTCTACTAAGTGGTGTGAAAGGTGGCGAGAAGACATTTTTACATTCTGACGGAGGAATTACAGCAGAGTTTATCGAGTATGCCCATGTGACTTGTAAAGATGATTTAAGAGCCGATGTGCTTTTCAATTGTATAGTGGAGTGCGATGGCAGAGTTGTAGCCACAGCTGGTAAGCACTCAGCTATAATCGGCGGAAGCATAAATGCGGTTGAAGGCGTTTCAACTTTAGTTCTCGGTAATAAATTCGGTACAGTGACCAAGGTTACTGTGGGAATTGACGATGAGAGAATGAAAGAGATGGCTTCAGTTTTAGATAAAATTAGAAATCTTGAAGACAATATAGCTAAAATCAAAAAAGGTATAGATGATTTTGATAAGATTGCTTCAGAGAGAAATCCGGATTATAAAAATGATCCTAGACGTATGCAGCTTCTTCGCGTAAAGATTCGTGATGAGGCGGTTGTTTCTAAAGATAGAATTCGTCTTGAGGAATTGCAGGAATTAGTTGAGCGAGGCAGAAGAGCTACAGTAAAAGTTTACGACACAGTGTACGCTGGCATTTCTGTTAGAAAAAATGAGAGTATGGTTACAATGTCTGACTATCAAAAGCATGTTGAGTTTGTAAAGACAGAAACCGGAATTAGACTAGAGGTGCTAGAAGAACCAATACCAGAGGAGTAAGTGCGATGATAGATTTTGAAGAAGAGTTGAAAAATTTTCAACCAAGTATGGAGATTAAGGAAGCTGAAAAGGAAATTCAGGGAAGAGACCTGACGGATATGACAGATATTTTGCGTCATATCGCACAGCAAAATAATAATAAAAATGGTGGATGGGAGCAATAATCCATGGATGTTAGATGTTATAATTGCGGTACTATAGTAGATGAGGGCGACATTTGCCCATACTGTGGTACCGATGTTCATATATATAAATCAATCTTATATAATTCTGAAATTCTTTATAACAAAGGTTTAGGTCAGGCCGAAGTGCGTGACTTATCAGGTGCTATTGTAACACTCAAAGAATCTCTTAGATACAATAAGAGAAATACCAAAGCTAGAAACTTGCTAGGACTTATCTATTTTGAGATAGGTGAGCCGGTTATGGCTATGAGTGAGTGGGTGCTTAGCAAGAATCTGGAAAATGATAATCCTTTGGCTGATAAATATTTAAACGAACTTCAGAGTGAGCCGGGAGCACTTGATAATATTAACCAGACTATCAAGAAGTATAATCAGGCATTAGAGTATTGTCAGCAGGGAAGCCGCGATTTGGCTAGCATTCAGCTGAGAAAAGTTCTGAATTTAAATCCCAATTTTGTTGCTGGCCATCAGCTTTTAGCTCTCCTTTATATGCAGGATGGCAAATATAATGATGCAAAAAAAGAATTGTCAGCAGCCAACAAGGTTGATGTGAGAAATACTATCACTCTAAGATATGCGAAGGAGTGCAAGGAGCAGTTAAAGGAATTAAACAAGAATAAGAAAAAGAGAAGAAGAGAAAACTCTATTTCTTTCCAGGATGGAAATGATACTATCCTCATGCCGCAGAATTCGTTTTTAGATATGGTTGAGGGATCCAAGGCTGCTATGGGAAATGTTTTTGTCGGTCTTGTTATAGGTTTGCTCATCTGTTTCTTTTTAGTTGTTCCAACTGTAAAGCAAAGAGCAGTAGAGAAGGCTTCTGAGTCATTGGTGGCAACAAACGAGGAACTTTCATCTAGTTCAACTAATGCCATGACGCTTCAGCAACAAGTGGATGATTTGAAGGCCCAGCTTGAGGAATATAATGGCAAGGGTGATACAGTTCAGTCTTATGAAAAATTGATTGAAGCACAGGAAGCCCTCGCTGCAGGAAATGTGCAAGGGGCACAGGAAGCTGTCAAAATCGTAAATAAAGATTTGTTGTCTGATAAGGGAAAAGCAATATATGATCAAGTATATGCCGGAGCTTTTGAGCAGACATTGAAAGATTTGTACAACAGCGGATACAGTGCGTATAACAATGGCGATTTAGATGCTGCAATATTTAACCTTGCAATGTGTGTTGATATCGATGAGCGCTATGAAAATGGTTATGCCCTATTCTACTTGGGTGATGCAAGATACCAGAAATGGGAGTTTGATGAGGCAATAAGTGCATTTAACAAAGTGATCGAATTGGTACCAGATAGTCCGGCCGCTAAAAAGGCCCAGGAAAAAATTGATGAGTACAACAATTTGCAGAAATCTGGATTTAAGCTAGATGGTGATAATGCGGGTCAAAACGATGGCAATAATGACAACACCTCTGTAAATTAAGATGGCGCTGATGGTGACGATGCAAATTAAGATGAAACTGACAGCTTAAGCGTAGCTGTGAGGATTTGATTTATGCCACCGCTCATAGGTTGCGGTGGTTTAGGAGAAGAGAAATTGAAAAAGTGGATTTTAGAGCATAAAAAGAGGGTTATTGCAATTGCTGTGGTGATTGTGATTGTAATAGTTGGAATTGTCAGCTGTAGTACTGGCGAGGAGGAAGTAGAAACTCAGGATACTATTGCACAGGTTGAAAAGCGTACTTTGGTGGAATCGGTTTCTGCCACAGGAAATGTGATGGCTTCAGATGAATTTGAAGTGAAGTCTAAGGCCAGCGGTGTGGAAGTGCTTTCCGTAAATGTTGAAGTTGGTGATACAGTTTCCCCTGGACAGGTGATATGTACTATGGATTCCAGTGAGCTTCAAGAAAGATTAAATGATGCGCGTCAAAACCAGTCAAATCAAAATGATAACGAGGCACAATCTAGAACAGATGCTCAGGAGAATCTTGATAATGCAACTACAACAAGAGATCAAGATTTGCAGGAGCTAAATGATGATATTGCCAGTGCCAACAGCAATTATCAGTATGCAAAGTCTACCTATGAGACATCTAAAAGTAGATATGAGAGCTTGCTTGTTGCCACAGTAAGTGATGAATATCCTCAGGGAAATGAAAATGATCCGGAAGTTTTAGCTGCGAAGAATCAAATGACTCAGGATGAGCAGGCGATGAATGATGCAAAGCGCAAACTTGATAATCTCAACAGTAGATATGAGTCTAATGTGCAACGTATCAATAAAACATATGACAATGCAGTTAATAGTTACAACAATACTATAAAAAATTTAGATAGTAGCGATGATACCAATGCAGATACGATTTCTGATTTACAAGAGCAGATAGCAGATTGTCAGGTTGTGGCTCCAGTAGGCGGAATGATTACCGCCATAAATGTGTCAGAGGGAGATACATTTAACTCATCAGTTGTTGCACTTATCGATAATGTAGATATGTTGGACGTTCAAACTGAAATTGATGAGTATGATATTAACAGTATTGTTGAGGGTCAAAAGGTTATTATAAAAACCAATGCCACAGGTGATGATGAACTTACTGGTGTGGTTAAGAAGGTTTCTAAAATAGCGACAGATGCCACAACTTATTCAGATTCAGGAAGCAAGAGCACAGGTTTAGGTGGTGGCCTTGATTTCGATTTGGGAAGTATATCTGATTCGTCTATTATGGGTGGATCTTCATCTAGTAGTAATGACGTCACATTTACCGTGACAATAGGTTTGGATAAATTAGACGCGCGACTTCGAATTGGAATGACTGCCAAGATAAGTATTATCACTAAAGAAAATGAAAATGTCACTTGTGTGCCATACAATGCAGTTCAGACAGAAGATGACGGGAAGACATTCTTCGTGGAAAAGGTTACAGGAACTGACGAGGAAACAGGCAAGCCAAAGACTTCTAAAATTGTTGTAACCAAGGGCATAGAGAGCGATTATTATACAGAGATCAAGAGCAATTCTTTGAAGGTTGGCGATGAGGTGTTGGTTCCAGCTGCGGAGGGCACAGATTCTCTAGAGCAGATGATTAACAATTCTGGTTCAATGGGAGGAGTAGAATAAATGAGTAAAACGATTATCCAACTTCGAGATATCGTAAAACGATTTTATATTGGAACTCCAAATGAGCTAGAGGTTTTACATGGGATTTCTCTGGACGTGCATGAAGGCGAGTTCGTATCTATTGTGGGACAGTCTGGTTCTGGTAAATCTACTTTGATGAATATAATCGGAGCGCTAGATAGACCTACAGAAGGGGAGTACACCCTTGATGATGTGGATGTGATTGCGGCAAAGGACGCAGAGCTGTCCAAGATTCGAAATAAAAAAATTGGATTTGTATTTCAGACATATAATTTGATTTCCAAAACCAATGCTATAAGAAATGTTGAGATGCCCATGCTTTATGCGGGAATTCCGATGAAACAGCGAAATGAGCGCGCTAAGGAATTGCTAGAGCTTGTGGGCATGGGCGATAGAATGAGACATTTACCAGAGGAACTATCCGGTGGACAGAAGCAGAGAGTTGCAATTGCAAGGGCTATGGCAAATGAGCCGTCCATAATTTTGGCAGACGAGCCAACAGGTGCTCTTGATTCAGCAACTGGACGTATGGTTATGGATTTGTTTCATAAACTTCACCAAGAAGAAGGTAAGACAATAGTACTTATAACTCATTCCAATGAGTTGGCAGAGGAGACGGAGCGAATAATCACTATTCGTGATGGCGAGGTCATCGGCGAGAGAGAGGGGGCCAAAGCATGATGATGTTGTATGAAAATATCCGCTTGGCTCTATTTAGTTTAAAGGCCAATAAGATGCGCTCTCTTCTTACTATGCTTGGAATTATAATCGGTATTGCATCAGTTATTGCGATTATGACTGTTGGTGATTCGGTTACTCAGACGGTGACGGAATCTATGAGTTCGCTGGGAGCCAATAATATTCAGCTGATGTTAGAGCCGGTAAAGGATGAGGAGGACGAGGAGAGCGAGTCCTCAATGATGGGCATGTCATTTTCTACAGATGATGATGGGGAAGAGCCGGAGGATTCGGATCTGATTACTGCGGATATGTTGAGCCAGTTGAAGGATGCATATCCTGAAGATATAAAAGCATTTTCCATATCAGAAAGTGTGGGCCAGGGTGAGGTTCAATACCAGGGCAACACCTCCAAGGTCTCTGTATCTGGAACGACTTTAGGATCGTTTTTGGCAGACGATATTAATATGTTGGAGGGACGATATTTTTCGGAGCAAGATTTACAGAGCGGTGCCATGGTGGCGCTTTTGTCAGAGGACGCTTTGGAGGATATGTTTGACGGAGATGCCAAGGCAGCAGTTGGAAGCGAAGTGACTCTCGCGGTAAATGATAAATATTATAGCTTTGTAATCGGAGGTGTTTACAAAGCAGGCGATGAGGATGATGCATCGGGTGGCAATATGATGTCATTTATGATGGGATCGGACACAACGAATTTGTACATCCCATTAAAGACTGCTCAGAAAATAAATCATACCAGTGGTTATAAGCAGTTGACAGTTGTGATAAATGAAAGTTCTGATCCAGAGATTTTGAAGGCTCAGATTGAGGGATTTTTTGCAAATATTTACCGCAACAATCATAGTTTCAAGGTGACGGCAACAACATATGCATCCATTGTGTCTATTATGGAAACGATTATGGGCACTGTGACATCGGCCATTGCGTTGATTGGTGGAATTGCTCTTGTGGTTGGTGGAATCGGAGTTATGAACATCATGCTTGTATCCATCACGGAGAGAACCAGAGAAATTGGAACGAGAAAAGCGCTTGGTGCGCCAAACTCATCTATTCGCGCTCAGTTTATAATTGAGTCCATTGTTATTTGTATAATTGGTGGTATAATAGGAATCGCGCTGGGATGTTTGGCAGGAATTGCCCTGGCAAATCATGTAGGTGCCGACGTGACACCGTCGTTGAAGAGTATATTGATTTCACTTGGATTTTCAATGGCCATCGGTGTGTTCTTCGGATATTATCCAGCTAACAAGGCGGCGAAGTTGAATCCAATTGATGCGTTAAGGTATGAGTAGAAGTTGAATGACTGTCATTAGACTTGAAGTTTAAAAAAACAAAAAATGTCATGCGATTTTAAGTTTGAGAAATAAAAATGTCATGTGATGTGAAGTTTGAAAAAACGTCGTGTGATGAGAAGTGATAGAAAGAAGGAATTTTAGATGTATAGAGAAATATCGAAATTGATCATGTATGGAAATATGGATAGGGATTGCATCTTGTATCGAGTGGGAGATATTTTCCGTAGATTCGACGAGGCTGCAGATTCAGATTCGGCATTGATTGAGGATATCTATACACAGGTTAAGAGAATTTTGATTTTGTCCACTGACTATGGTTTTGATAAGAACTTGTGGCAGTGTTACTTAGCATTTTACATGGTAAATGATGAGAACCCATTTTCACTTACATGCGAAAAGGTGGGTGCCAGTGATGGTAGTGTCAATCATTTTGCAAAAAATGATTTCGAGGTGTTTATGAAACTGTTCCACTTTGATTTTTCAGAGATCGAGTCCAAGTTGGGAATTGATTGCTTCTCATATTTATCAGATTACAAGGCGATTGGAAAGCCAGAGCTTATGTACAATCAAAATGTCAGCGAGAAGATTATTGCTCTTCGTGATAAATTGGATGACGCTGCTAATGTTGATGAGTTTTTTGATATAGTAACAACATTTTATAAAGATTACGGAGTGGGAATGTTTGGTCTCAACAAGGCGTTTCGTCTCAGTGATAGAGAGGAAGGCCAGGATATTGAACTTCATGCCATCAACAACATGGACAAGGTTGTGCTTGATGACTTGGTTGGATATGAGATTCAAAAGAAGAAACTCATCGATAATACCAAGGCTTTCGTCGAGGGTAAAAAAGCTAACAACGTATTGCTTTACGGAGATAGTGGTACTGGAAAATCAACAAGTATTAAGGCGATAGTGAATGAGTTTTATCCTGATGGACTTCGAATGATTGAGATTTACAAGCACCAGTTCAAGGATTTGTCGAATATTATTGCGAGAATTAAAAATAGAAATTATAAGTTTGTAATTTATATGGATGATTTGTCCTTCGAGGAGTTTGAGGTTGAATACAAATTCTTGAAGGCGGTAATCGAAGGTGGTGTGGAGACGAGACCGGATAACATTTTGATTTATGCCACATCTAATAGACGTCATCTTATCAAGGAGACTTGGAAGGATAGAAATGATGTTGAGGTGCAAAACGGTATGCATCACTCAGACACAATGGAGGAGAAGTTGTCGCTGGTTAATAGATTTGGTGTAACAATCAATTACAGCAAACCTAGTCAGAAGGAGTTCTTCAATATTGTAATTGAACTTGCTAGAAAGCAGGGTATTACAGAGGCAATGTTTACAGATGATGATTTGAGAGCGGAAGCTAATAAGTGGGAGTTGAGCCATGGTGGAATCAGCGGACGTACAGCTCAGCAGTTTGTAAATCATTTGCAGGGAATGATGTAAGATGAGAAGTCATATCACAGATATAAAGTGGAATTTTAATAGAGTTTAATTCTGGAAAATAATTCGGAATTCAAATGGATCTAAGATTATTATAAAAAACAGAGATGACGCGGAGCGTGTATTGTTCCTGCGAGATCTCTGTTTTTTTAATAATTTAAATTATGAATTATTGAGCCGAAGAATATCTTCCGCTAGCACCACAAGGGAGATATAAGCCAGAATCAGTAACTGGTAATCCGATTTCATCTGCTTCTACAGTTCCTGGGAATTGTTTGAGTGCTGTTGAAATCATATAGTGAAGTACTGCTGGTTGTAATCCTGTGGTGTACGAATTTACAAGGAAAAATAGTGGGTCATCTGTGAGAAGTTCTGCTGCAAGAGTGATAAGCTCATAAACAGCTTCTTCAATTTTCCAGATTTCACCCTTAGGTCCTCTTCCGTATGAAGGAGGATCCATGATTATTCCATCGTAGTGATTTCCGCGACGAATCTCGCGTTCTACAAATTTCTTGCAGTCATCAACTAACCATCTGATAGGAGCATCGCCAAGTCCAGACGAAACAGCATTTTCCTTAGCCCAAGTAACCATACCCTTTGATGCGTCTACATGAGTGACACTTGCTCCGGCTGCAGCAGCAGCTATAGTTGCGCCACCTGTGTAAGCAAATAGATTTAATACTTTTATTTCTTTATTAGGATTCTGTTTCTTCTTATTATATATAAGGTTTGAAAACCAATCCCAGTTTGTTGCCTGCTCTGGAAATAGACCAGTGTGCTTAAAACTAAATGGCTTGAGGTTGAAAGTGAGCTCACCGTCGCCATTTATATAAGAAGAACCATTGTCAGGTTGAACTGGTAATTTGTAATTGATTGCCCACTGCTCAGGGAGATCAAAGAATTCCCATTCACCGCCGCCTTTTTTGCTGCGATGATAGTGACCATTGAGTTTCTTCCACTGTTTACATTTTTTAGGAGTGTTCCAGATTACCTGAGGGTCTGGTCGAAGAAGGGTATATCTTCCCCAACGCTCAAGTTTTTCTCCTTCACTACAATCTATAACTTCGTAGTCTTTCCAATTATCTGCAATCCACATAGTGATTTACCTTTCTATATGTATGTTGTTCAACTGCTATTATAGCAGTTTAGATCCACGCTTGCCTAGTATAACAGAATGGGGGCGGTAGGAAAAGAGAAAATCAGGTGAAAGCACCGCCGGCTATGATTAAAACCAAACACAGCGACGCTTGAGTGGTGGTGCTATAAGAAATGACATTCTCTGGCACTGCCACCGAGTTCGCTATGGAAGGGTGAGACTTGGGAAGTGGCGGTGCCTAGACCCGAAATCAGGTGAAAGCACCGCCGGGATGAGTTAAACTTGAATCAGGTGATGCTTGAAGTGACAGCGCCTCCATCAAATCTACCAATATTTAGTGCCCGATAATGCATAAATTAACTAAATGCAGATTGTACTTCAAAAAATACAAAAATATTTTCTAAATTGTTGCAAGTCTTGATTTTATAAGGTATACTATCACTTGCTGTGACATTGATAGCGTAGAAGCGTGAGGTTGCTGCTGATAATCGACCATAGTTATTAGCAGGTTTTCCGTGGAGCGAATGTCAAGTTAGGAAACTGGCGACAAGTCACTGTACCCAATAATGTCTACCGTAGGAGTAGAAACACGTGTGTAAATCCGTAGGACACACACGGAGAAGTGTACAGTCACCGCTTGTCGTACAATATTAAGTACGAAGGAGGCGACTTTTTTTATGGCAAGTATTATGAGAATCACACTCAAGGCTTATGATCACGAATTAGTTGATGCATCTGCCAAGAAAATCATCGAGACTGTGAAGAAGGATGGAGCACAGGTGAGCGGACCAG
>JAILFK010000001.1 GCA_024697595.1 Lachnospiraceae bacterium | reverse complement strand
CCTACATAAGGACATGAAATCCTCATATAGCTCATAAATATTAAATATCAAAACCTGAAAATACATCAAAAATCAAAAAGAAAATGAAAAAAGTCTCTTGTGACTTCATAAATCACAAGAGGCTTTTGTCTTCAGTCTGTCGGGATTATCTCAATGAGATAATCCCGTTTGCTTTTGGGGAGTGCTCCGAAACTAGGTCTCGGAGCTTGAGTTATGAAAAATATATTAGCTAAATATTAGCTAGTACGTTATGTATAGTAGTTTCTAAATGTGTTGATTCTGTGATGAATATATGAAGAAAAATAAAAAAATATAATATATATTTCACAAAGAATTCGGAAAAATTCATTGAAAAAATTAACTAGTTATATATAATTGTAATAGAATAACATTATTATGATTAGGTGAAGTATGCCCTTTTGGATGAAAGAGAATACTCTAACTATACAAATTTTAAAAGGAGATTCGCAGGAAATGGTAGCAAGTGATATTGGAATTGATTTAGGAACAGCTAGTATATTAGTTTATGTAAAAGGCAAAGGCGTAGTTCTGAAGGAACCTTCAGTTGTAGCTTTTGATAGAGATACAAACAAGATAAAGGCAATCGGCGAGGAAGCTAGACTTATGCTTGGAAGAACACCTGGAAATATTGTGGCAGTTCGTCCACTTAGACAAGGTGTTATTTCAGACTATACAGTAACAGAGAAGATGATAAAGTATTTTATCCAGAAGGCTATGGGCAAGAAGAGCTATCGTAAGCCTTTGGTTAGTGTATGTATCCCAAGCGGAGCTACAGAGGTTGAGAAGCGTGCGGTTGAGGATGCTACTTATGCAGCTGGAGCTAGAGAGGTGAAAATTATTGAGGAGCCAATTGCAGCAGCAATTGGAGCGGGAATTGACATCTCTAGACCTTGCGGAAATATGATCGTTGATATCGGTGGTGGTACTGCAGACATTGCAGTTATCTCACTTGGAGGATCAGTTGTCAGCACATCTATCAAGATTGCTGGTGATGATTTTGACGAGGCTATTGTTCGATATATGAGAAAGAAGCATAATCTTCTTATTGGAGAGCGTACAGCTGAGGATATCAAGATCAAGATTGGTACATGTTTCCCACTTCCAACACCAGAGACAATGGATGTTAGAGGTAGAAACCTTGTAACTGGTTTGCCTAAGACAATAGAAGTATCTTCAGAGGAGACAGAGGAGGCGCTTAGAGAGTCTACACTTCAGATCGTTGAGGCTATTCACTCAGTTCTTGAGAAGACACCACCAGAGTTGGCTGCAGATGTGGCTGATAGAGGTATTGTCCTCACAGGAGGAGGAGCTTTGCTTCGCGGTTTGGAAGAACTTATTGAGGATAGAACAGGAATCAACACAATGACAGCAGACGATGCAACAACATGTGTTGCCATTGGTACAGGAAAGTTTGTAGAATTCCTTTCAGGAGATTCGTCTGAGGGTTAAGATTTTGGCAGTATAAGCCGAAATAAATAATGGTTGAATACCATGTTTTAATTAATACAGCGAGATTTATATAGGAGGGCATATGGTAAAAGGTTTATACACAGCCTACACAGGGATGGTGGAAGAGCAAAGGCGCATGGATGTGACAGCAAATAATATGGCAAATGCAAGTACCACCGGTTACAAAAGTGAAGGCACTGTAAATCAATCCTTTGATCACCAACTTGCAATCAAGATCAAGGATACTTCTGCTGCTAGTCTACCTAGACGAATCGGCGGAGTTACCTTGGGTGTTAAAGTTGGAGAGACTTACACTAACTGGGATCAAGGTAGTTTTCAAATTACAGATAATGCCAGTGATTTAGCGTTGTCAGGCCAAGGTTTTTTTGCAATTGCATTTACCTCCAAGGACGGAACAACATCTATTAAATATTCTAGGGATGGAGCTTTTACAATAGATAATCAAGGATATATGAGAACATCTGATGGAGATTATGTTCTCAATATGAACGGCGCCATCAATTCTGATTTAAATCAAGATAATTACGTGCGTATAGATCCTAATTATGAATACACAGTGGATAAGCAGGGCTATATTTTCCAGGAAGGAAACAATATAGGTCAAATCGGTATAGTGGATATTGATAATTATGATTACATTTCCAAATATGGAGAAAATCTATATGATTTGGTAGATGGCGGACAGATTATTCAATCTGATGCTTCCGTTGAGCAAGGATGCTTAGAAGCTTCAAATGTCAATATAGTGGATGAAATGGTTAGAATTATTACTTTGTCGCGAGCTTATGAAGCGGGACAAAAGATGATTCAGACAGAGGATTCTACACTTGATAAAGCGGTAAATGATGTCGGTAGAGTTTAATCAAGGTTGATGATTTATCGATGAAGTAGAAAGGGGTGCATCCATTATGATGAGAGCATTATGGACTGGAGCTTCAGGAATGAAAGCCCAGCAGACAAATGTTGACACAATAGCAAATAATATTTCAAATGTAAATACAGTAGGATATAAATCACAGAGTGCGCAGTTTAAGTCTCTTTTATATCAGACATTACAGACGGAGAGTACAACAGCTAATGGTGATCCAAAACCAACCACTGCACAGGTGGGATTGGGAACAAGGATTGCTTCCACAAATACAAGTTTTGCTCAAGGCGCTATGACGGCCACAGATTCAGCTACAGCACTTTGTATTTCGGGGGATGGCTTCTTCTCGGTTCGCGATTTGGATGGGACTGTAAAATATACTAGAAATGGTGATTTTACATGGTCTTTAGCAAACGACGGAGCGAGAGTTCTCACTACTGCTGAGGGTTATTATGTATTAGATGATAATGGAAATAGAATTACTTTGCCAGAGGGGGCATCAGGCGATACAGTGTCCTTTGGAACAGAGGGACAGTTGGCATACAGAGGTGCTGATGGAAATTATATTCAGACTGGGCAAAGTGTAGGAGTGTTTCAGTTTAACAATCCTAAGGGATTGGAAAAGACTGGAGAGAGCATGTGGGCAGCCACAGAATCTTCTGGAGCTCCATTGAATGAAGCGAATGCAGCAGGGATTACACGAAGTAAAATCAATCAAGGATACCTAGAGGCTTCAAATGTAAATGTGGCAGATGAGATGGTAAATCTTATTGTGGCGCAAAGAGCATATGAGCTTAATTCTAGAGCTATTACAACGTCGGATACTATGCTTGAACAGGCTAACAATCTTAGACGATAGAAGCGGATAAAATGTAATTTTATATGATAAGCACGACTGGGGGACACCTTGGGCGGCAAGTGAGAGGATATGGTTATGGAAGTATCTGGAATAACATCATACTTAGATCAAACTCAAAATACTGCGGCTTCGGCAGCAAAGGGAACAAGCGTTTCAAAATCTCTCTCTGGGATTTCATCAGAGTCATCTGAGGAAGAAATAACTGAAGCGGTAAAAAGTTTTGAGACTTTTTTGTTGGAGCAAGTTATCAAAGAGGTTCGTGATAGCTTGAAGAGTGATGAGGATGACGAGGATCCAACTATGAGTCAGTATAAAGATATCTACATGGATGCAACAATCACTGAGTTGGCATCTAAGATGGTAGATGACTATGCTGGGACATTGACAGAAGATTTAGTTGATCAAGTGAAGAGAAATTATGGAATAGAATAGGAATTATACTTGTAAATGGAAGAACAAAGTGCTTTTGAAGAGTTGGAAGGATATGTGGAAAGTATTATTTATCGCAATTCGGACAACGGATATACAGTATTGAATTTTATAAGTGAAGAAGAAGAAATTACATGTGTAGGAATCTTCCCTGTTGTTAACGAGGGGGAGATTCTTTTGCTTAAGGGAGAATATGTTGAGCATCCTAGTTACGGGACTCAGTTTAAGATGGAGCAGATGGAGGTAAAGGCTCCCACGGATGTGGTTTCCATGGAGAGATACCTCGCCTCTGGTGCCATAAAAGGTATCGGTGTGGCATTGGCAGCTAGAATTGTAAAATGGTTCAAGGAAGATACATTTAGAATTATTGAGGAAGAACCAGAGCGATTGGCAGAGGTGAAGGGAATCAGTAAGAGAAAGGCCATGGAAATTGCAGATGATATGATGGAGAAAAAAGATCTTCGTGATGCTATGGTTTTTTTGACTAAGTATGGAATAAGCATGAATCTGGCGGTAAAAATATATAATACCTATGGCCAGCAGATTTATTCTGTTATCAGAGAAAATCCGTATAAAATGGCTGAGGATATTTCGGGCGTGGGATTTAAGATTGCAGATGAAATTGCAAAAAAAGTTGGCATTCACTCAGATTCAGATTTTCGTATTCAATCAGGGGTGTTATATGCTCTAAATCTGGCGGCGATGTCTGGGCATACATTTTATTATAGAGATGAATTGATTAAGTATACTGCGGATATTCTGGGGGTCACTGAAAATTCAGTGGGTACCATGATAGACAATTTGACAGTGGAACAAAAGGTGGTGCAAAAAGAAAACAAGGTATATTCCAAATGGTATGACTATGCGGAGGGCGTTGTGGCAGGATTGCTCTGTGCGCTAAATGAATCTTATGGTGAATCCTCTGATCGAGTTGATCAGTTGATTGATAGAGTTCAAAAGGCAGAGGGCATGGAGCTGGATGAGTGGCAGAAAGAAGCTGTGAAACAGGCAGCTACCAACGGACTTATGGTTATTACTGGAGGGCCTGGAACCGGAAAGACAACCACCATCAAGGCGATTATAAACTATTTTGAATTAGATGGTTGCGATATATTTTTAGCAGCTCCTACAGGGCGAGCTGCAAAACGTATGAGTGAGGCTACAGGATATGAGGCCAGAACCATTCATCGTATGCTTGAGGTGAATGGGGCTATGGCTGAGGAGAACGATGGGGGAAAAGCCAATCAGAGAGGGATGTTTGAAAGAAATGAAAATAATCCTCTAGAGGCGGATGTGATCATAATTGATGAGATGTCCATGGTCGACATAAACCTTATGTATGCATTGTTAAAAGCTATACCCCCAGGCACGAGGCTGATTTTGGTGGGTGACGTGAATCAGTTGCCTAGTGTGGGGCCTGGAAATGTGTTGAAGGATATTATTGCATCCGATTGTATTCCTACAGTTACTTTGCAAAAAATATTTAGACAGGCTACAACCAGTGATATTGTAATGAATGCTCATGGAATCAATGAGGGTAAGCATGTGGCTATAGACAATAAATCTAAGGATTTCTTTTATATAAAAAGATATGATGCAGACAAAACCATTGGTGCCGTACTTTCTCTGGTTGTAGATAAGTTGCCGGGGTATGTGGGATCGAGTAGCTTTGATATCCAGGTACTAACCCCTACGAGAAAAGGCTTGCTGGGGGTTGATAACCTAAATGAGAAATTGCAATATTATTTAAATCCGGCAGATGTATCTAAGAAAGAGAGAAGATTTGGCGATAAGGTCTTCCGGGAAGGCGATAAGGTTATGCAAATAAAAAATAACTATCAGCTTGAATGGGAGATAAGGAGTAAATATGGTATCCCTATAGATAAAGGCTTGGGTGTATTTAATGGAGATGTGGGGATAATTACAGAGATAAATGAGTTCACAAATTGCGTGTGGGTCAAATATGATGAAGATAAAATGGTTCAATATCCATATAAAAATATGGATGAGTTGGAATTGGCCTATGCTGTGACTATTCATAAGTCTCAGGGAAGTGAGTATAACGCTGTGGTAATACCGATTTTGCCGGGCCCAAGGATGCTTATGAACAGAAATCTCTTATATACTGGAATAACAAGAGCTAAGAAATGCATCACCATAGTTGGAGATGAAAATACATTTTATAATATGATAGACAATACTGTTCAGCAAAAACGTAATTCGGGCTTGCGTGAACGCATAGAATATATTTCACAATTATAAAAAACATGTTATTATAAAAAAGAGGCAGCCTATTGGCTTGCCTCTTGATTATTTACTCGCTCAGTTGTTGAGCCGGGTACATATTCTTCTAAGAATTTCGTCCGTTCTTTAAATGACTTAGGAAATGCTTTACCTAAAGCATTTGCTACATTTTCGTTGTATAATTTTTCGTTATTAAAAATCACATTTTCAATTAAAGTAGTACTAGGATCTTCCTTTTTAACGAGGACGCGGTATGACATTTTACCAGCGGCATATCCAATCATATAAGGGTCCTGATAAAGGGATGCCAAGGCATAATTGGAAGCTTCCAAATCGTTTGTGACAGTTGGAATACCATTTGCTGTGGCGGTATTGCATATTTTTTCGATCTGATCATCTACATATACACTAGATGGTATGTATAGACAGTTGCTGTTTTCACAAGCCATTTTAAGTACTTGATCAGTTGTCACAGAACCGCTTAGTGTAGAGTTAATGCTGTATTCGGAAATCATATCTGAAGATGGTGGTAATATATATTCATTACAAACCAAGCCAGCTTGTTCTACATATTTTTTCATTATATCAGCTTGATATTTAGCGTCTTCGTCGCCTTCGGGATAAATAACACCAACCGAATAAAGTACAGGTGTACATTCTATTAAAAGAGATAGTGATGCTTCAATATCAGGCAGGGTGGAAACTCCGCATAGATTGATGCCGGTTGTTCCGTCCCAAGGCTCTGGAGCTGGTAGAGGATTGTTGAATAATGTACTCTCTTGATTTTGAGAGTCCTCATCAGTGGGTTCGACAGATGTATCAGCGGAAATTTCGCTGCTAGTTACATCATCTGTTGTAACAGAATTTAGGAGGCTGGTTTTTTTTGCCTCGATTCTGTCTAGTTCTCCTTCGTAATTAATTACATCAGCACCGACTATAGGTGTTGTTTGCTCTGCGGTGGCCATGCTGGTTACGCTGTTGGCGCCGTTGGCAAAAATAAGCTGAGGAGTGGTTACTGCGTATGCTTCAGCGATGGCATCTAGAGATACGTCATCAGAACCTTTTGAATATTTGATATCTAAGTGGCTTGCACCAAATAAATCATTTAAGGCATCCTGATATCCTTTTAATATCTGGTTGTGATATTCGCTGTCGTCATCTTGCATTATGTATATAGTATATACAGTACTATCTTCCTCTTTTACGGGATCGTATTTTACATCTTTTTCTTTTTTCTTACAGGCACATAGCCCAATAATAAGAAAGCAACAAAGGCATAAACTTATTATTTTCTTTATATTTTTCATAGGAACCTTCCTTTGTTAAATAAAAGTATCAAACTAAATTCTATAAATAAGAGGGGAAAAAGTCAATGAAAGTAAATGTTTTATCTGTGAACAATTTTATGAGCAATGTGATAAATGTAGTTTATCCAACCCGCTGTCCGGGTTGCGATGGATTGATAAAAAAAGAAGAACTGTCGCATGGTTTTTGCAAAAAATGTAAACCTGATCTTGAGATGGTATCAGTGTCAAGCATTTTTGAAAATGTCCCAAAAATCTAAAAACATTAGCACCGTGTAAATCGGTGCTTTTGTTATACTTGGGGCTCTGCCCCAACCCCCGCTCCCTATGCAGGGATGTCATCCAAAAGATGATGTTCCTGACTC